>CAYTEK010000090.1:1533-11999 GCA_964436715.1 uncultured Verrucomicrobiota bacterium | reverse complement strand
CGCCGGGGGACCGGCGGCCTCGCGCGGCGGGGGCGCGGCGCGGCGCGGGCGGCGCGGCGCCGGCCGGGGGCGGTACGGCGCGCGGAAGGCGGCGTCGAAGTCGTAGAGGTCGTCGAAGTCCTCGACCTTGTCTTCGTCGGTCTTGCCGAGCAGGCCGGCGTCGAGGAGCAGAAAGACGATTTCGCCGAAATCGCGGGTGGTGCGCAGGCCCCAGCGGTTGAGGACGGTCATGGCGAGCGGGCCGTACTGCGCGAGGGCGTGGCGGCGCAGGCCGTCGCCGAGTTCGGCGCCGCTGATCTGGCGGGGCTTCTTTTCCTTGTCCTGCACTTCCTTGAGGGTGCGCAGGAGGCCGTCGTGGAGGAAGAGGTAGGCTTCCGGGGCGTAGCGCGGATCGCGGGCGCAGAGGCGGGCGACGGCTTCGGCGAAGGGGGGGACTTCCATCGGCGTCAGGTCTTGAGGGCGGCGCGGATGCGGTCGGCGAGGGCGGCGGCTTCGGAGAGGTCGGCGTAGGGGTGCGGGGTCCAGTTCCAGTGGTGGCCGTCGTGCTTGAAGCGCGGGACGACGTGGAAGTGGACGTGGGGCACGACCTGGCCGGCGACGGCGCCGTGGGCCTGGTGCACGGTGACGCCGTCGGCGCCGAGGCCGGCCTGCAGGGCCGGCGCGACGCGGCGCACGACGGCGATCACCTTGGCGAGCACGTCGTCGGGCGTGGCGGCGAGCGGATTGTGGTGGGCCTTGGGGATCACGAGCGCGTGGCCCTTGACGATGGGGCCGATGTCCATGAAGGCGAGGACGTCGGCGTCCTCGTAGATCCGGATGGAGGGGATTTGTCCGGCGACGATTTTGCAGAAGATGCAGTTGGGATCGTTCATGGCGCGACGTGCTCCGGCGGGGGTGAATATGGACCGGGACGGACGGTGCGCTGGTGGTACCAGCGGCCACCGATCCCGAGGCAGAAGAGCAGCAGCAGCCCCAGCAGGAAACGCCGTTCCTGAAGGGTCAGGTCGAAGCAGGCCTTCAGCGGCGTCCCGAGGGCGGCGGCGGTCTCTTTCCACTTCATGGCCAAGAGTGTAGGGCGGAAACGCCGTCGAGCGCCACAAAAATCTGGGCCGGTTTTGTGGCTGGAAATGAACGTCCGGGGGTGTTAGGGTTTCCGGTCGATGCTGTGCCAGAACTGTCATAAAAACGAGGCCACCGTCCACCTGACGCAAATCGTGGACGGCAAGGCCGAGAAGTTCCATCTGTGCGAGGAGTGCGCCGCCCAGAAAGGGATCGACGTGTCCGGTGGTCCCATGGACCTCGGCGGGATGATGGAAAAGCTCAAGGACCAGCTGGCGCACCTGAAGGAAGATTTGGAAAAGCCGCGCCCGGCGCCCGGGCCCGCCGCGTGCCCGGCCTGCGGCATGACGCGGACGGAAATCCTCAAGAAAGGCCGTCTGGGCTGCGACCGCTGCTACGACGTGTTCGCGGCGGAGATGCTGCCGGTGGTCGTGTCGCTGCAGCACGGCGACCAGCATCTGGGCAAGGTGCCCAAGCGTTCGTCGCTGCGCCTGAAGAGTTCCGTGGAAGCCGCCCGCCTCCGCCGGGAACTCGACAAGGCCGTCGCGGGCGAAAACTACGAACTGGCGGCGAAGCTGCGCGACCAGATCAAGGCGCTGCCGCGAGAAGAAGGCGGGACGCCGTGAACGCGCGCCTGCCCGACGAAGCCGCCTACCAGGCGGAGCACGGCATCGTGCTGAGCAGCCGCGTCCGCTTGGCGCGGAACCTGCGCGGCCTGCCGTTCCCCGACAAGGCCTCGGCGGCCGTGCTGGCGGACGTGCGCCGGCGGACGATGGCCGCGGCGCGCGACGCGCTGCCCGTGCAGGAAACGCTGGCCGACGCCTCGCCGCTGCGGCGCCAGATTTTGTTCGAGGACCACCTGATCAGCCGCAACCTGCTCGAGGACCGGCCGGAAGCCGCGCTGTGCATGAATGCGGAACATACCCAGGCGGTCATGATCAACGAAGAAGACCACCTGCGCATCCAGGCGCTGCGGCCCGGGCTGGCCCTGCGGGAAGCGTGGGCCGACGCCGACGCGCTCGACGACGTCTTGGAACGGCAGCTGGATTACGCGTTTTCCTCGGCGCTGGGCTATCTGACCAGCTGCCCGACGAACGTCGGCACCGGCATGCGCGCGAGCGCCATGATGCACCTGCCCGGCCTCGTGCTCCAGAACGAGATGGAGCCGATCGCCAACGGGCTCGGCAAGATCGGCCTGACGGTGCGCGGGCGCTGGGGCGAAGGCACCGCCGCGCTGGGCCACATGTTCCAGGTGTCGAACCAGCTGACGCTGGGAGTGGCGGAGGAGCGCATCCTGGCGGATCTCGAGGAGATCGTGAAGGAAATCGCCGGCCACGAGCGCAACGCGCGCGAACGCCTCAAGCGGGAACGCGCGGCGTTCGCGGAAGACCTGGCGGCGCGCGCGGAAGGCTTGCTGACGGCGGCGCGGCTGATGACGACGCAGGAGGCGCTGGAACGGCTGTCGGAACTTCGGTTGGGCATCGCGCTGGGATTCACGAAGGGCATCGCGCTGGCGCAGGTGGATCGCCTGCTGCTCGACGTCCAGCCCGCGCATTTGCAGGCGGCCGTGGGCCGCACCCTGAACGGGGAAGAACGGGACGCGGCGCGGGCCGAGCGGCTGCGGAACGAATTGGGGCGGCGGCCGGCCAGACGGATCGGAAAGAGGACGACATGAACAATTTCACACCGCGGGCGCAGAAGGTGCTGGAACTGGCGCGGCAGGAAGCCGACCGGTTCAACCACGGCTACATCGGCACGGAACATCTGCTGCTGGGGCTCATCGCCCTCGGCGAAGGCGTGGCCGTGACGATCCTGCGCCGGATGGGACTGGATCTGGAGACCGTGCGCCTGGAGGTCGAAAAGGCCGTCGGCGTCGGTTCGGACATGAAGACGGTGGGCAACGTGCCGTATACGCCGCGGGTCAAGAAAGTGCTGGCGCTGGCCGGCACCGAGGCGCGCGCCATGAACGTGGAGTTCATCGGCACCGAACACGTCCTGCTGGGCCTCCTGCGCGAAGGCGAGGGCGTGGCCGCCCGCGTGCTGGCCAACCTGCACGTCGATATCGACAAGACCCGCGAAGCCGTGCTGAAGGAGCTGGATCCGAACTACGAGCCCGGCGCCCCGAAGGAGGAGCCCGAAGGCGAGCCGAACGGCCCCGAGCTGGAACCCGGCCCCGGCATGCGCGGCGCCAAGGATTCCAAGACGCCCGCGCTGGCGACCTTCGGCCGCGACCTGACCGCGCTGGCCCAGAAGGGCGCGTTGGATCCCGTGATCGGCCGCGCGGACGAAATCGAGCGCGTGATGCGCATCCTGTGCCGCCGCACGAAGAACAACCCGGCGCTGCTGGGCGAGGCCGGTGTCGGCAAGACGGCCATCGCCGAAGGGCTCGCGCAGGCGATCGTGAACGGCGAGGTGCCCGAGCTGCTGCAAGGCAAGCGCGTGATCTCGCTCGACCTGGCGCTGATGGTGGCGGGCACGAAGTACCGCGGCCAGTTCGAGGAGCGCATCAAGGCGGTCATGGACGAAATCCGCCGCGTCAAGAACGTGATCCTGTTCGTGGACGAGCTGCACAGCCTCGTGGGCGCCGGCAGCGCCGAGGGCGCGATGGACGCCGCCAACATCCTCAAGCCCGCGCTGTCGCGCGGCGAACTGCAGGTGATCGGCGCGACGACCCTGAACGAATACCGGAAGTTCATCGAAAAGGACGCCGCGCTGTCGCGCCGGTTCCAGAGCGTGCTGGTGCGCGAACCGTCCATCGAGGAGGCCATCGAAATCCTCAAGGGCCTGAGCGGGCGCTACGAAGCGCACCACCACGTCCATTACGCCGCGGACGCCGTCGAGGCGGCCGTGCGGCTGTCCGCGCGCTACCTGCAGGACCGCTTCCTGCCCGACAAGGCCATCGACGTGATCGACGAAGCCGGCGCGCGGGCGCGCATCGGCACCATGACGCGGCCGACCCACGTGAAGGAAAAGGAACGCGAAATCGTCGCGCTGCAGGCGCGGCGCAACGACGCCATCCGCGAGGAAAAGTTCGAGGAGGCGGCGACGCTGCGCGACGCGGAGCGCGCCGCGCGCGCCGCGCTCGACCAGGAGCTGGCGGCCTGGCGCAAGGACCACGCCGAAAAAGTGGTGGAGGTGTCCGAGGAGGACGTGCGCCTCATCGTGTCGAAGTGGACCGGCGTGCCGCTCGAGAAGATGGAACAGAAGGAAACCGCGCGGCTGCTGGAAATGGAAGGCGTGCTGACGAAGACGGTCATCGGCCAGCCCGAAGCCATTTCATCCATCTGCAAGGCCCTGCGGCGTTCGCGCGCGGACCTGAAGGATCCGCGGCGGCCGATCGGCTCGTTCATCTTCCTGGGCCCGACGGGCGTGGGCAAGACCCTGCTGGCCAAGTCGTTGGCGGAGTTCATGTTCAACAGCCCCGACGCGCTGATCCAGATCGACATGTCGGAATACATGGAGAAGTTCAACGCCTCGCGCCTGGTGGGTTCGCCGCCCGGCTACGTCGGCTACGAAGAAGGCGGGCAGCTCACCGCGCGCGTGCGGCGCCGGCCGTATTCCGTCGTGCTGTTCGACGAAATCGAGAAGGCGCATCCGGACGTCATGCACATGCTGCTGCAGATCCTGGAAGAAGGGCGCCTGACGGACGGGCTGGGCCGTGCGGTCGATTTCCGCAACACGGTCATCATCATGACTTCGAACATCGGCTCGGACATCGTGCGCAAGGGCGCGGGGCTGGGTTTCGCCGGGCACACGGCGGAGGCGGACTACGCCACGCTGCGCGAGCAGATGCTGGAGGCCGCCAAGCACAGCTTCCGGCCCGAGCTGCTGAACCGCGTGGAGGAAGTCATCGTCTTCCGCCAGCTGCAGAAGGAAGACGTGCGCACGATCCTGGAAATCGAGATCGGCAAGGTGGCGGCGCGCCTCAAGGCGCGCGAAATCCGGCTGTCCGTGCAGCCGGCGGCGTTCGATTTCCTGATGGCCAAGGGCTTCGACAAGCAATACGGCGCGCGCCAGCTGCGGCGCGCCGTCGAACGCTATCTCGAAAACGTGCTGGCCGAGGAAATCCTGCGCGGGCAGTTCGGCCAAGGCGAAATCGTCGAAGTCGTCGCCGGCGCCGACCGGCTGGAATTCCGGGTGCCGGCCGGCGAAGCCGCCCCGCCGGCGGGCGCCGAGCCGCCGCCCAAGCCGCCGCGGCGCCGCAAGAAGGACGAGGGCGAGGCATGAGCGTTTTCCGCGTCCAGAACACCCTCACGCGGCAGCTGGAGGAATTCCGGCCGCTGGAACCCGGGCACGTCCGCATGTACACCTGCGGGCCGACGGTCTACAACTTCGCGCACATCGGCAACTTCCGCGCCTACGTCTTCGAGGATCTGCTGCGCCGCTGGCTCCGGTTCAAGGGCTTCCGCGTCACGCAGGTGATGAACCTGACGGACGTCGACGACAAGACCATTCGCGATTCGCAGGCCGCGGGCAAGCCGCTGGCCGAGTTCACGGCGGTCTTCAAGCAGGCCTTCTTCGAGGACGTCCGCGCGCTCAACGTCGAGCCCGCCGAGCATTATCCGGCGGCGACGGACCACGTGCCGGAGATGATCGCGTTGATCCAGAAGCTGTTCGACAAGGGCTACGCCTACCAATCCGACGACGGCTCGGTCTATTTCAGCATCGCCAAGTGGCCGGCCTACGGCAAGTTGGCGCATCTGGACCGCGCCGGCATGCGCGCCGGCGTCCGCATCGCGTCGGACGAGTACGACAAGGAGAACGTGGCCGACTTCGCGCTCTGGAAGGCGTGGGACGAAAAAGACGGCGCCGTGGCCTGGGATTCGCCGTGGGGGCGCGGCCGGCCGGGGTGGCACGTCGAGTGTTCCGCCATGAGCATGAAGTACCTCGGCGCGAGCTTCGACCTGCACACCGGCGGCGTGGACAACATCTTCCCGCACCACGAGGACGAGATCGCGCAGAGCGAGGCCGCCAACGGCCAGCCGTTCGCGAAATACTGGATGCACTGCGCGCACCTGATGGTGGACGGCCAGAAGATGTCGAAATCGCGCGGCAATTTCCACACGCTGCGCGACGTGCTCGCGCGCGGCTACACCGGCCGCGAGGTCCGCTACGAACTGCTGGCGACGCACTACCGC
Organism: uncultured Verrucomicrobiota bacterium; assembly: GCA_964436715.1. GTDB lineage: Bacteria > Verrucomicrobiota > Kiritimatiellia > CAIQIC01 > Lenti-01 > Lenti-01. The sequence goes on along the minus strand of CAYTEK010000090.1, from coordinate 5,802 downwards.
GCGCCGCTGAATTTCACCTTCGGCGGGCTGGACGCCGCGCGCATCGCCCTGCGCCGCGTGGACGAATTCACGATGCGGCTGGCGGACGTCGCGGGGAACGCGCCGGCCGGGGCGCTGCCCGGCTGGGCGCAGGCGGCGGCGGAGCGGTTCGAGGCCGCGCTGGACGAGGACCTGAACGTGTCGGCCGCGCTGGCGGCGCTGTTCGACGCCATCCGCGAAGGCAACGCCGTGATGGACGCCAAGCTCATGGCGCCGGCGGACGCCGCGGCGGTGCAGGCGATGTTCAAGCGCTGGGACGGCGCCTTGGGCGTGCTGGAAAAGCCGGCCGAAGCCGTGCCTGCGGCCGTGCAGGCGCTGCTGGAACGGCGCCAGGCCGCGCGCGCGGCCAAGGACTGGAAGCAGTCCGACGCCCTGCGCGACGAAATCGCCGCCCTGGGCTGGACCGTCAAGGACACCCCCAAGGGCCAAGTGGCGACAAAGGCCTGAATCCACCACGGATGACACGGATGGCACGGATATGGATGATTTGATCCATGAGAAATTGAGCGAAGATATCTTGGGCGCGGCCATGGCGGTCTTGAATGAACTCAAGCCGGGATTGGACGAGAAGCTCTATGAAAATGCCTTGGTCATCGAATTGCAGGAACGCGGCCATGCCATCCACCAGCAGAAGCCTTTTCCGGTGGAATACAAGGGAAGGCCGATTGGCACGCTGATCCCCGATATGATCGTCGACGATTTGGTCATCATCGATACTAAGGTCGCAACGGCTTTCAATGAAAACCACGTGGCGCAGATGACCGGATACTTGGCCAAGACGGGATTGCGCCTCGCATTGTTGCTGAACTTCAAGTATGGCAAGTTGCAATGGAAACGGGTTGTGAAATGAATCCACTCATCCGTGACATCCGTGTCATCCGTGGTGGATTCGCGCGGAGGTTTTGAAATGGCCAGAGGCAGACTGATCACGTTCGAGGGGCCCGAGGGGGCGGGCAAGAGCACGCAGGCGGCGATGCTGATTTCCAAGCTGGAAGCGCGCGGGATGGAGGTGCTCTGCACCCGCGCGCCGGGCGGCACGAGGCTGGGCGAGGCGATCCGCGGCATCCTGCAGTACGACGCGGCGGGCGAAGATCCGTGCCCGGAAAGCGAAGTGCTGCTGTTCGAAGCCAGCCGCGCGCAGCTGGTGCGGCACGTGATCCAGCCGGCGCTGGAGCGCGGCGCATGGGTGCTGTGCGACCGCTTCGCCGATTCCACCACGGCCTACCAAGGCTTTGGCCGCGGATTTCCCGTCGAACTGATGGAAACCATCAACCGCTTCGCCATCGGCGCCGCGGTGCCGGACATGACGATCCTGCTGGACGTCAACGTGACCCTCGGCATGCAGCGCTGCGCAAAACGGCAGGTGGGCAAGAAGATCCAGCACGACCGCATCGAGAGCGAGGCGCTGGAATTCCACGAAAAGGTGCGCCAGGGCTACCTCGAGCTGGCGCGCCGCTTCCCGGAACGGTTCCGCAAGGTGGACGCGATGCGGCACGCGGAGCCGATCGCCGAAGACGTCTGGAAACTGGTGAGCGATGCGTTCCTCCCGCAAGGTTGAAGCGGCGCTGGAGAATTTCCGGCGGGCGTTCGCCGCGCGGCGGCTGCCGCACGCGGTGCTCGTCTCCGGCCACCCGCGCGGCGCGGGCGCGGAGTTCGCGGAAGGCCTGCTGGCGCTGCCGTTCGGCGTGCGGGATCCGGCGCACCTGCATGCGCACGCGGACGTCCGCTGGATCGAGCCGGAGAGCAAGTCCCGCCAGATCCGCATCGAGGAAATCCGCGAGCTCATCGAGGCCATCGCGCTCACGTCCTACGAAGGCGGCTGGAAGGCGGGGGTGATCCTGTTCGCGGACCGGCTGAACGCGAACGCCCAGAACGCGCTGCTGAAGACGCTGGAAGAACCGCCGCCGAACAGCCTGCTGATCCTGGCGACCGACGTGCCGGCGGCGCTGCTGCCGACCATCCGTTCCCGCGCGCAATTCGTGGACGTGCGCGACGACGAGCGCCCTTCCGATTCGCCGTGGCTGGCGACCGTCGTGGAACTCCTGCGGAATCCGCCGGCGCGGCAGGCGTGCGAAATGCTGGCGTGGACGGATCGGCTGACGGCGCCGCTGCGGTCGCTGGAAGAACTGGCCGAAGCGGAAGAAACCGCCCGCGCCGAAGCCGCGGCGGTCGCGCGGGAAGGCGAAGGCGCCGAATTGACCCGGGCGACCAAGGGCGTCGTGGAAGGTCGCGTGGCGGCCCGCGTGAAGGAGATGCGCGAGGAAATCCTGCGCACGATCCAGCTGTGGCAGCGCGACGTGCTGGCCTGCGCGGTCGCTCCGGACGCGCCGCCGGAGTACTTCCCGGACGATGCGGCGGCCATCGCGGCCCAGGCCGCGGGGTTGTCGCTGGCGGATGCCGCCAAGCGGGTGGCGGCGGTGGACGAAGTGCGCGAGCTGATGGAGCACAACATCCGCGACGAAGCGGCGCTGCCGCGCCTGGCCCGCGCCTTGGCCCGCCCGCGCCCGGCCTGAGCGCCGCCGTTGGCCGCCGAACCGCATCCGCGAAGGCGGACGGCGAAGTATTGCATTGGGGGAAAAAAGTCTGCTATATATAAACAAATATGGCAGGCAAAAAGGGCAAGTTGGCGAACGTGCGCCGCGAGGCGCTGGGCATCCTCATGCAGGGGGTGTGGATCCTGCTGCTGCTGGCGCTGGCGTCCTACGACGCCAAGGACACCTCCGATTGGGCGTCCGGCGCGCCATCGACGGTGAACTACATCGGTCCCGTGGGCGCGTGGGCGGCGTGGGGCGTGTTCCGCCTGTTCGGCTTGGGCGGTTTCCTGTTTCCGCTGCTGCTGGCGATTTGGGGGCTGTGGCTGATTTTCCAGTCCGGCGAACGGACCTGGCCGCGCGTGTTGTGGATGCTGGGCGTCCTGTGCGGCGTGTGCGTGCTCATGGACCTCCAGATGCCGTTCTGGAACGAGATCTCGCCCGAGCGCTTCAACCTGAACAAGATGCCGGGCGGGTTTGCCGGTCTTTTCCTGGGGCGCATGTTCATCGCGAATTTCCTGGGCGTGGTGGGAGCGGCGATCATCAGCCTGGCGACGATCGTGGGCGGCTTGTTCTTCGTTTCGCAGACGCATCCGCTGGAACTGTGGGGCGCCTTGGTGGATGCGTGGAACCGCTGGCAGGAGCGGCGCGAGGAACGCGCGGCGCAGCACCGCACCGCGCAGGAACAGGCCGAACGCGAAGCGCTGCTGCTGGAACGCGAGCGCCTGAAGCTGGAGCGCGAGCTGGAGAAGGAGCGCCGCGTCCAGGAACGGGAAGACCGCCGCCTGCAGCGCGAGCGCGAGCAGGAGGAAAAGACGACCGCGCGCCAGCGCGAGGCGGAAGAACGCGTGCGCCGCGAACGCGAGGAAGCGGCGGAACGCGAGCAGGAAGAAGCCGCCCGCAAGGCGGCGTTCCTCAAGCGCCTGGCGGAACAGCAGAAGGCCGAGGCCGACAAGAAAGCCGCCGAAGAACGCCTGGCGAAGCAGGCGCGGGCCGAAGCCGAGAAGGCCGCGAAACAGCAGGCCGCGGAAGATGCGAACCGGCCGGCCCCGAAGTGGTCGCTGCCGCCCATGACGCTGCTGCAGCCCGTTCCCGAAGGCGCCGGCGCGCGGGCCGGCGCCGACGAACTGGAGAAGACGATCCATATCATCCGCGCCACGCTGGCGGAGTTCGGCATCGAAGCCGAGGTGACGCACGTGGAGCAGGGACCCGTGGTGACGCGCTACGAACTGCTGCCGGCGGCGAACGTGAAGGTGGAGCGGATCGGCAACCTCGCGAACAACATCACCCTCGCGCTGAAGGCCGACAGCATCCGCGTCCAGGCGCCGATCCCCGGCAAGGGCGTGGTCGGCATCGAAGTGCCCAACCGCTCCGCCGCGCCGGTCGTGCTGCGCCAGCTGTTCGAAAGCGCGGCGTGGACGACGTCGAAGGCGGCCCTGCCGCTCGCGCTGGGCCAGGACGTCGGCGGCCACGTGCTGATGGCCGACCTGGCGGCGCTGCCGCACATGCTGATCGCCGGCGCCACCGGCCAGGGCAAGACGGTCTGCATGAATTCCATTCTGGCCGGCTTGCTGATGACCCGCACGCCGGAAGACCTGCGCCTGATCCTGATCGATCCGAAAATCGTCGAATTCTCCGGCTACAACGACCTGCCGCACCTCGAAACGCCCGTGATCACGGACGCCAAAAAGGTGGTCAC
>CAYTEK010000090.1:980-1523 GCA_964436715.1 uncultured Verrucomicrobiota bacterium | reverse complement strand
CCAGGAAATGCCGAAGCGCCGCAAGCTGTTCCACCGGGCGAAGGTCCGCGACATCCGGGCGGGCAACCAGCGGCCCACGGCCGAGCAAGCCGCGCTGTTCGACGCCCCGGTCCCCGCCGCGCCCGCGGAGGAGGAAGGCGCGAACGCGGCCGAGCTGCCGCCGGCGGCGCCGGACGAAGCGGCCGAAGGACCGTTGCCGGACCGCCTGCCGTATTGGGTGATCATCATCGACGAACTGGCGGATCTGATGCTGACCGCGCAGCAGGACATCGAGCCGCGCATCCAGAAGCTGACCCAGCTGGCCCGCGCCACGGGCATCCACATGATCATCGCCACCCAGCGCCCGACGGTGGACATCATCACCGGCACGATCAAGTCGAACATCCCCGGCCGCGTCGCCTTCAAGGTGGCGCAGAAGAACGACAGCCGCGTGGTCATCGACCAGGAAGGCGCCGACAAGCTGGTGGGCAAGGGCGACATGCTGGTGCTGACCGGCGCGAACAAGCTGGTGCGCGCGCAACGCGCATGGACCAAGGACGCGGA
>CAYTEK010000090.1:0-970 GCA_964436715.1 uncultured Verrucomicrobiota bacterium | reverse complement strand
AGAACGGCGCTGTGCGCGAAACCTTCACCGTGCGCCGCGTGGCGCACAACGTCGGCGTGGAAAGAACTTTTCCCGTTCATTCTCCCCGCATTGACAGCATTGAGATCATTCGCAGCGGCAGGGCCCGCCGCGGTGCGACGCGCGCGTCACCGCGAAGGAACGCGCCGCCGGCGGCGGGGGGCTGCCCGACGCCCCCGAAGAGGACGAAGAACTCATCCAGCAGGCGATCGAAGTCATCCGCATGACGCGCCGGGCGAGCACGTCGTCCATCCAGCGGCGCCTGCGGATCGGCTACACCCGCGCGGCGCGGCTGATCGACATTCTCGAGGAAAAAGGCATGGTCGGACCCTCGCGCGGAGCGGAGCCGCGCGAAATCCTGTTCGATCTGGACGGTTTCGGTTCCGCGGCGGATGCGGGCGGCGGCGACGAAGAAAATCCGCAGGCATAGGATGGCGACATGAGCGGCTTGGGCAGGCAGTTGAAGGACGCGCGCGAGAAGATGCGGATCACCGTGACGGAAGCGGCGTCCGCCACCCATCTCAAGATGCTGGTCGTCGATGCGATGGAGCGGGACGACTATCCCAAGCTCATCGCGCCGACCTACGCCAAGGGGTTCTATCGGCTGTACTGCGAATACCTGGGACTGGACGCGGAACCGTTCATCGAGGCCTATCTGCATTTCGCGGGCGTCTCCGACGACAAGACCGAATTGATTCGCGATCCCAAGAAGAAACCCGGCCTGTTCTCCGGCCTGCAGCGCAAGATGAAGGAAGCGCAGGAAAAGAAGGAGATGCAGCGCAAGGCGCAGGAAATCGCCGCGGCGCAGGACAAGGCGCGCCAAATGGGCCAGACGCGCGTGGACGTCGCGGCGGAAGCCGCGCCCGAACCGGTCGCGCCGCGACCGCTGGGCCAGCAGGAATTGCCGTTGGCGGCGCGTCTGGAACCGGCGCGTCCCGCGCCGGTCGCCGCG
>CAYTEK010000089.1:11037-12156 GCA_964436715.1 uncultured Verrucomicrobiota bacterium | reverse complement strand
CACGTCCACGGCGCCGGCCATGGCCCCCCGCCGCCGACCCGCAGCGTGGACGTGCGCAAGCCCGCGCTGGAACTCAACCAGCGTTTCGCCGACCAAAACCGCGGCTGGTTCCGCGCCAAGGGCCTGAAGACCTTCAACCTGCTCTCCTCCCCCGGCTCCGGCAAGACCGCGCTGCTCGAACGCACCCTGCGCGCCATGCCGCGCGCGGCCGCAATCGTCGGCGACCTGCAGACCGAAAACGACGCCGACCGCCTCCGCGCCGCGGGCGCGCAGGCCATCCAGATCGTCACCGGCGCGACGTGCCACCTCGATGCGCACATGGTGGCGCACGCGCTCGAGCGGCTGGACGCGACCGGCCTCGAGGTGCTGTTCATCGAAAACGTCGGCAACCTCGTGTGCCCCGCGTCCTACGACCTGGGCGAAGACAAGCGCGTCGTGCTGCTGTCCGTGACCGAAGGCGAGGACAAGCCGCTGAAATATCCGGTGATTTTCCGCCGCGCCGATCTCGTGGTCGTCAGCAAGATCGATCTCGCCGAGGCCGTCGGCTTCGACCGGGCCCAGGCCTGGGCCGCCATCCGGCAGACCGCGCCGCGCGCGGAAATCCTCGAGACGTCCGCGAAGACGGGCGCGGGCTTCGACGCCTGGCTGGCGTGGCTCGCGCGCTGATCAGCCGCGCGGCTCGAACCGCACGATCACCGGCGACCCCCACAGCCGCGTGAGCCCCAGCGCGCGGCAGACCGCTTCCAGCGCCGCCGACGCGGGCCGGCTCTTCAGCATCCGGTGCAGCACCATCGGCAGGAAGAACTGCTTGCCCGTCGCCGCCGGCGCGTAGCCGTTCCGGGCGAATTCGCCGATCACCTGCGCGTGGCGGAACAACGCCCACGTGCGCGTGTTCTTCTCGAACTTCTTCTTCGCGCCGAACAGGGCGGGCGCGACCGCGTTCAGGCTCTGCCCCGTCGGATAGTCCACGATCACGGCCCGGCGCGCCACGCGGCACAGCTCGCGCACCAGCTCCGGCCAACGCTCGCAGTGCGTCAGCAGCCGGAAGCACAGCACCACGTCGAACGACTTGTCCGGAAACGGCAGCGCGATCACGTTGCCGACGACGAACCGGCACGC
>CAYTEK010000089.1:0-11027 GCA_964436715.1 uncultured Verrucomicrobiota bacterium | reverse complement strand
CGCGCCGGCATCCACGACGCTGCGCACGCGGTGCCGGCACGATTCGTCGCTGCCCAGCACCGTCACGTTCCAACCGTCGCGGGCCAACGGCACCGCCAGCTGCCCGTGGCCGCCGCCGACGTCCAGCACGGACGCGCCGGCCAAGCCGCGCAGCGGGCGCCGCGCGATCTGCTCCTGCACCGCCAGCATCCATTCGCCGGCGGCGCCGGAAAACCGCGTGGCGTATTCGTCCGCCGACGTGTGGATGTCGGCGGTCTCGGGATAGGGACATTGGGGGTCGGTGATGCTCATGCCGGTTTTGTATCCATTTTCGCGCGGGCGCGCAATGCCAGCGCGAACAGCGCCGCCAGCGCCAGGAAGCCCGCGGCGGAAAAGCCGAACACCGCGCGCAGGTTGACCAGCGCCACCGCCCCGGCCGCGATCGGCCCCGCCGCCCAGCCGATCGAGCGCGTCGTGCTCGCCAGCCCGAACGCCACGCCCTGCCGCGCCTCCGGCACGTGCTTGGCCAGCCACGCGTTCAGCGCCGGCTCCAGCGCCCCCGCGAAAAACACCGCCCCGAACCGCACCGGAAACAGCACCGCGAACGAATCCACGACCATCTGCCAGCCGCTGAACGCCGCCGCCGCCAGCGCCGCCACCACGACCAGCCGGAACGGATTGATCCGGTCGGACAGCCAGCCCGTCGCCAGCCCCGCCAGCAGCCCCGCCACGCTGCCGCAGGCGTTCAAGGCGCCGCTCCACAGCGCCGCGCGATCCAGCGTGCCGTGGACGTCCTGCACCAGCAGCGGCAGAAAAGCCAGGTCGGATTGCCGCACGAAGGCGATGGCGCCGATCAGCGCCAGCACCCCGTACAGCGCCGACGGCAGCGAGCGCCAGTGAATGCGCGCGCTGTCCGTCCCCTCCTCCGGCTTGCGCACGCGGCGATGCGCCGTCTCGCGCGTGCAGCACAGCACCAGCAGCCCCGCCAGCAGCAGCAAGACGCCCGACGCGGCGAAGGCCGCGCGATATCCCAGCCACTCCGCCACGAAACCGCCCAGCAGCGCCCCGGCCATGCTGCCCGAAAACACCGCCGCGCTCAGCCCGCCGACCGCCAGCCCGCGCCGCTCGTGCGGCATCTCGCCGGCGAGGAACGCCTGCGCCGCCGTCATCGTCCCCGTCAAGGCCCCTTGCAGCAACCGCAACACGATCAGCGTGCCCGCGGTCTGCGCCGCCCCCATCAGCGACATCACCACCGCGCCCGCCAAGTTGGCCCGGAGCAGCCTGCTCCGCTAGCCCTAGCGATCCGCCAGCAGCCCCCACAGCGGCGCCGCCACCGCCATCGTCCCCGCGGTCGATGCCGAAAACAACGCCACCCACATCTGCAGTTCCGCGTGGCGCACCACCCCGAGGTCTTCCTGGAGAAAGAAGGCGACGAACGGCAGCGCGAACGAAAATCCCATGATCGACAGGAATTGCGACGCCCATATCAGCGCCATCTGTTTTTTCCACGATCCGGACATGTTGCGGCGCATCTTGCCCCAGTTCGCCCGTCTTGGCATCGAAAATCGACCGCGCACTCCGCTCTTGCCCTTGTTTCCGCCACTCTTTATGATTGTCGATTACATGGCGAATTCAGCGACAACTCCCCCAGGCGCGCCGCGAACCCCGCCGGCCGCTCCGCCGTCGGCCAACGCCATCCCCCCCCGCGAACGCTATCGGCCCGCCCGCAATCCGTTGACGCCCCCTCAGCCGTCCCTGCGCACCCACACCATTCGCCTCGCCATCGCCACCGCCATCGGCCTCGCGCTCATGTTCGCCCTGCTGATGCTGGCCGTGAAATACGCCCAGCTCGACTGGAGCCGCAAAAACCAACGCGCCGCCTCCGCCCGCGTCCGCCCCGCCGGAGCGGCGACGGAAACCCCGGCGGCGGCCGCCGCCCCGGCCGGCTGGAAGTGCGTGCCCTCCGCCAACGCCACCCGGCGCCAACTGGAACAGCTGGCCGCCGCTCCCCGCGGTTTGAACGGTTGGCTGATTCTCGCCCGCGGCCTGTCCGGAAAGAACGACCCCGAACTGGTCGTCGCCAGCCTGCGCATGGCCATGGCCATCGCCGGCGAAAGCGCCGAAATCCGAAACGACATCGGCGCCGCCTATCTCCAGCAAAAACGCATGAAGGAAGCCTCCGCCCAATTCCATGCCGCCGACCAAATCCGTCCCGGCTCCCCCCCCGCGTTGTACAATCTCGCCCTCTGCGCCATTTCCGACCGCAACCCCGCGCGGGCCATCCGGCGGCTGGGCCAATATCTCGGCCAACGGCCCGACGACGCCACCGCCCTGCGCCTGCAGGCCACCTTGCTCGCCCAGGTCGGCCGCACGGACGAGGCGCTGAACATGCTGGAGAAGTTCCTCAAGAACCAACCGGCGGACCAGCCGCTGTTTCTCGAAGCCGCCCAACTGGCCGCGCGGCTCAACCAGCCCGGCAAGGCGCTCCGCTACCTCGAAACGTCCTTCAACGGCAATTCCATCCAAGCCGTCATCCGCACCTATCAATCCGGCGTGTTCCGCGACATCCGCCTCTCCGGCGAAGGCGACGCCTTGGCCGCCCGCATGGCGGAAAAAGCGCGCTTGGCCTACAGCTCGCCGATTCCGGACGAAGAAATCCGGCCGTTGCTCGAAACCGCGCCGGAAGCCATCGTCCGCTGACCGCGCGCGCCTACGGAAGCGCCGCGCGGATCCGCCACCCGCGCTCCGGCCAACGCGCCGGCTGGGCGTCCAGCTCGACTTGGATCGCGCCTTGCCGATCCGTGCGCCAAACCGGAATGCCGCGCCGCTCCAGGCGCGCCAGCGTGGACTCGTCCGGATGCCGCGAATCCGCATGCTCGCCCGAGCTGACGATCGCCGCCGCCGGCCGCACCGCATCCAGCCAAGCGACGGACGTCGCGGCCGCGTCGCCGTGCCGGCCCACCACCAGAACGCCCGCCGCGACTCCCGCGCCGCCGCCGGCCAACGCCTCTTCCTGCGCGGCGCCGAGATCGCCGGCCAGCAAGACCGCCGCGCCGCCGCGCGCCACCCGCACCGCCAGCGCGGCGTCGTCCGCGCACGCCGCCGCCATTTTTTCCGGCGGCCACAGCGCTTCCCAGCGCAGGCCGCCGGGCCAATCGCCCGCATCGCCGGCGCGCAAGCGGCGCAGCGGCACGCCCGCGGCTTCCGCCGCGCGCAGCGTCTTCTTCATGCCCGGCGACGGCCACAGCACGGCCGGCACCCACAGCTCGCGCACGGGCATCTCGCCCAGCAAGCGCACGGCCGCGCCGACGTGCTGCGCGTCGGCGTGCGTGAGAATCAACGCGTCCAACCGGTCGACGCCTTCGGCGCGCAATTGCCGCACCGTCTCCGGCGCGCGGAATTCCGACCCCGCATCCACGAGGAAATGCGCGCCGCGCGCCTTGACCAGGGCGGCGCTGCCCTCGCCCACGTCCAGCACCGAAATCCGGCACCGCGCCGCTTCCCGCGCGCCCCAGCCCAGCGTCAGCGCGGCGAGAACGAGCAATCCCGCCGCCAGCGCGCCGCGCGCGCGGCGCGCCATCGTCGCCGTCGCCGCCAGCACGAGGTAGCCGGCCATGATGCCGGCCCCGGGCGGCGTCCGCACGAACCAGTGTCCGCCGGGCACGTCGGCGGCCCACGCGATGCACCAAGTCAAAAACGACGAGGTCGCCCAGGCGGCGTGGTTGAACGTCGTCGCCAGGAAATCCCCGAGCGGCGCGCAGATCAGGCTCAGCGCGCCGGCCAGCAGGATGACGAACGCCGCCGGCACCACGAGCAGGTTCATCGCCAGCGCCACCGGCGAGACCAGATTGAAGAAATAGGCCGTCAGCGGCGCGGTGGCGATCCACGCGCCCAGCGTCACGTTGAAGCCGCGCACGCCGAACCACGCCGCTTCGCGCAGGCGCCGGCCGACGGGCGCCTCTTCGCCGGGCAGGCGCCATTCGTCGCGGCGCAGCCACGGCGCCAGCGCGGCGTCGAGCACCGGCGGAATCGCCAGCAGCCCGGCCACGGCCGTGAACGACAGCAGAAAACCCAAATCCCCCAGCTGCGCCGGCGCCGCCACCAGAATGACGATGGCCGCCGCGCACAGGGACGAAACCGAATCCGGCCGCCGCTTCGCGAACGGCGCCGCCAGCATGAGGATGGCCATCACGCACGACCGCACGGCGCTGACCGCCGCGCCGGTCGTGATCGTGTAGACGACCAGCAGCGGCGCCAGGATCGGAAACCACCGCGTCAGCGGCAGGCCCAGCGCGCGCAGCAGCCCCGCGATCAGCGCCGTCACCATGGCCACGTGCGAACCCGAAATCGCGAAGATGTGGACGGTTCCGGTGGCCGCGAAATCCTTCCGCAGGGATTTGGGCAGATCCTCGCGGTAGCCCATCATCAGCGACTGCACCACGCCGCGCTGCTCCGGCGAATCCTCCAGCCCGCGGCCCAGGATTTCCCGGCAGACGCGCCGCCGCGCCATGCACCACGCCACGAGCGGATGTCCCCGGCCGGCGTCCAGGAAGAACGCGCGGTCGCCGTCCACCACCGCCTGGTTTTCCGGCAGCGTGAACAGCCCCGAGCGCCGCGGCAAGCCCGTGCGCACGATGCCGTGCAGCCGCCAGCGCTCGCCGTAGCGCGGCCAGCGCCCGCCCGGCGGCGCACCGCGCAGCACGACGCGGATGCGATCGTCCGCCTGCCGCCACGCGCCGTCCCGGTTCAGGCCTTCGACCCGCGCCGCGAACGTCGCCCCGGCCGCCCGGCCGGGCTGCGCCGTCTGCGGCGCGGCATCCTCCAGCGCCACCGCCACGAACTGCACGTATTCCATCGGCCGCCCCAGGCGTTCCGGCAAGGCCCGCGCCGACCGCGTCCCCGTCGCCAGCCGCGCGTGCGCGGCCATCACGAAACACCCCGCCAGCATCAAGACCGCCACCGCCCCGCGCCGGCGAATCCAAACGGCCGCCGGCACCAGCCCCAGCGCCCCGATGCCCCAGAACAGCGCCGGCGGCGCCGGCACGCAGATGCCCGCCGCCGCGCCGGCGACGATCGGCAGGGCCAAGCCCACCGCCCCGCGCCGGCGCGCCGGACGCGCCGCCGGCCGGCGTCCCGGCCCTTCTTCGTCCATCCACGTTTCCACGCCGCTCGCCTCGATTTGATCTCGCAAGACTTTGCCGCTTGTAGCATCGTTCCGCCGGCCGGGCAAGCCGCATTCCGCCCCGCAGAAAAGGCTCCCCCTGCCGCCGCGAAACCCCTATGCTGTCTCCCATGCCCGCCCTTGCGGAAATCTTCGCCGAACGCGGCCCGCTCACCGGCGCCGAACTGGCCGCGGCCGGCGGCTTCGCCGACGTCCTCGAACTCTGGCGCGCCTGCCATGCGCCCGGCCTCGTGCTCCGCCGCACCGGCCGGCGCTACCTGCGGCTCGATTCCGCCGTCGCCGGCTACGCCCGCCTGTCGCCCTCCATCCGCCGCGAATTCCTCACCTACGTCCTCGTCGGCCGGAACGATCAGGCCGCCGCCCTCGAAACCCGCGCGGCCGAACTCGAACGCCGCGCCGCGGCCATTTCCCGCGAGAAAATCGAGCTCGCCCGCGAAAGCGTCTGCATGGCGCTCGCCGGCCTCCCCGACGAAGACCGCTATCTCCGCAACGCCGCCTTCATGATCGCCGGCGACGTCACCTACCAGATGGCCCACCGCGTGCCGCGCCCCGAAAAAAGTTCCGGCCGCATGGTCCGCGGCTCCGATCTCGACGTCATCGTCGTCGTGGCCGACGACCTGCCCGAAGCCGCGAGCCGCACCCTCGACGACGCCATCTACCGCCAGAAGCACTATCTCCTCACCCACCCCGACGTCCAAGAGGAGATCGATTACGTGCTCAAGCCGCTGTCCAAGGTCCGCCAGCAGCTCGCCTTCGATCGCTTCGAGCACATGGTCGCCTGCAAGATCCTCTGCGAATGCCAGCTCCTGTACGGCTCGCCGTTCCTTTTCGACGAGCTCATGCAGCTCGTCGAGGCTTCCGGCGTCCGCGCCCAGCTCGACGCCCTGCAAACAGCCGCCGAAACCGAGCGCGCCGAGGCCGAACGCATTCTCCTCGATCCCGCCGCCACGGCCGTCTCCGGCCGCAATCCCCTCGACCTTTTCTTCACCCGCGAAGAAGGCGACGAAATCTACTGAGCGCCGGCCGTTACCGACGGTTTTGTCGCCTATTTTCGTCCAGGCGACAAAAACGAATTGATTTCCCCGTTTCTCCGGAGCACTCTCGGCAACGGTTTCTGAATCCACCAACCCCAAGGAACCCCATGTCCCACCAGGTAATCATCGCGCGCGACTTCGACCACATGAGCGAAGTCGCCGCCGGTCTCGTCCAGGACCGCATGGTCCGTTCGCTGGCGATGAAAACAGAATTCGTCCTCGGTCTCGCGACCGGCAGCTCCCCCACCGGCCTGTACAAGCACCTCGCCAAGGCGTTCAACGCCGGCCGCCTGGACGCCGCCCGCGTCCGCAGCTTCAACCTCGACGAATACGTCGGCCTCCCCGGCGAAAACGCCCAAATGCGCGCGTTGCATCCCGAAAGCTACAGTTATTTCATGATCCAGGAACTTTTCGGTCTCCTGCGCAAGAAGTTCATCGAAACCAACGTGCCGTGGGGTTGCCTCGTCGAACAGGATCGGCTGATCCGCGAATTGCAGGCAAACCCCGGCGACTGGCATGAACAAGGCGCCGACAAGGGCAAGGCCATCGTCATCGATCCCCAGGCGAAATCGGATTATCTTCGCTGGGTGCGCGCCGAAATCCTCGATGCCTACCAGCAGAAGATCCAGCGGCATGGCGGCATCGACCTGCATGTCGTCGGCGTCGGCGGGCGCGGCCACGTGGCGTTCCACGAATCGGGCATTCCGTTCGAAGGCAACGGGATGCTCCTCGTCAAGCTCGACGACAACACCGTCGCCAACGCCGTCGCCGACGGCCATTTCGCCCGCAAGGAAGACAGTCCCCGCTATGCCATCTCGATGGGCGCGGAACTCGTCTACCAAGCCAAGTGCGTCGTGCTCCTCGCCGCGGGCAAGCGCAAGGCCGAACCCGTCGCCACCTCGCTCGCCGAGGACCCCACCCCCGCCGTGCCGATTTCCCACGGACAACTGCACGCCACACGCGGCGGCGACATGGTCTACGTGATCGACCGCGAGGCCGCCGCCGGCGTTCTCGCCCGCCGCGCCGAAATCGAGAAGCGCGGCATCGTGATCGAAGATCGTTCCGCGCAAGCGGCGACGGTTCGCGTGGCCGATCTGGCGTTCTCGCGCGAGCCCGATTCCGGCCTGATGGGCTGAAGCGCCCCGACCCGGATTAAAGGAATGGCCGGCCCGGCGATTGCCGCCGGCCGGCCCGGTCCCGCGCGGGACTCAGCCGATTTCCTTCTTCAGCGCCGCGGCGATGGATTCGCACAGGCGCTTCGTCATGTCGTCCGTCGGCCCCTCGACCATCACGCGGCACATGTTCTGGGTGCCGGAATAGCGCACCAGCACGCGTCCGTCCTGGCCCAGTTCCTTTTCCGCCGCCGCGATCGCGGCCTGCACGCCCGGCAAATCCTTCAGCGGCGGCCGGCTGGCCACGTCCACGTTGATCAGGTGCTGCGGCGACAGCTTCAGCACGGACGCGAGATCCGACACCTCCTTGCCGGTCCGCCGCATCACCGCCAGCAATTGCAGGCCCGACACGATGCCGTCGCCGGTCGTGTGCTTGTCCAGGAAGATCATGTGGCCCGACGATTCCGCGCCGAGGATGCCGCCCTTTTCCTTCATCATCTCCAGCACGTAGCGATCGCCCACCGCGCTGCAGCCCAGCTCGATTCCCAGCTTGCGCATCGCGGCGTGCAACCCGAAGTTGCTCATCACCGTGCCCACCGCGAGGTTGGCCTTCAGTTGCCCGCGCTGCTTGAGATCCTGTGCGCAGACCGCCAGAATGTGGTCGCCCGACAATTCCACGCCGTTTTCGTCCACGACGATCAAGCGGTCGCCGTCGCCGTCGAACGCCAGACCGACGTCGGCGCGTTCGGCCTGCACCTGTTCGCGCAAAGCCTCGGTGTGCTGCGAGCCGCAGCGGGCATTGATGTTCAGCCCGTTGGGCGTGCTGTGCAACGTGGTCACGTGCGCGCCCAGCCGTTCGAACACCGCCGGCGCCGCCTTGTAGGTCGCCCCGTTGCCGCAATCGAGCACGATCCGCATGCCCTTCAAGTCCAGATCCTTTGGGAACGTGCCGATGCAGAACGCGATGTAGCGTTCCAAGGCATCTTCCACCCGGAACGACTTGCCGATGCCGCCCGCCTTCGGCAGTAGACTCGGCAGCTTGCCGTCGGCCATCAGCTTCTCGATCTCGGCTTCTTCTTCGTCCGGCAGCTTGTAGCCGTCGCACGAGAACAATTTGATTCCGTTGTCCTGGAACGGATTGTGCGAAGCGGAAATCACGAAGCCCGCGTCCGCCTTTTGGTCGATCGTCAGCACGGCGATGCCCGGCGTGGGCAGCGTGCCCACCAGCAGCGCATCGGCGCCCATCGAGCACAGCCCCGCCACCAGCGCGTTTTCGAGCATGTAGCCGCTCAGCCGCGTGTCCTTGCCGATGACCACGCGCGGCCGCTTGCCGCCCTTGCGCTCCATCAGCACGTACGCCACCGCCCGGCCGAGATTCACGGCCATTTCCACCATCATCGGCTCGCGGTTCGCCACTCCGCGCACGCCATCCGTCCCGAACAATTTCTTTTCGCCCATCGCAAACTCCGATTCTCTATCTATGCCGGCGCACCGGCTCCATCCACGATCTTCTGCAACCACGCGGTGCCCGCCGCCTTGGCTTCCGCCGGCAACGCCAGCACCCGCTCCAAATACGATTCTTCCTTCGCCGCGTTCCAAACGGCGAGGAAGGCCGCCTTTTCGGCGCACTCCACGTCGCCCGCGGCCGCCAGGCGCGCCCGCGCCGCGGTCCAGCCGCCGCACAGCTTCTCGTGCTCGCGGCAAAGATCGGCGGACAGTTGCGTCCGGTTTTCCTTCCCAATCTTCTCCATGACGTCGTCGAGGCGCTTCAAGCGCTCCTTGCGCACGGCCGCCAGCTGCTTCAACGCGCCTTCCAGACACGCTTTTCCGTGCGGCGTCCGCTCCAGCAAGGGCCGGCGCACCTGCTCGTACCAAACCTGCAGCGCCGCGACGTTCCCGAGGTAGATGGCGCAATTCCGCACCACGCGCGCCACGGAGCGATATCCCGTCCCGTAAGGCTTCACGCCCGGCGCCGGCGCTTCCGGCACCACCAGGCGCCCCGGCTCCAGCACGTCCCGGCGCGACACCAGCCCCGCCGCCTGCACGGTGCCGTACTCGATCCGCACCGGCCCCGCCAAACCGCCCTGCCCGCCCAAGAAGATCGGCTCCTGATCCAGCATCACCCCGCGCGGCACGTCGCCGATCAGCGAGGCCGTCGCTTTGTCGCCGTGCGGCGTGTAGTTGAAATGGATGAACGACGAGCCGATCTCGCTGTGCACCTTGCGGCTCTTGCCGCCGGCCATCAGCGCGTCGCAGAAATTGATCAGGCTGCCGCCGACCACGAACGGGAAGAAGATCGTCTGCTTCAGGCCCACCGTGTGGGCCATCTCGGCGCCCTCTTCGAGGATCGTGCCCGGCCGCACCTGCGCGCCGCTGCCCATCGCCGCCCCGTCCAGGAACACCGCCCCGCTGAAATAGCCGCCCTTGAGCTCGACCTTCTCGCCGAGTTGGCAGTCCTCCACCGTCGTCGGCGCCTCGCGCCCCAGCACGCAGCCGGGCCCGATGCTCGTCGCCGCGCCGAACACCTTGCAGCCGGCATGGATCACCACGCCTGCCGCGATGCGGCCCGGATCCACCTCGTCGCCGATCTCCACCGCCGCCGGGGCCGCGATCTTCACCCCGCGCGCCAACAAGGCTTCCGTCGTTTTCATTTGCGCAACAACGCTCCCGCCACCACCCCGACGCCCGCCGCCGCCAGCAGCGCGTACGATGCGTTCAGGGTCTTCTTGAACGTGAACAGGTTCACCGTCACGCTGTCCCGCGTCATGATCAGGACGACGATGAACGCGGCCAGAATCAGCAATCCCAAGATCATTCCTTTGCTCATGGCGGACGCACCTCTTCGGTTTGAAGATGCAATTTGGCACGTTTCCCGGAACGTTTCACGCCTTTTCGGCGGCCGAAAACGCCGGAACCGGCTTCAGCCGACGGGCAGGCCGTCGCGCAGGACGACGTGGCGCCGGCAGCGGGCGGCGCCGGCTTCGTTGTGCGTCACGATCACGAGGGTCAGGCCGCGTTCGGCGGCGAGGTCGAACAGGTAGCGCAGGACGGCTTCGCCGGTGCGCGAGTCGAGATTGCCGGTGGGCTCGGCGGCCAGCAGCAGCTCGGGGCCGGTCATCAGCGCGCGGGCGAGCGCCGCGCGCTGCTGCTCGCCGCCGGACAGTTCGTTGGGCCGGTGCGCGGCGCGTTCGGTCAGGCCCACGCGTGCCAGCAGCTCCGCGGCGCGCGCGTGCAGCGCGGCGCCGCGCAGGAAGGCGCCGGGCACGCTCAAGGCGGGCAACGCCACGTTTTCCAGCACCGTCAGCTCCGGCAGCAGGTGGTAGGCCTGGAAGACGAAACCGATCTTGCGCGCGCGGATGGCCGAGCGTTCGCGGTCGCCGGCGGCGTAGAGGTCGCGGCCGCGGTACAGCACGCGGCCCGACGTCGGCCGGTCCAGCCCGCCAAGCACGTGCAGCAGCGTGCTCTTGCCCGCGCCGCTCATGCCGGTGATGGCCAGCGTTTCGCCGGCTTCCACGTCCAGCGTCACGCCGCGCAGCACCTCCAGCGTGCGCGACTCCAGATCGAAGGAACGCCGGACGTCGAAGGCTTGAACGAGGCTACTCATAGCGCAGGGCCCTCACCGGATCGAGCTTGGCCGCCTGCCAGGCGGGGATCACCGCCGCCAAGGTGCAGATCACCAGCAGGGAGACCGACACCAGCGCGACGTCGCCGGGCATGGTG
>CAYTEK010000088.1:324-12183 GCA_964436715.1 uncultured Verrucomicrobiota bacterium | reverse complement strand
TTTTCCACGGAGTGGAAAAAGTTTCGGAGATTTTTCCATGGAGTGGAAAAACTTTGGCCGTTTTTTCCACGCCGTGGAAAAAAGTTTTCCACACCGTGGAAAACTGGCATTTTGGACGGCCATGAAAGTCTTGGCCCTGGAATTTTCGACGGAAGCGGCGAGCTTGGCGCTGCTGGAGGACGGCGCGGTCGTCGCGGCGCGGTCCGTGGATGCGAGCCAACGCCGCAGCCAGGGGCTGTTCGACGCCGCGGCGGAGCTGCTGGCCGGCGCCGGGTGGACGTTCGCCGCCGTCGGCGCATTCGCGGTCGGGCGCGGGCCGGGCTCGTACACGGGGCTGCGGGTGAGCGTGACGGCGGCCAACGGCTGGGCGCTGCCGGCGCAGAAGCCCGTGTGGACGACGTCGAGCGGGGCGGCGCTGGCCGCGGAAATCTTCGCCGAGCGTCCGGAAGTCGCGCAAGTCGTCGCGTGGGGCGACGCGCGGCGCGGGACGATCTGGGCGGGGCGGTTCGAGCGCGACGCGCAGCGCGTCGTGCGGCAAGTCGGCGACTGGCAGCTGCTGCCGGCGGACGCGCGCGGGAAGGAATGGCCGGACGCGCATTGGGCGGAGGCCGGACGCGCGCCGCAAGCCGCATGGGTGGGGCGGCTGTTTTTCGCGGGCGGCGCCAGCGAGGAGCGCCAGCCGATCTACCTGCATCCGGCGGTCGTCGCCGCGCCGCGGTTCGACGCCGACGGCCAGCCGCTGCCGGCGCCGTGAGCCGCGCCTAACCGCATGGGGAAAAAAGGGGCCTCCGGATTCTGCAGGCGAATCCGGAGGCCGGGATGCCGGCTCAGGGTTGCGTGCGTCCGATGCGATAGAAACGCAGAGCCGGCAAGTCGTTGGTGAGGACCAGTTCGAGGGCGCCGCCCGTGCCGGTTTGCGCGGTGCCGGCGACGATCCTCCAATTCTGGGTCGGGAACAGCGCGTCGCTGGCGTAGAGCGCGTAGCTGGCGCCGGCGAGGCTGTCCGCGAGGCCGAAGCGCAGGCCGGCGCCGGCCGACGCGTCGAGCGCGGCGATGACGGGCGCGGCTTCCGCGTCCGCGGCGCGGACGACGTGGATTTCGGCGACGCTGTAGGTTTCCGCGCCGCCCGCGGCGGGACGAACGAGTTCGAGCGAATTGACGTAGACGTTGCGCTCCGGATCGGGGCCGCAGTCGTAGTTCCAGGTTTGGAACTGCCGGACGTCGGTGCCGGACGCGGCGGCGACCAGCGTGCCGGTGAAGGAGACGCCGTTGACGTCGAGCACGTAGCGATCGGCGGCCTCCAGCGCGAAGGCGACGGCGAGTCCGCCGCCGGTCCAGGAGACGTCGGTGTCGCGGATGTCGGGGTTGCCGTCCTGCAGTTGGTAGGTCAACGCGCCGCCGATGAAGTAGAACGTGAGCAGGGCTTCGCCGGCGGCGTTTTCGAGCGAGAAGCCGGTCGAACCGCCGTCCTGGATCCAGTTGTTGTCGAGCAGGAAGGAAAACGCATCGCCCGCCTGCATGGGTGCGGCCAGCGCGCGCCGGGCACGGGCGGTGGAACCGGAATTCGCCCAGAGGCCGAAGGCGGCAGCGCCGGCGGAGCAATTGGACGAGGCGGCGTCGAGGAAATGGCCGGCGTTCGTGCCCTCGACGTAGAACGACCAGCCGCCGTTCCAGCCGAAGCCCTGGGCGCTGCCGTTGGTCCAGGACGCGTAGGCGGAGGCCTGGTCCACGGCGATGGTGCAGATGCCGGCTTCGGTGCCGGCGACGACGCCGTAGATCCGGATGCCGTTTTCGCCGACGGCGAGATCCACGGCCTGGCTCCAGCAATCGTGGCGGTCGAAAACGCCGCTTTGGCCGGTGGCGGAATTGGTCCAATGCAGCGAGCCGGTCAGATTGGTTCCCGCCGTGCCCTGGAAGGTGAACGCCGCGGTGGCGTGGTCCACGTGGACCGTGGCGACGGCGACGTTGGTGACGGCGATGCCGTCGGGGATCGGCGGCAGATCCGACGCGGCCACCGGGAAGATCCAGTCGGCGCCGCCGTGGTTGTCCCACGTGGTGCCGTCGTTGAAGCACAGAGAGATCTCGCGGGCGGCGACGGGCACGACGTACGTGTAGGACCAGGCGGCGCCGGTCGCCGTCATGGCCGCGCCGGGCACGGCGGTCCAGCCTTCGGTCCGGTTGTAGCCGTGGTGGACGTTCACCGCGCCGGCGACCGCCAGCGGGCGCCCGGCGGGATCGTAGGTGACGACGACCGCGTGGCCGGCGACGGGCACGCCCGGCGCGAGGGTGACGCCGTCCACGGTCACCGGCGCCGCGCAGTCGCGGATGGCGACCTGCCAATTGGCGCCGCCGCGGTTTTCCCAGTTGTTGCCGTCGGTGAAGCAGACTTCGAATCGCGGAGCGTCGTCGGGAATGGCGGCGAACGCGAGGGAGAACGTATTGGAACCGGTGCGGTCCATGGCGGTTGCGACCCAATCGGCGTCGTTGGTCGAGAAATGATGGAAGGCATAGACCGTGGCGGCCGTGGCGAGAACGGACTTGGCGGCGTTGAAGGCGACGGTCAGGGAGCCGCAATCTGCCGGCGCGGCCGGGGAAAAGGACGCGGAAGGCGCGGGACCGACGGGGCCGACGACGTCGTCCAGCTGGATTTCGAACAATTCGTCGGGATCGAGGTTGGCGTCGCCGTTGCCGGCGGGGCATTGGGAGGCCGCGACGAGCGCGCCGGCCTCGCCGTTGGCGTAGCGGGCGGCGGCGAGTTGGATCGAGTCGGGAACGTTGCCGCCGTAGTAGGCGGACAGATCGATCACGCCTTCCAACACGGCGCCGTTGCACCAGGGCGTGGCGGTGCGGACCATGGCGACGTCGGCCGCGAGGCCGTCTTCGGCGAAACCGTGGCTGTAGTTGTTGTCGTTTTCATCCGCGAGGAAGGCATCGTAGGCGCATGCCGCGCCGGTCTTGCCCCAGGGGGCGGCATTGGTGAGGGCGTCGGGCGCGGTGGCCAGGAAAAGGAACGCATCGTCGCCTTCGCCGGCGTCTTGCGTGGCGACGTAGAGATAGTTGTTCGATTGCGCGGCCCAGAGGGTCTGGCCGCCGCCGCGGGTCGTGACTTGGGCGGCGGCCGCGTCCAGTTCGCCGTCGAGGACGAAGGGGCAGGCGCGGTCGATGGCGGCTTCGTCGTGCAGGTTGCCGGCCTCGTCGAAGGCGCGGATGCGCAGGACCGTGCCGGCGAAATCGGCGACGACGAACGTGCGGGCGGCGGTGCCGTTGACCACCCATTGGGAATAGCAGGGGGCGGTGCCGGCGTCGCGGGTGCGGTTGCCGCAAGGTCCGGTGATGAGCTGCACGAGGCCGTTGACCGGCGAGCTGCGGTAGTAGAAATGGTTGTGGCCGGAGACCATGAGCTGCACGCCGTGTTGTTCCATGACGGGCACGTATTGGTCGCGGATGGTTTCCTCTTCGCCGTGGCCGCCGTCGGGCGAATAGGCCGGTTCGTGGAAAAACACGATCTTCCAGGGTTTGGAGGAAGCGGCGAGAACGCCGGCGAGCCAAGCGGTGCCCGGCAGGTCTTCGGCGTTGAGCGAAACGATCAAGGCGTCGGCGTATTCGAACGAATAGCTCTGTTCGTCGCCGGGGAGCGCGAACGCCTCGCGGCAGGCGGCGAAGCCGTCGCGGACGTCGTGGTTGCCGGGCGTCCAGTAGAGCGGCGCGGAGGCGAGGACGGCGCCCATCTTCGAGAAGAGGTTGTTGTCGAGATCGGAATAGAGGCCGTCGTCGGTCATGTCGCCGATGGCGAGGAGCAGGTCGGGTTCGGCCAGCGCGAGCAGGTTGCCGATGGCGGCGCATCCCCCCTGATGGGTGTCGCTGAACAGGCCGATGCGGAAGGCGGAGCCGGGGGCCTTGCCGGAGCGGAAGCTGGCCGTCGCCAGCGTGGCGCCGCCGCTGCGCACGCGGTAATAGTAGGTCGTGCCGGGCAGCAGGCCAGTCAGCGCGATTTCATGCTGGTAGCCGCTGCCGCCGACGGCGGTCGCGCCGTAGTCGGTCGTGAGGCCGTAGTCGACGGCGCCGTCGGCGGCGGCGTCCGTGCGCCACACGATGGTGGCTTGGTTGGTGAAGTGGCCCATCTGGACGTACGGGCCGCGCGCCAGCGCCGCGGCGGCGGGCGCGGCGCTGGCCAGCATGGCCAGCAGAACGAGCGGAACGACGGACGGACGGTTGATGCGTTTCATGCGGAGTTCTCCTTGTTTCCGCGAACAATCTGGCAGGCGTTTGCTACCGGATTGTTACCTGCGGAAAAGATTCGCCCGCTTTTTCGGTAACAATCCGGTAATATTCGCGTGCAATGGTGAAGGCGCGATGAGTCCGCAGTTCTACACGCGACGCGACGTTCGCCGCCTGATGGCGGCGCTGGGGGCGTTCGTGGCGGTGCCCTGCGCGCTGCTGGTGTTTCTGGCGTGGCAAAGCCTGCACAGCCTGCACGCCGCGGCGGTGGCCCAGCGGCGGGAAGCGTTGCGGCGCGACGTGCGGGATGCCGGCCGGAATCTGCAGGCTCGGCTGGAAGAAGAACTGGTCCGCGCCGGCGACCCCCTGCGCGGGCGCGATCCCGCCGCCGCGACCTTCTGGAGCGACGCTTGGCAGCGCACCGCCGTCTTGGCCGGCCTGCGGACGGTGCTGGTGCTCGATGCGGCGGGACGGCCGCTGCGGCCGCGGCCGGAAGACGCGGGCGGAGACGATCTGCCGCGCCTGTCCGCGTTGCATCCGGCGCAGGCGGCGCTGCAAGAGGCCCGGACCGCGCTCTGGGCGGCCGACGATCCTCGCCGCGCGCGGGAGTTTTACAAAGCTATCTTGGCCGAAGCGCGCGTTCCGGAAGCGGTCCGGTTGTCCGTTTGCGCGGAGCAGGCCCAATGCGAGGAACGCTTGGGCGATGCGGTCGCCGCCTTGGCCAGCTACGACCGCATGCTGGCGGAAGCTCGCGAGTTGGCGCCCTCCGTCTGGGCGTTGCTGCGCGCCGCGGAATTGGCGCGGGAGGTCGGCGACGGCGAGCGGGAGGCGCGGTGGCGGCGCGCGCTGCTCGACATCTGCCATCGGGAGGGACTGGAGCTGGATCTGGATGCGTTGCGCATCGCGGGGCAACGGCTGGCGGATGCCGCCGGGAACGCCGCGCCGGAGATGGCCGGCGCGATTGGGGAAATCCAGCGGTTGGCCGCCGCGCGCGGTGCGGCGGCGAATTTCGTCCGGCGGCGCGGGCCGGGGCCGTTTCCGTTCGCGGTCGGTTCCGGCGCGCGCGCGTTCGAGTCCGCCGCGTCGGCATCGGCCGCCGCGGATCTTCTGATGGTGGACGTGCGCGCGCCGCTGGCCGACGGCGGTTGGCTGGCGTTCGAAATCGATCTGGACGCGTGGCGGGCGCAGGCCGCGGAACCATGGCTGGGCGAGCTGGAGCGGCGCTGGGGCGGGCAGGTCGCCTGGGTGGCCACGCCGGCGCCCGCCGCCGCGGACGCGAACGCGGATGCGGCGCTGCTCGAACCGCTGCCCGCGCCGCTGAACGCGTGGGCGCTGCGCTATCGGGAAAAACCGATTTCCGTCTGGGCGGCCTTGGCCGGCTCGCCGACGAAAGGTCGCGCCGCGATTCTGGGCGTCGCCGCCGCGCTGGCGTTGCTCGGTCTGGCGGCGCCCGGCTTCTACCTGCGGCGTTCGCTGCGCCTGGCCGGCTTGCAGGCCGACGTGATGGATCGCATCAGCCACGAATTGCGGACGCCGATCGCGTCGCTGTGCGTGCTGGCGGATGCCTTGGAGCGCCGCGCGGACGGAGCGGATCCGGAGGGCGACCGCCGCCTGCGTTTTCTGGTGCGCGACGAAGTGCGCGGTTTGGCGCGGCTCAGCGACCGGCTGCTGGATTTCGCGCGGCAGCGCGCGGGCACGGCGGCGGTGCGGCGCGAACCGACGCGGCTCGACGAACTGGTGGCCGGGATCGTGGCGCGCCTGCCGGCCGAGACGGGCGTGGTGGCGGAACGCTTGGCCTGGACCTTGGAACCGGGATCGTACGCCGGCGCCTTCGACGCCGCCGCGCTCGGCGAAATCCTGCGCAATCTGGTGGAGAACGCCGCGAAGTACAGCGAAGGGCCCGCGGACGTCCGGATCGAACTGCGCCGTTCCGGGAACGCCGCCGTGCTGGCGGTGAGCGATCGCGGCCGCGGCATGGACGCGCGGACCCTGCGGCGCCTGTTCACGCCGTATTTCCGCGGCGACGCGCGCCGGGCGGCGCGCGGGCCGGGCCTGGGCCTGGGCTTGGCCAGCGGTCGCGGGCTGGTTCGCGCGCACGCGGGAACCATCGCGGTGCGCTCCGCGCCGGGCCGGGGCAGCACGTTCGAAATCCATTTGCCGTTGGCGCCGGCGCCGGAAGGACGGCCATGAGCGCGCGCAAGAAAATCCTGGTGGTGGAGGATCACCTGCCGCTGCGGACGGCGCTGGAAATCGCGCTGCCGGACCACGGGTTCGCCGTGCTGTCCGCGGGCGACGGCGACGCGGCGCTGCGCGCGGCGCAGGACGGCCGGCCCGATCTGGTGCTGCTCGACGTCATGCTGCCGGGCCGGAACGGCTTCGACGTGTGCCAGGAGCTGCGCCGCCGCAACTGCGGCGTGCCGATCATCGTGCTGACGGCGAAGACCGCGGACGAGGACGAGCTGCTCAGCTTCCAGCTCGGCGCGGACGATTTCGTGCGCAAGCCGTTCCGGATGGAGGCGCTGGTGGCGCGGATCAAGGCCCTGCTGCTGCGCGCGACGCTGCGGGGCGAGGCGCCGCGCGTCGCGTTCGGCCGCTTCGAGCTGGACGTGGCGGCGCGGATTCTGCGCGAAGGCGGACGGCCGGTGGAGTTGACGCCGCGGGAATACGCGCTGCTGGAATATTTCGTGCTGCATCCGGGCCGAGCGTTCACGCGCGAGCAGTTGTTGGACCACGTGTGGGGCGCGGATTATGCGGGCACGGACCGCACCGTGGATCGGTTCGTGACCACGTTGCGGCAGCGCATCGAGCGCGATCCGCGGCGGCCCGAGCATCTCCGGACGGTTCGCACCCACGGCTACGAGTTCAAACGATGAAAACGCGCGCGTCCATTTTCGGAATTTGGTGTCTGGCGTTGCTGGGGGCGTTCGCGGCGGCGGCGGAGACGCCGCGGCAGCTCTACGAAAACGCGCGCTATCTCGAATGCGGGCGGGGCGATGTGGCCGGCGCCTTGGCGCTGTACGAGCAGGCGGCGCAAGCCGCCGACGCCGGCCTGGCGCAGGCCGCGCGCTGGCGCTCCGGATTGTGCCTCGACCGGCTGGGCCGCCGGGCGGAAGCCGCGGCGCGCCAGCTCGACGTGCTGCGGGCCGCGGCGGAGAACGCGCCGGCAGAAGTTGCGCCCATCCGCGAAAAGGCCGCGCGCGAACTGTTGCGGCTGGCGGCGGAAGAAACCGCCGCGCGCTCGGATCTGGCTCCGCAGGCCGCGGCCTGGCAGGCGCAAGTCGAGGAAAGCTGTCCGGGCTTGGCGGCGCGGCTGGCGGCGGAACAGGCCGCGCTGCGCCGGACGTTGCGCGGCGTCGTGGAGACCTGGGACGGGCGTCGTCCCGTGCGCGCCAGCGTCCGCATTCGCGCGCGGCCGACGACGCCGGGCGCGGCGGAGACGCTCAGCACGTGGCGAACCCAGACCGACGACGCCGGGCGCTTCGCGATCGAATTGCCCGTCGGCCGCTACGAGGTCCGCCTGTGGGCGCCCGCCTACGACCGCGCCTACGCGTCCGCCGAACTGGTTCCGGACGAGGAAACGCCGCCGGAGATCCGGCGCGTCCTGCCGCGCATCCGGTTGCCGGCCCGCATCGACCAGGTCGAACTCGTGGGCGATTTCATCGACGACTGGGAGGGCGCGGTGCCGTTGGAGCGGACGGGCGGGGGCATCTGGGAAACCCGGCGTCAGCTGGGGCCCGGGCGCCACGAATACAAGTTCCGCGTCAACGGCAGTTCCCACTTGGTCACCGACGTCGCGGCCGCCGCGTTCGCCGCGGACGCCCGCGAGGATTTCAACGCGCGGCTCGATCTGGAACGGGAGCAGGACGTGGTTTTCCGCTTCGACGAAAACGATCCGCATTTCGAGCGCGACGGCGCGGACCGGGCGGTGGCGCCGGCGCCGTGAGCCGCGCCTAACCGCATGGGGGAAAAGGGGATTCTCGGTTCTTGAAGTGGCGGGGGCGGTTGGGATAAAGTATGGTTTTTCATTGGAGAGAACCGCCATGCAACGGACCATGCTGAAATCGAAGATCCACCGCGCGACGGTGACGGGGCTCGAACTCGACTACGAGGGGAGCATCGCCATCGATCCCGTCCTGCTGGAGGCGGCGGACATTCTTCCGGGCGAGCAGGTCCAGGTGCTGAATTTGCAGAACGGCGAGCGGCTGATCACCTACGCGATCCTCGGCAAGCGCGGCACGGGCCAGATGATGCTCAACGGGCCGGCGGCGCGCCTGGCCTACAAAGGCGACACGATCATCGTGATCGCCTACGCGGAGATGGACGACGCCGAGGCGAAGAAATTCAAGGCGACCGTCGTGAAGGTCGATGCGAAGAACCGGATCGTCAAGGTCCTGAAGAAATAGGCGGGGGAACGTTCATGGGCCTGTTGATCCGCGGCGGCGAGGTGGTGACGGCGCGCGGGCGGTGCGTCGCGGACGTGTGGTGCGAAGGGGAGACGATTTCCCAAGTCGCGCCGGGCCTTGCGCCGCCGCCGGGGGCGACGGTGGTCGAGGCGGCGGGCAAGCTGGTGTTTCCGGGGTTCATCGATCCGCACGTGCATGCCTATCTGCCGCTGGTGAACGTGACGGCGAAGTCGGACTTCGCGAACTGCACGCGGGCGGCGCTGCTGGGCGGCACGACGTGCCTGATGGATTTTGCGGGGGCGGGGCGGGAAAAGGATTTCGACGAAGCGTGGGCGGCGTGGGAAGCGCAGATCGCGGGCAAGGCCTCGTGCGACGTGGGCCTGCACCTGATGGTGCGGCGGTTCGACGCGGAGCTGCAGAAGCAGCTCGAGCGGTTGGTCGCGCGGGGACTGAAATCGCTGAAGATCTATTTGGCCTACAAGCCGGCGCTGGCGATCGGCGACGAGGATCTGTTCCGCGTGCTGAAATTCGCGGCCGCGCACGACCTGGTCGTGATGGCGCACTGCGAGAACGCGGAGCTCATTCCGGCGCTGCAGCAGCAGCTGCTGGCGGAAGGCAAGACGGGCCCCGAGTGGCACGAACCGAGCCGGCCGCCGATGGTCGAGGCGGAAGGCGTCTGCAAGTTCCTGACCTTCGCGGCGGCGGTCGGCGCCAAGGCGTACGTCGTGCACCTGAGCTGCGCAGAAGCGCTCACGATGGCCGACCGGTTCCGCGACAAGCTGGAGCACCTCTACGTCGAAACGATGATCCAATACCTGACGCTCGACAAGTCGTATGCCGAGCGGCCGGACTTCGAAGGCGCGAAGTGGATCCTGTCGCCGCCGCTGCGCGAAAAATCCGACCAGGCCGCGCTGTGGGCGGCGCTGGCGGACGGCCGCATCGACACGCTGGGCACGGATCACTGCCCGTTCGATTTCAACGGCCAGAAGACGCTGGGCCGCGGCGATTTCACGAAGATCCCCAACGGCCTCGCGGGCGTGGAGGAGCGCGTGGCGCTGGCCTACACGGCGGGCGTGGTCGGCGGGAAGATTTCGCTCGAGCGCTTCGTGGAGGTGGCGGCGGAAAATCCGGCGAAGATCTTCGGCCTGTGGGGCCGCAAGGGCACGGTTGCGCCGGGGTTCGACGCGGACTTGGTGGTGTGGGATCCGCGCGCGAAGCGGACGATTTCGCAAAAGACCCAGAGCCTGGACGTCGATTACAATCCGTACGAGGGCTTCGAAGTGGTCGGCGCGCCGGAAGTCGTGACGGTGCGCGGGGAGATCATGGTGCGCGGCGGGAAGTTCGTGGGAACGCCGGGGCGGGGAAGGCTGCTGACATGACGGGGCGGAGCCGAATATCCAATATCCAACGTCCAATATCCAATGATCAAGTTGGAGGAAGAAATAGTTTTCCACGCCGTGGAAAACTTTTTTCCACGCTGTGGAAAAGTTGGGTTTTCCTGTGGGCGGCGGCCGGCGCGCCGGCGTGGGCCGATGAGCCGGAAAATACGCCCTCCCCCGAGCCCGCGCCGTGGATCGCGGAAGCCGATTGGGGTCCGCTGGCCTCGTGGATCGTCGATGGCGACGGCAACGATCGCTTCCGCGCGGCGGGCCCGTTCTGGGAGAACGCGGAAAGCCCCGACGGCAAGAAATTGATGGCGTTTCCGCGGCCGCTGTGGGCGCGGGCGACGGATCCGGCGGCGGACAAGGCGGCGTGGGATTTCTGCTGGCCGCTGGCGGCCGGCAAGACCTTCGGCAAGGAAAAGTCGTGGCGGGTGCTGCTGACGTGGTTCTTCGACGCGGACCGGACGGATCCGCGGTCGCGCTATCGCTGCTGGGCGCTGCCGCTGTGGTTCCACGGGCGCGACGACGCGGGCCGGGGCTATGCGGCGCTGTGGCCGCTGGGCGGCTCCGTGGGCAACTTCCTGGGGCGCGATCGCGCGCAATTCGCGCTGTGGCCGCTGTGGATCCACAGCCGGATCAACGACGTGGAAACGACGGACGTGCTCTGGCCGATCTATGGACGGACGACGTCGCCGGACCACCACCTGGAAAGCCGGCGGGTGTTTCCGTTCTACATGTGGACGAAGAACGTGCGGCAATTCGAGAAGACCGCGATCCTGTGGCCGTTCTGGACGCACGCGCGCTACGTGCATCCCAAGGCGCACGGCACGGCGTGGATCCTGTTTCCGCTGTGCGGGCGGGTGAACCTGAACAGCCAGCGGGGCTGGCTGTTTTTGCCGCCGTTCTTCCAGCACGTCCGCAGCGAGCAGTTGACGCGCACGGTGGTGCTGTGGCCGTTCTTCGTGCGCGAAACCGGCGTGCGGGATAAATTGTACGTCTGGCCGCTGTGCGGCCGGCGCCGGGACGGGGCGCTGGAACGGCGGTTCTGGCTGTGGCCGCTGGCGTTCCGCGACGTGAACGAGTGGGGTTTCCGCAAGCAGACCCGCTGGCTGCTGATGCCGCTGTGGCGGTGCACGACCCAGACGGAAAATCCGCCGCCGACGGGCCGGAAGCCCGCGCCCCAAGCCGTTGCCGCGGCGCCGGCGCCGGCGGAACCGGCGCCGAAGAAGCCGCGCGTGGTGGCCCAGCGCGCGAAGCTCTGGCCGCTGTATTCCCGGCAATACGACTTGGATGAACAGACCTACCGCCTGCGCCTGCTGGATCTGTGGCCGGCGGGCCAGCCGCCGCCGGTGGAGCGAAGCTGGGCGCCGCTGTGGACGGTGCTGGATTGCCGCGTGCACGGGGCGAACCGCGACCTCGACGCGCTGTGGGGGCTGGTCCGCGACGCGCGGCGCGCCGACGGCGCGCGGGCGACGACGCTCTTCCCCCTCTGGCGCCACGAACGGGCGGCGGGCGACGCGGCCCGGCGCTGGTCGGTGCTGAAAGGATTGATTGCCTACGACCGAACGGCTACAAATCGTCAGGTGCGTTTCCTGTGGCTGGGCCGGGTGCGGTTGGCGCCGCCGGCCGGACCGGACGCGAAAGAACCATGATCACGCGCGAACCTCAGATTTTCGATCCGCCGCCGACCGTCTTCGCGGCGACGGGCCGCGGCATCATCCTGGCCTGCCAGGGGACGGGCCAGGCGTTGCTGATGCTGCTGGGGGCGCTGGCGCAGACGCCGCACCTGTTCTCGCGGCGGAACCGCGACGACGTGATGCGGCAGCTCTACCAGGTGGGCATCAAGAGCCTGGGCG
>CAYTEK010000088.1:0-314 GCA_964436715.1 uncultured Verrucomicrobiota bacterium | reverse complement strand
CGCTGTTCACGGGCATGATCCTGGCGCTGCAGGTGGGGCTGGAGCTGCGCCGCTACGGGCAGGAGAACAACATCGGCACGCTGGTGTGCATCTCGATGCTGCGCGAGATGGGGCCGTTCATGACGGGGTTGGTGATCGCGGCGAGCGTGGGGTCGGCCATGGCCGCGCAGATGGGGACGCTGACGGTGGCGGAGGAAATCGCGGCGCTGGACGTGATGAGCATCGATCCGCTGCGCTACCTGATGATGCCGCGGCTGGTGGCGCTGGCGGTGATGATGCCGCTGCTGACGGTGTACACGAACCTGCTGGGCATC
>CAYTEK010000087.1:6802-12320 GCA_964436715.1 uncultured Verrucomicrobiota bacterium | reverse complement strand
CCCCCCCCCCCCCCCCCCCCCCCCCCCCCCCCCCCCCCCCCCCCCCCCCCCACCGCCAGTCGTCGGCTTTTGGCTTGTGCCGGCACCGAATGGCGCGCGAGCGCCATCTGGCCATCTTTCGACTAGCTGGTTTTCGCGGAAAACGGTAAATTGAAAGCGGTGAGAACTGTACCGGGAGCGAACGCCATGAAGAAAACAACCATTTTGGCATTGGGTTTCCTGCTGGCGACGGGCGGGGCTACGTTCGGCCAGGCCTCCCTGCCGACCACCTATTCCGGCCCCTGGAAAAATACGGCCTTGCCCGCCGGTTGGTCGACCAACGTGTTGGGAACCGACTACGCGGACAACTACGACGGGGGCGGCGGCGGCGCCGCGAAACTGGACACCACCGGCGATTGGATTCAGATTTATCTCGGTGGCGCGCCCAGCACGGTCGTCTATTACATTCGGGCCAACACCCTGTCGGGCGCCTACGTGTTCAGCCTTCAGGAATCGGTGAACGGTTCGACTTGGACGAACGTGAAGACCTACACCAGCACGAACAACGTCATTCCGACGACGCCCACCGGATTCACGAACGGGTTGTCGTCCTCTTCCCGCTACGTCCGGTTCCTCTACGTGACCAAGGTGGGGGGCAACGTGGGCATCGACGGGGTCACCATCGCCGGCCCGGGGGTGCCGGCGGTTTCGTTCAATCCCAACGGCACCACGAATGCGCCGGTCAGCAACGTCTTCACCATGGCGGTGTCGATTTTGCCGTCGGGCGCCGGCCTGAATAGTTGGAGCATGACGCCGGCCTATTCGGGGCCGGCCAGCCTGACGGGCGGCATGTTTTCCTTCACGCCGGCTTCGGTCGACAACGGCAAGACGTTCACCGTGTCCGTCGTGGCCACCAATTCGATCGGCACCACCACCGGCACGACGACGATCGCGGTGACGCCCTACGTGGCGCCGGTGCCGGTGATTTCCTTCAGTCCCGCCGCGCCCTACAGCATCATGGCGACCTACACCCAAAAGCTGGGAGTCGGCGTGAGTCCCGCCGGCAGCGGCATTTCCGGCTGGACGCTCCTGCCGAGCAACTACGCGGGCACGGCCAGCCTCTCCGGCACCAACTTCACCTTCGTCGCGGCGCAGACGGATGGCCCGAGCACCTACGTGTTTTCGGTCGTCGCCACCAACGTCTACGGCGCCACGACGGGCACGGCGAGCATTTCCGTGACGGCCTACGTGGCGCCGCCGCCGGCCGGCGCCTACATCTGCACCTTCGAAGACGGGTCGAAGTCCGGCTACGCTTCGGCGGACGTGACCTTGAGCAACAAGGTCTGGAATCTGACCGGCATCTTGATCGGCACCGATTCGGCGGCCGACCTGATGATCGGGTCCAAGGCCGCCCGCCTGAAATTCGATCCCACCGACGGCGAGGAGACGATGACGCTCCAGAGCACCGTCATGTCCAACGGCGTCGGGACCGTCTCGCTGTGGTACGGCCCCTACGGCACGCACGGCACCAACGCTCCGACGCTGGCCATCGAAATCAGCGAGGCGCTGGCTTCCGGCTGGGTCGAAGTGGGCCGGGTCGAAGCCGGCGCCGTGACCGCGCTGACCTATTATTCGGCCGACGTGTACGTGAGCCAACCGATCTACGTGCGCATCCGGGCCATCGCCGGAGTCGAGGGCAAGAGCGCCAATTTCGACAACATCACGATCACGCCCTATGCGGTGCCTTCGCCTTCGCCGTACGACGCGTTTCTGCTGAAGTACAACGCGACGCCCGGGGATCCGGGGACGGGGCCGACCGAGGACCTGGACGGCGATGGGGTCACCAACACCAACGAATTCATCGCCGACACGAATCCTTTCCTGATTCCGTGACGGCCGCCGGTTCGGATTGACGCCGCGCAAGGGCCTGCGTAGGGTGCGCGGCCATGAACGCATTCCCAATCGAATCCGCCCGACGAGCCGGACTGCTGGCGGCGTGGCTGCTTGGGGCCGTTGCCGCCACTTGCGCGGCGCGGGACGCCGCCGCGGAAGAACCGGCCGCGACCAACGAAGTCGCCGTTGCCGCCACCAACGAGCCGGCGACCGGCGCGACGAACGCCGCCGTTTCCGGCGAATCGCAAACGACCACGAACGCGGCCGCCGCGGCCACGGCGGAGAAAACGCCGATTCCGAAGAAAAAAGAACCGGCCTATCGCGGTTCCGACATGCAGGATGCCTTCAAGGGCGCCGGCAGTTCCAAGTTCGGAATGTCCGGCCGCGTGCACAAGATGCCGGCGAAGAAATCCGCGCCGAAGCAGGACGGCGATTGGAAGCGCAGCCTGGAAGTGGGCGTGAACACCGCCAGCGGCAACAGCGACGCCATGCGCTGCACCGGAGCGGCCAGCGCCGCGCGGGAAACCGAGACGAACTTCCTGTTCCTCAAGGCGTCCGGCCGCTATGGCGAGAGCGACGGCGAAAAGGACGCCGAAGAGGCCACTGGGGAAGGCAAGCTCCAGCATCGCCTGACGGAACGGGTCTACGCGGCGCTGGACGGCAACGCGCATCGCGACCGCATCGCCGACCTGGATTATCGCGTGCGGGGCAGCTTGTCGCTCGGCCGCCATTTCATCTGGACCGAACGGACGGTGCTGAGCGCGGAAGCGGGCCCCGGCTACGTGGCGGAGAAAAAGGGCGGAGAACAGGAAGGATTCGCCGCGGGACGGCTGGCCCAGTATCTGGAAATCCTGGTGGCGGACGACCTGCAGGTCTGGGAGTCCGTCGAATTCGTGCAGAATCTCGAGGACTCCGCCGTCTATTTCGTCAACGTCGAAATCGGCCTGGAAACGGTGCTGACGGGCAGCCTGAGCCTGCGTTTCACCGTCGAGGATCGCTACGACAACCAGCCGGCGGACGACAAGGAAGCCAACGACCTGCTGACGACGACGGCGCTGAACTGGAAGTTCTGAGACGACTCGACGCCGGGGCCGGCGCCTACCAATACACCGGATCGTCAGTCACCGTCGGCCGCGACGGCGCGACCGGCGCGCGTTTCGCCGCCGCCGGCTTCTTGGCGGGCGCTTCGGACCGGACGGCCGACGTGGCTTTGGGTGCGGGCGCGGCGGACTTTTCTTGCGCGACGACGGCCGGCGCCGAAGTTTCGGCAGCCGGCGCTTCCGGCGCGGTTGCCGGCGCTTGTTCCGCCGGTGCGGCCGCGGTCGCGTCCGCCGCCGGGGCGAACCGGACGCCGACGGGGAAGTGGTCGCTGTAGCCGCCTTCGTAGTCTTCTTGGTTCTCGAACGTGGGCACCGGAGCGCCCTTGTCCCGGCCGTGCTCTTCGACCATGAACGCGGGCTTGTCGACCCACAGCGAAACCTCGCTGTGGCCGCTGCCGGCGTTCTGGAGCAGGGCGCCGGAAACCATGATCTGATCGTACATGCGCCATTCCACGTTGCCGTCGTAGGCGTGGTAGAAGGAACCCCAGCCCTGCTGGGCCTTGCCGGAAGCGAGATTGTAGATCTTGGCCGGATCGTATTGGCCGGAGTCCGCGGGATAGAATTCCACGTCGAGCACGTCGCGGATGGAGCGATCGGAAGGTTCGTCGTTGAAGTCGCCGAGGACGACGATGCGCGCCGCAGGTTCGCGCCGGTAGATGCGCTCGATGGCCTTGGCGAGCGTGCGGGCGGCGACGACGCGCTTGGGTTCGGACGCCTCGATGCCGCCGCCGCGGGATGGCCAGTGGTTGACCAGCACGTGGAGTTTCTCTCCGTCGCGGTCTTCGAGGACGGAATGGAGAACGTCCCGGGTTTCGCCCCACTTCAGCGGAATCTTGTAGGCGTGCGATTCGAGCAGGGAAAAGCGGGCGCGATTGAAGAGCATGGCCGTGTCGATGCCGCGCGGATCGGGCGAGTCCACGTGGACGACGCCGTAGGACTTGATCGCGAGGCGATCGACCAGGTCGCGCACCACGTCTTCGTTTTCGACTTCCTCGATGCCGAGCACGTCCGGGCCCCGGCCGCCGTTCATGCCGGAAATCACCTGCGCGAGGTTGTCGAGCTTGGTTTCGTAGCGCACCTGCGTCCACCGCGTGGTGGGGTTGTTGGGCAGGAATTCGTCGTCGCCGTCGTTGTCGGGGTCGTCCTCGCAGTCGTAGAGGTTTTCCACGTTCCAGTTGGCCACGAAGAGGGCCGCGGAGGCGGCGTGCGGATCTTCTTCCGCCGCGGCCGGACGGGCCCAGCCCCAGGCGCCCGCGAGCCAGCCGACGGCGACCAAACGAACAAGTGTCGATTTCATGCGGAACATCCTTTCAGATTCGATCGGGAGTGTCGATGCCAAGCAGCGCGAGGCCGCGCCGCAGGACCTTGGCGACGAGGTCGCACAGGCGCACGCGGCTTTCCCGCAGGCCGGCTTCGGCCTTCAGGAACGGCACGTTCTGGTAGAAGCTGGAATAGGCCTGCGACAGGTCGTACAGCGCGTCGGCGAGCAGCGACGGTTTTTCCTGCTCCGCGGCGTCGAGGACGGCGTCGGCGAACCGCGCGAGGCGCACGGCGAGGCGCCGCGCGGGCGGGACGTCGAGGACGATCGGCTCGCGGCGCCAGTCGCATTCCGCGAAGCGCTCGGCGTGCTTGTCGATGACGGACGCGATGCGCGCGTAGGCGTATTGGAGGTACGGCGCCGAATTGCCGTCCATCGCCAGCGCCTTTTCCCACGTGAAGGTGACGGCCGACTGCGGATTCTGCGAGAGGTCGGCGTACTTGACCGCGCCGATGCCCACGGCGCGGGCGACGGCCTGCTGCTGCTCCGCCGGCATGTCGGGGGAGGCCTGCTGGACGATTTCCAACGCGCGCCGTTCGGCTTCGTCGAGAAGCAGGTCGAGCTTGATGGCGGTGCCCTTGCGCGTGGACAGCAACCCTTCCGGCAGGCGCATCAGGCCGAACCAGATGTGCCGCAGCGGCGTCTTCGCTCCGGCCTTTTTCGCGAGCGCGAAGAACTGGCGGAAGTGGAGCTGCTGGCGCTCGTCGGTGACGTAAACGATCCCGTCGGGATGGAATTCGGCTTCGCGCGAAAACACGGTGGCGACGTCGGTCGTGGCGTAGTTGTAGCCGCCGTCGGACTTGCGCACGATGCAGGGCGGCAGCTTCTCTTCCTCGAGGAACGCCACGAGCGCGCCTTCGCTTTCGCGCACGAGGCCCAGCGCCTGGAGCTTCGCGACGACGCCGGGCAGGGCGTCGTTGTAGAACGACTCGCCGCGGACGAGCTCGAAGGCGACGCCGAGGCGGCCGTAGATCCGGTTGAATTCGGCCAGCGAAAGATCGATGAATTGCTGCCACAAGGCGCGGTTTTCGGGATCGCCGGCCTGCAGCTTGACGAGTTCGGCGCGGGCTTGGTCCTTCCACGCGGGGTCTTCCTCGCACTTCTGGTGCGAGAGCACGTAGACGCGCTGCAGCTCGTCCACCGGCGCCGCCGCGAGCGCGGCGCGCTCGGGGGAATTACGGTAGCCCATGATGAGGGTGGCGACCGGCGTGGCCCCGTCGCCGCGATG
>CAYTEK010000087.1:0-6792 GCA_964436715.1 uncultured Verrucomicrobiota bacterium | reverse complement strand
CTGGGCGCGCCGGGCAGCGGCGTGGCGACGTTGGGGGAGGAGTAGGCGATGATGAGCCGCTTGCCGGCGCCGGGCTGCGGAAGGCCGAGGAGCGGGTCGGCTTGGACGCTTTCGAGATGGCGCGCGAGGGCGCCGTCGGCCAAGGTCAGGTTGATGAAGCCGGGGCCGGCGATTTCGGCCTTGGCGATCCAGCCGCCCGTCGGCAGGTGGGCCACGACTTGCTCGGCCACGGCGCGCGGGGGCTGGCGCAGGAGCTTGGCGGCGGCCATGGCGCCGTTGCACTGGTAGTCGCCGAACGATTCGTCGGCGGCGGGAATGGCGTCGAGGTTCAGCGCGGACAGGTCGGCATCGGGGAATGCCGCGGCGAAGGCGCCGCGGATCTGAGCGGACAAAATTTCTTTGATCGTTTGCATGACAGCCTTGATAAACTACGAAATACGCGAAATGCGCGAAAGGGGATCGTTAACGAACCGCTCGTGTTCCAATTGAGGGTAATGGCCGAAATTGACGAGCAACGCCAGCTGTTTCTTCGTAGTCTTGAGATAATTGATCGTTTGCGCCCGGAAATCGTCGATCAGATGCTTGGTGGCCTTGAGTTCGACGATAATCTCGCCGAAGCAAAGAAAATCGGGTTCGTAGGTTTGTTTCAGGGGCGTGCCTTTGAAGTTGAGCTCCAGCCGGGAATGTTCGACGAAAGGAATGCCTTGTGTCCGGAATTCGATGGCCAGGCATTCTTGGTAGACGGCCTCCAGAAATCCACAGCCCATGGTTTTATAGACTTCAAAACAAGCCCCCATGATCCTGTAGCTTTCATTCTTGAAAAGGATTTCCGTTTCCATTTCGCGTCTTTCGCGTTTTTCGTAGTTTGCCTTTTGGCGGTTCACCATTCGGCGAAGTCGCTGGGCTTGTCGGGATGGGTGGGCAGGACGCGCACGTGGCCGAGGCCGGCGGCGGCCAGCCGGGTGCGTACGACGTGCAGCGCCAGCTCGAGCTGGTTGCATTCGCGGCTGAGGTGCGCCAGGAAAACCTGCCGCAGCGTGTCGCCGGCGATGTCCGCCAGCAGCGCGGCGGCGGTTTCGTTGGAGAGATGCCCTTGGCGACCCAGGATGCGCTGCTTGAGGGACCACGGCCGGAAGGAATTCTGGACGAGCGTCTCGTCGTGGTTGGCCTCGAGCACGAGGGTCTGGCAGCCGCGCAGGCGCTCGCGGGCGAGCTGCGTGGGCATGCCGAGATCGGTGGCGATGCCGAGCCGCGCCGAACCGCAGCGGAGCACGAATCCGACGGGCGCGTAGGCGTCGTGCGGGAGCGGAAACGGCAGGATCTCGACGTCGCCGACGACGAACGGCGAGCCGTCGGCGAAGAGATTCCACGGCAGCTGGTCGCCGCCGCGGATGCCGCGGGCGGTGTCGCCGTTTGCGTAGAGCGCCACGCCGAGCTGCTTGTGGAGCTGGACGATGCCCGCGACGTGGTCGATGTGCTCGTGGGAAACGCAGATGGCGCGCAATTTGGCGGGATCGAGTCCGGCGGCCGCCAGGCGCCGCAGGGTTTCGCGCGCGGAGAGTCCCGCGTCGATCAGCAGCGCCGTGGCGGGGCTTTCGACGTAGATGCAGTTGCCGCTGCTGCCGGAGGCGAGCACGCAAACGCGAAGTTGGACGGAAGAAGGCATTTGAAAGAGGGCGGAGTTCAGAGGGCGGAGTTCAGGAGAACAGGGGCTCAGGACGGGGCGCCTTCGGGGGCGGCCTCGTCCTTTTCCGCGGCGGCGAGCGCGTCTTCGGCGGGGGCTGCGCCGGCCTTGCGGCGCTTGACAAATTCGCGGGCGAGCTGCCGGTAGGCGGCGGCGCCGGTGCAGTTGGCGTCGTAGGCGATGATCGGCAGGCCGTGGGAGGGCGCTTCGGCGAGGCGCACGGAACGGGGAACGAGGGATTCGTAGATCTTGTCCGGGAAGTGGCTCTTGATTTCGCCGACGACCTGCTGGGAGAGGTTGGTGCGCAGATCGTACATCGTCATGACGATGCCCTCGACGGCCAGGCGCGGCGCCGCGCCGGAGTCGTGCAGCTTGTTCACGAGGTTGAGGATCACGCTGATGCCCTCGAGCGCGTAGTATTCGCACTGCATCGGGATCAGCAGGCCGTCGGCGGCGCACAGGGCGTTCATGGTGAGGATGCCGAGGGAGGGCGGGCAGTCGATCAGGATGAAATCGTAGGCGTCTTTCGCCGCGAGCGGCTCGAGGGCCATCGTCAGGCGCTGGAGATAATGTTCGGCGCGGGCCACGTCGATTTCGGCTCCGGCGAGGTCCACTTCGGACGCGACGAGATCGAGGCGGGGATCGGCGGTCTTCTGGACGATGTCCGTGATGGGTTTGTCGCTCAGGAGAATGTCGTAGATGCTGGCGCCTTCGGTCTTGGCGAGGCCGAGACCGCTGGTGGCGTTGGCCTGGGGATCGAGGTCGATCAGCAGGATCTTCTTGCGCCGTTCGGCGAGGCACGCGGCGAGATTGACGGCGGTGGTGGTCTTGCCGACGCCGCCCTTTTGGTTGGCGATGGCGATGATGGGAGTGGGCATGCTCGGATCCTTTGCTGAAATGGTCCCGGGCATTATAGCCGCCGATGGCGCCGCGCAAACCTTTTTCGGCGGTTTCCGGCGTTCGAAAACGGCTGGCCAGCGCGCCGGCGAAACAGCCACCTTTTTATAAAAAGGTGGCCGAAGACGATCAGGGCGAAAATCGCTTCAATGCACTTGGAGAGAGGGAGATTCAGCGAACGAGCAGGACGGGCATCTGGCCGCTGGTGACGACGTGGGCCGCAACGCTGCCGATCAGACGGTCGTAGATCCAGCCGTGGCCATGCGATCCCAATACGACGAGATCGCATCCCGTTTCGGTCGCTTGCGCCATCACCTGCATGGCCGGAGCGCCGATGGCGATGGCGGCCGCCGCCGCGCAGTCGTGGGCGCGGGCGATGCTGTGGGCTTCGAGATTGGTCTGCTGGGCCCGGGGCCGATCGTTTTCCGTTTCCGCCACGGTCAGGATGACGAGCGGGATATTCAGGGCGTTCGCCAGATCGACGGCTTCGCGCAGCGCGTGGCCGGCGGACGGCGAGCCGTCCATGCCCACCAGGATCTTGGAAACGGGCTTGAAAACGGCCGGCGTGACGAGGCAGGGCCGGTCCGCGCGGCGAATGAAGCGCTCCATGGTGGAGCCGGTGATGTCGGGAGCGGTCTTCGAATGTTCGCCTTGGCGGCCGAGCACGACGAGCTCGGTGCGCGATTGGATGTCGGCCAGCACTTGCGCCGGATGGCCGAATTCAAGGGCGGTCGTCAACGACAGGCCGAGCGTTTCGGCGGCGGCGACGGTTTCCTGCAAGAGGGTTTCGCCGCGCGCGCGCAGCGCCTGCTGCAATCCATTGACCGCGCCGGGATTCCACCCGATCATGCCGGCCTGCGGGGCGACGACCGGAAACTCGAGCATTCGCGAATCGACGACGTGGACGGCTTCGAGCCGGGCCCCCAGGCGCCGGGACCAGTCGAACGCGTAGTCGCGGGCGACGGCGCTGCCGGGCGAGCCATCGACCCCGAAGAGGATGTTTTTGATCATGGGCGCACCTCGTTCCTGTTACGGAAGAAAGGATAACCGCCCCCGCGGCGGAAGGCAAGCCGCCGGCTAGAAGAGGTGCACGAGCGTGCGGCGCAGTTCGGCGGGCTCCCAGGCGCGATAGAGGAAATCGGCGCGCGGCCAAACCGGCAGTTCCGGCGGAATCGGCAGCGTCGCGGGCCGGTCGAGCAGCGTGTAGAAGCGGCAGCGGCGGTTGACGGTCCGAACGGCCTCGCCGGCCTTGGAAACGAAGGCCTGCTCGGTGAAATCGCAGTTCGCCGGGCCGGGACAGCGGCCCTGTTGCGCGGCGCGCGGGCAGGACTCGGAAATGAACAGCGGCGGATCGCGCAACACCGGCCAGACGAGCGCGAACGGCTGGCGCGCGGCGAGCGCGGCGGCGTTTTCGGCGAGGTCTTCGGGCGAAACGGTGAACCGCGAAATTCCGCGCTCGCGCAGTTCGGCCAGCGCGGCGGAATTGAGCACGTAGAGCGGCCAGTCGGCGGAAAGATCGAGATCGGCGGCGCGCGGAACGAATTCGAGGGCGGACAGATTCGCCGCTTCCCACCGGCGGTGGCCGGCGTCGAAGAAATGGCGGATCTGCGCCTGCAGGTCCTCGCGGTCCCACGCGCGGGTGATCATCGGCAGGGCGAAGCGGACGGCAATCCGCTCCGGCAATTTCGCCAAGGCGCATTCGATCTGTTCGACGCTTTCGCGCCCGAGTTCGACGATGAGCTCGGCAATGCGCGGAACGTCGCCGTCGGGAAAGGCGGCGAGCACGACGGACGGCTGGTCGGTCTTCAGCAAAAACGCGGGCGTTGGGGGCGAAGAAGTCGGAGCGCAGAGTTCGGAAGTCGGGGACGAGAGGGAAGCAATCGCCTGTTCGACGTGCCGCTCGCGGGCGGCGCGGAGCTGCTGTTCCAGCGCGGCGGTCAGATCGCGGCGCAGGGCGTTGAGCTGCGAGACCGGAACGAAGACCGGCGGACCGGCGTGCGCCAGCTTGCGCAGCGCGAACGACGTGTCGCCGAGCTTGGCGAGCGCGGTCTGCAGCGCGCTCGGAACCGTCTCGGGGTTCTTCGCGGGCGCGAAAGGTCCCGCCAACGCGGCGGCGGCGGACAAGGCGTGGCCGTCGGCTTGGACGGCGGCGGTCGCCGCGACGCGATCCGCGGACAAGGCGATCTCGACGTCCAGCGGAAAGCGCCGGCGCAGATCGCGCGGATTGGGAATCTCGAAGCGATAGCGGCGCTTGACGGCCTGCGAGGAAGCCAGGAACAGTTCGGTGCCCTTGGCGATGCGCGGCGCGTCGGGCGGCAACGGCACCTGCAGGAGCGTCCGGGGCGGCGCCTCGAAAACGCGGCGGCCGTTGGACAGCAGGATTTCCTCGACGGCGAAACCGAACGGCCGCGTCTCGCCGGGCAGCTCGACCTGGAGCCCGTCGTGGACTTCGAGCGGAAGGTGCGGACGGAACTGGATGAAATCGCGGCCGGCGTTTTCGACTCGGCCGACGGGCGTGCCGCGGTGGCCGGTGGCGTCGGGATCGATGACGTCGCGATTCGCCTTGGATTTCAGGTAGAGACCGGTCCAGGGCCGCGCAAAGATGGTGCGCAGGTCGTGGGCGCATTGCTCCTGCTCGCCGGGCCGGAAATCGCGGTCGAGGAGTTTGCGGTGGTAGTGGACGGCGGCGGCGACGTAGAGCGGCGATTTCTTGCGGCCTTCGATCTTCAGCGAGGCCACGCCGGCTTGCGCAAGGTCGTGGATGGACGCGCCGGCGGCGAGGTCCTTCATGGAAAAGACGAGGCCGGGGCGGACGGGCGCCGCGCCGGGGACGCCGCTGGCGCAAAATGCGTCGCGGCAGGGATAGGCGCAGGCGCCGCGATTGCCGGAACGGTCGCGCAGCAGCGCGGAGTAGAGGCACAGACCCGAATACGAATAGCACAAGGCGCCGTGCAGGAAGGTCTCGATCTCCGCCGGCGCCTGCTTCGCGATGGAGCGGATTTCGTCGAGCGTGAGTTCGCGGGCGAGCGTGACGCGCCGGAAACCGAGGCGCGCGGCGGCGCGGACGCCTTCGAGATTGTGGAGCGCCATCTGCGTGGAGGCGTGCAGGCGCAGGCCGGGAAAATGCTTCCGCGCGAGGCGGGCGACGCCGAAATCCTGCACGATGACGGCATCGGCGTCGGCCTCGGCGCACAGCGCGAGCGAACGGATCAGGTCCGGCAATTCGGCTTCGCGGACCAGCGTGTTGAGCGTGACGTAGACGCGGCGCGGCCGCGGCAGCCCGTGGGCATGGGCGACGATTTCCTCGAGTTCGCGCGGCGCGAGGTTGACCGCCTCGGCGCGGGCGGAAAAGCGCGGCAGGCCGGTGTAGACGGCGTCGGCGCCGAACGCGAAGGCGGCATAGGCCGCCGCGCGCTCGCCGGCGGGCGCGAGGAGTTCGGTGGGTTGGGCGGGTTTGCTCATGGGAATTCGCGCCCCCCCGCGGCCTTGTGCCGTGGGAGGCGAAGTTGGCTCCCCCACGGCACAAGGCCGTGGGGCCCGCCGAAACGACATGGCCTCGTTTGGATCATGGCCGCTCCTCGGCGTCGGCGGCCAAGGCGGCCTGGACGTCGCGGCCGATCTGCGCGGCGGCGGCGGTGGCATCGGAAAACGCCACGTGCCCGCGCAGGCGCCGCGTGAAGGCGACTTCGACCTGCAGGTCGTAGAGGTTGCGGGCCAGGCCGGGCACGTGGATTTCGACGACGCGGCCGAAGTGCGCCTGTCCGGGATCGGCGGGATCGGGAACGAAGGCGGCGCCGGGGTGCGCACCGTCGTGGAGAAGCAGGCGCGCGGCATAGATGCCGGGCGCGGGCCGAATGGGCAGGTCGGGGCGGACGTTGGCGGTGGGAAAGCCGAGGGAACGGCCGACGGCGCGGCCGTGGACGACCGTGCCGGAAAGCGCAAAGGGATGGCCCAGCAGGGCGTTGGCCAGCGGCAGGTCGCCGGCGCTCACCGCGGCGCGCACGCGCGTGCTGGAAATGGGCGCGCCGGCCCAGGCGACGGGCGGGACGATCTGCGCGCGCAGGCCCACGGCGGCGGCGAGGTCCGGCAGCGTGGCGCGGTTGCCGGCGCGGTCCTTGCCGAACGTGAAGTTTTCGCCGACGGCGATCTCGGCGAGATTCGGAAATTCCATTTTCAGCAGGGAGAGGAATTCGGCGGGGCCCATGGCGGCG
>CAYTEK010000086.1:10994-12387 GCA_964436715.1 uncultured Verrucomicrobiota bacterium | reverse complement strand
AAGTTTTTCCACTCCATGGAAAAATCGCCGAAACTTTTTCCACTCCGTGGAAAACTTGCCCTGCCCGCCGTTTTCCGCTAGGTTTGTTCCCATGAGCGACACCTCCCATCTGGACAAGGCCCAGGCCGTTTTCGACGTCGAAATCGCCGCGCTGCAGCGCACCCGCGCGCGGCTCGACGGCGCGTTCGCCGACGCCGTCGCGCTGCTCCAGGCCACGCTCGCCAACGGCGGCAAGCTCATCGTCACCGGCGTCGGCAAGTCGTTCCACATCGGGCAGAAGATCGCCGCCACCCTCACCAGCACCGGCGCGCCGGCCAACGTCCTGCACCCCTCCGAAGCCATGCACGGCGACCTCGGCCTGCTCCAAGGCGCCGACGCCGTCCTGGCGCTCTCCTACTCGGGCGAATCCGACGAACTGGTCAATCTCCTGCCCATCCTCAAGCGCACCGGCGTGCGGATCGTCGCCCTCACCGGCGACCTGAACTCCACCCTCGCCAAGCATTCGGACGTCGTGCTCGACGCTTCCGTGGAGCGCGAAGCCTGCCCCTTCAACCTCGTGCCCACCGCGTCCACCACCGTGGCGCTGGCCATCGGCGACGCGCTCGCCATCGCCCTCCTCGAAGCCCGCGGCCTCACCCGCGAGGAATACGCCGCCTTCCATCCCGGCGGCGCCATCGGCCGCGCCTTGCTGCTGAAAGTCGACGACATCATGCGCGCCGGCGACCGCCTCGCCGCGGTTCTCCAAACGGCCACCGTCCGCGACGCCGTCAT
The DNA here is from genome assembly GCA_964436715.1 of uncultured Verrucomicrobiota bacterium. Taxonomy (GTDB): domain Bacteria; phylum Verrucomicrobiota; class Kiritimatiellia; order CAIQIC01; family Lenti-01; genus Lenti-01. The sequence goes on along the minus strand of CAYTEK010000086.1, from coordinate 11,616 downwards.
CGCCATGACCAAGGTCCAAGCCGGCGCCGTCGCCGTCGTCGACGACGCCCGGCGCGTCGTCGGCCTCTTCACCGCCGGCGACCTGCGCCGCTACCTCGCCGGCGGCGCCACCGACGTCCAGACCCGCCCCGTCGCCGATCTCATGACGAAGCGGCCGTCCACCGTGCAGGCCGGGCGCCTCGCCGCCGACGCGCTCGCCATTTTCCAGCAGCATCGCTTCGACGACCTCGTCGTCGTGAACGCCGACGGCACCCTCGCCGGCATGATCGACATCCAGGACCTGCCCAAGTTCAAGATCCTGTGATCCGTCCGAAAGGAGACCGCCATGAACCACCGCCGGATTTTCATCACCCGCCAGGACCGCGAACGCCTGACGACCATGCTGGACGAAGCCTTGGCCGCCAAGCATCGCGACGCCGCGTCCCTCAAGGAGCTCGCGCATGAACTGGCCATCGCCCAAATCGTCGATCCGCAGGACGTGCCGGCCGACGTCGTCACCATGAACTCCCGCGTGGTCGTGCAGGACGTGGAAACCGGCGAGTCCTCGGAATACGTCCTCGTGTTCCCGGAGTAAGCCGACGTGGCCGAGTGCCTGCGGGCACCAGCCACGTCGGTTTTTTTG
>CAYTEK010000086.1:0-10984 GCA_964436715.1 uncultured Verrucomicrobiota bacterium | reverse complement strand
CGAGGGCCGCCTGGCGGGCGTTTCGCCCATCGGCACCGCCATCCTCGGCTATGCCAAGGACGACGTGCTCACCTGGCAGACGCCCGGCGGCCCGCGGAAAATCAAGATCGCGGCCATTCCCTACCAGCCCGAAGCCGCGGGCGATTTCAACCTCTAGCATGCCGGTGCTCGTCGTCAATTCCTCCGCGCGCCTGGACGTCGCCGCCGGCAGCACGCTGCTCGAAGCCTGCGCCGCCCACGGCATCCTGCTGCCGTCCGCCTGCGGCGGCCGGGGCTTTTGCGGGCGGTGCGCCGTCCAAGTCGCGTCCGGCGACTTGACGCCGCCCACGGCCACCGAAGAGAACAAAATCCTCGGCGAAGACCGCGCCAAGGGCCTGCGCCTCGCCTGCCAGGCGCGCCTGCAGGGCGACGCGGAAATCCGCGTGGTGCCCGAAATCCTCGCCGTGCGCCGCCACGTCGGGCGGCTCGTCGCCAAGACGCTCGTCACCCCCGACGTCGCGCACTTGCGCATCGCCGTGGATCCCCGGCCGCCCTTCGCGTTTCGCGCCGGACAGTACGTCCAATTCGAAGCCCCCGTCGCGCCGCCGCCGGCCAAGCCCGTCTTGCGCGCCTATTCCATGGCCACGGATCCCTCCGATTCCGACCACGTCGAGCTGATGGTCCGCCACGTGCCCGGCGGCGCGGCCTCCACTTGGATCCACCGGGTGCTCCAGCCCGGCCAGCCGGTCGCCTTCCGCGGACCGTTCGGCGACTTCCATCTGTCCGCCACGTCCGCCCCGCTGGTCGGCATCGCCGGCAGTTCCGGCATGGCGCCGCTGCGGTCCATTTTCCGCGACATGCGGGTCCGCGGCATCCGGCGCCCGGCGAAGTTCTTTTTCGGCGCGCGCACGCGCCAAGACCTGTTCCTCCTCGACGAATGGGCCGACTTCGAAAAAAGCGCGCCTTGGTTCGAATTCATTCCGGTGCTCTCCCACGAGCCGGCCGATTCGCCGTGGACCGGCGAACGCGGCCTCGTCACCGACGCCGTCGCGCGGCGCCTGCCCGACCTGACGGGCCAGGAAGCCTATCTCTGCGGCTCGCCCGGCATGCTCGACGCCGCCTTGGCCGTCCTGACCGCCCGCGGCATGCCCGCCGACCACGTCTTCTACGACAAGTTCAGCGTGTAGCGGGACAAAAGTTCCGCGGTTGCTCGACGCCGCCTTTTCTCCAAACGAAAACCGCCGGCCCCGCGAACGGGACCGGCAGTCGCGCCGAAGAGACTTACGGCGAGGATGCGCCGATGCGCAAAACGCGCCGGTTGGTCACGCCGCTGAGCACGCTGACCGTCCGCGTCGCGGGGGTCCAGGTGTAATCGACGCCCGGCGTCAGCGGGCTGCCCGTGCCTTGGCCGAGGTTGTTCAGACCCACCGCGCTGGGATCCGTGCCGTATACGGCGGTCAGGTTGTAGTTCGTCGGCAGGATGATGATGATGTTCTGGTTGCTGGTCGCGTAGAACATGGTGCTGCCCTGGCTGCCGTCGCCAATGGTCCAGATCTCCCCGCCGCCGCCCACCACGGAGAAGGACACCGTCGCCTGCGCCGTCGCCAGATCGGAATTCGTCGCATAGACCGTCGCGGAATAGTCGCCCGCCGGCGCCGTGGCCCCGATGGTGAACACATTGCCCGCCGCCGTGTAGTCCGCGGGATTCAGCGTGCTGGCCCACCCATAGGCGATGGGTTCCGTTCCGTTCGCGGGCGTTGCCGTGATCGCATCGCTCGCGCCCTGCGCCACCGTGAAGCCGTTCGTCTTGTCGACCGAGACGGTGAACACGGGCGCGCCGCCGGACGTGATGCTCACGTTGTTCAGGCCGATGTTGTAGGCGTACTTAATCACGTAGGTCCAGCGCACGTAGCGCGAAGCCGCCTGCAGGCCGTACGGACCGAACGCCGTGTTCGTGGTGGACAACTGGGTGTCGTCGATCGAAGCCACCTGCGTCCAGGACGAGCCGTCCGCCGATTCCTCGACGAGGAACTGCGCGGGCGGGGTGCCGACGGCGCTCGCGCGGCCTTGGAGGTCGAAGCTCAGCTCTCCGGGCTGGGCATCGAAGTTCACCGTCAGGGCGTCGTTCGAACCGTTGAAGGACATGTCGCCGTCCGAATAGGTGGACATGGAGACGCCCGACCAGCCCGGCAGCAAGGTCCAATCGGTCGTGTTCGTGTGGACTTCGCTGATGGGCAGCGTCGCGACGTCGTAGACGAACGTCACCGTGACGGTCACCGGCGCGTCCGGCATGACGAAATCGTTGCCGACCACGGCGACGGGGGTGGCCGTGTCGTCCAGCACGACGATCGAACCCACCAGATAGTTCGCATCCGGCGTCGCCGTGATGGTCACGGTCGTCCCGACGATGGCTTCGTCGGCCGGGGCGGTCGACACCGTGCCGTTGACCGGCGGCGTGATCGCGATGGCATGCGGCGCCTTGACGCTGAAGTTGATCGTGTTCGTCACGCTCGCGGCCGTGTTGTCCGTCGCCACCACCGTGGCGGAGTAGTCGCCCACGGGCGCCGTCGCCAGGATCGTGAACTGGCTGCCGTCGGCCGTGCGGTAGCCTTCGCCCAGCGTGCTGGTCCAGCTGTACGCATAGGGTTCCGAGCCGTTGGCCGCCGTCGCCACGATCACGTCGGTCGTGCCTTCTTCGATCACGAAGCCTTCGGTTTGGTCGAACGTCACGCCGAAGATCGCCGAACCGAACCACAGGCCGATGTCGTCGATGCTCACGCGGTCGGCCTCGCCGCCCAGCGTGACGAACTGGAAGTAGGTCATGCCCGCCGGAATGGATTCGATGACGGCCTCCACCAAGGCGGTGCTGGCAGGATCGTAGGCGGCTTCGCCCACGTCGGTCCAGTCCGTGCCGTTCGGGCTCGTCTGCACCTTGAAGGTGGTCGTGTTGTCCGAACCGTAGTCGGCATACCAGAAGTTCAGCTTGGTGATCGGCTGCGCGAAGGCGCTCGCGGTGGCGAAGAACCCGGCGTTGGTGCTCAGATAGCGCACCCGCGCCGAAGCCGCGCCGTTGAAGCGGTCGCTGCCGGCCGTGGTGCCCCGCATCGCGCCGGAATGGACGATCGAAACCCCGCTCACCGTCGAGGTGCCCGGCGCATAACCGCCGAAGCCCGTCACCGTCTCGAAATCGATCACGGCATCCGGGGCATCGTAGACTTCGAACGTCACCGTCACCGTCGCGTCCGAGGTCGGCATCACGAAGGTGTTGCCGGTCACCGTCACGGGATTCGACGCGCCATCCACCACGGCGATGCTGGCCACGCGGTAGCCCTCGGCCGGCGTGCTGGCGATGGTCACCGTCGCGCCTTCTTCCGCCGTGCCCGCCGGCGTGGTCGTCACCGTGCCGTTTTCCGGCGCGTTGGTGACGATGGCGATGGCGTGTGTGGGAATGTCGCTGGGATTGACGTTGATCGAAAAGACGTCCGGAGAAACGACCGTGCCGCCGACCACGTTGGCCAAGGTCAGGACGATCGATTCCATCGCTTCCGCTTCCTCATCGTCGTTGATCGTCACCGTGACGACCGCGGAGGTCGTCGTGCCGTTCATGGTGAAATTGGTCGTGTCCACCGTGTAGTCCGCACCGGCGCCTTCCGTCGCCGTGCCGGAGAGCGCGACTTCGCCGCTCACGTCGCCTTCGGGCAGGGTCTTGTAGATCGCGACCTCGTAGATTCCCTGGTCTTCATCCATCGTTGCGCCGGAGGCGAAGAACCTGACGTTGGTGGCCACGACGCCGCTGCCGGCCGCGATGGTCACGCCGTCGATGCCCACGTTGCCGTTCCCCTTCTGTTCGTAGAAGAACCGCAAGTAACGGGCGGTCGCGCTGGGCGAACTGGTGTAGGGCCCGGTCGGCACCGCGGTGGGAATCGGATTGCCCGCATCGTACACCGTGACGTCCGACCAGCTGGTGCCATCCGCGGATTCCTGCAACTTGAAAATGTTGGTGGTCCAACTGCCGGAACCGACGTTGAGCCGCGGCCAATAGGTCACATCGCCCGGCGCGCTGTCGAAATTGATGGTCAACGCATCGTTGGCGCCGTCGAAACGGGCCGGCCCGCCGCCCGTGGAATCATACCCGCCCGAGGTGCCGGAATAGTCCGTGCCCAAACCAAAATTCGTCCAACCGACGGGCAGGTTTGCGTTGGTCCACGGTCCCGACCAAGAGGCCGGCAACGTCGCCTGCCCCATCGCCGTCGCCGCCCACATTCCGACACACGCCCAACCGACCAGCCACTTCTTCATGAACCGTCCTCCTCGGATTGAACCAACTCAACTTGCCGCACACCTTAACGAAATTCGCCGGAAGCCTCCAGCCCATTTTCCGCGTTCGGGTCAATCGGTTTTCCCGGGAAAAACCGGCCGTTCAGGGCGTCGCGTCGCCGACGCGGTAATAACGTTTTGGCGCGTTCGTCGGCGGCACGTTGGTGAAGACCAAGACGTTGGTGCTGCCGCCCGCCGCGGCGACCGGCGTCCAGACCACCGGCGCGTTCGTCAGCGCCTCCGCAACTTCGAGCTGGTACGTTCGCCCGGGCATGGTTTCCGGCACGGCGACGACGACGACGGAGCCGGTCCGGACGATCGCGCCGATCTCGGGCACGACGAACGGCGCCACGGCGATGCCGTCGAGCCCGACGTTGCCCGTGACCCGTTCGGCGTAGAGGAAGCGCAGGTGCCGCGCGGCCGGGCTCGGATACAGCGTCCGCCGCTCGGCGACGGCGGGCAGGTTCGTAGCCACGGCCAACGCCGACCAATCCGCGCCGTCGGTGGACTGCTCCACGCGAAAGACGCCGCCGGAAACGAAGGTCAGGCCCTTGATCCAGAAAGAGACGGCGCCGGCGGCGCCGGCATAGTGGATGGAAACGTAATCGCCGGCGTCGTCCAGTTTGGCGGCGGTGTTGGTGCCGTCGTAGCCGGGATCGGGATCCAGCCCCAGTCCGTAAAACGTCCAGCCCGGCGGCGGCACGGCGTACTGCCACGGACCGCAATAGTCCGTCGGCAAGGTCGCCTGCGCCCACGCGCATTGCGCGGCAAGCGCCGTTCCCCAACCGATGGTTCTGAATGCGCAACGGACCATGCCGCCAGCCTGCCCCAGGCGGCCGGGTTCGACAACCCCAAAAATCGCCGGTGCGGCGAAATCAGCCGGCGGCGGGCACGAAGGGCTTCAGCATGCCTTCCTGGTAGAGCCGCTGGACCATCTCCACGTCCAGGCCGTGGCCGGACTTGTAGGAGATGATCTCGCCGACGAAAAGGCCGGCGTCGATCAGCGCGATGGCCGCGAGCAGATCGAGCGTGGCGCGGTGCCAGACGGCCTCGAGGGACTTGCCGTCGTGCGGCAGCAGCGGCTTGTTCCAATAACCGAGCCGCCCGGCGACGAGCAGGTTGTCGAAGGAGTAGCCCAGATTGCGGATGTCGGCGAACAGCAGACCGATCGTCTTGCAATACAGCATCTTGAGCGCGGAGGTGTTGGTGCGCGCCGTCGCGCCGTAGGCGAATTTGTCGGGATCGACGGCGAAGCGGATGCGCTGCTTGCCGATGGCGGTCTTGAAATCCACCGCGGCGTCGATCGCCAGCAGCGGCCTGGCCGGATCGGCGGGCGGCGCCAGGGTCAACCCGCCCCGCCCATTGCAGATCGTCACCCGCTCGCGCACGGTGACGAACGCGGCCGGCCGGCCCGCCGGCCGCGCGCCCGCGCCGCGCAGCGCCTCCACCAGCTCCGTGCTGCCGCGCTCGACCAGCGGCGGCTCGCCCGAGTCGAGCTTGATGAGGAGATTGTCGATGCCCAGCCCCATGCGCAAGGCGATCATGTGCTCGGCCATGCGGACGTAGTTGTGGGGCGACCCGCTGCGCAGCACGATGTTGCTGACGACGTTGCCGGTCGTCCACACGTTGCGGATGGAACAGCGCACCGGCAGGCTGTCGGGCAGATCCGTGCGTTCGAACCACCAGCCTTCCATGTCGGTCGGACACAGCGTCAAGGTGCGCAGGCTCTTGCCGAAGAACGTGCCGCGCCCCTGCACCGTCGCGGTGCGCTCGATGGTCGTTTGCGAACGGCCCAGATCGATGGGCTGCGCCTCGTCCAGCATGTCCCAGTCCACGGGCTGGTTTTTCCAGGCGCGGATTCCTTGTTCCAACGCGGCCGCGGAGCCGCCCAGCAATCGTCCAGCGGGAGTTTCAAACATGGATTAATTCTGCCCGATCGGGCCGGACCTGACAAATCCTAATTCCCGGGCCAGGTCCGCGGCCGGCGCCGCGGCGTCCGCGGGAATCCACAACACCGGCCGGGGACCGGCCAGCGCGCGCTGGCGGCGCATCTCGGCCGGATCGGCGCTGGCGCACACGAGCGCATCCGCATAGACCGTCGTGAACGGCGCCAACGGACCGGCGTCTTCCACCAGCAGGCAGGTGCCCGCCGCCCTCAGCGCGCACGACAGCGACGAAATCAACTCGGCTTCCGCATGGCGCAAATCCACGGCCGGCGCCGCGGGCGCGGCCGAATCCCAGACCGCCGGATAATCGCAGAGGTACAGCGCCCGGGTGCCGTGATCCAGCGCCGCCGACGCACCCGCGCGGATCCAGACGGCCGGCGCCCCGCTGCGCCGAATGCGATCCAACGTCGTCAAGCCGCGGTTCTGGCCGAAGTCGAGCAGCGCGTCCAGGTCGGGATCGGGGTTGACGCCCACGACGGCCGTCCCGCCGTTCGGGTCCAGCGCCACTTGCGGTTCGCCCGCCGCATCCTGCGCCGCGCATTGGTACGCGCTGGCCGCCCAAGCGAAGTCCGGGAAAAGGCCCGAGGACCGCAACAGCAGATAATCCATCGCGGCGGCGGCGTTCTGGAATCCGCCCGGATGCGCCAGCCGCATCGCGGCCGGTTCGAACGTCGGCACCGCGCCGAGCCCATCGCGCGCGAGGCCGTCCGGCAGCGGCACGCCGCCGCCGAAGCGGGCCAGTTTTTCCGTCGCTTCGCGCCGCGCCGACTCCGGATCGGCCGTTTCCCACGCTTCCACCTCCAGCGAAAACGCGGCGCGGCGCGGGAAATTGCCCGTCGCCTTCGTGACCGCCAAATCGTACTCGATGCCGGCCTCTTCCGGCCGGTCGGTCCAGGCGCGGAAGCGCCGCGGTTCCGCCAGGTCGGGGAACAGCGCCAAGGCGCGGCCGGCGGCCACGGCCAGCACCGCCGGCGGCGATTCAGCCTGCAACAGCGGCGCGCCCGGCGCGCCGGCGCGCACGCCCAGGCGCAGCCGGAAGAAACGCGCGTCGCTCTTGAGCAGCAGAATCTGGCCTTGCAGGATCTGCCGGCCGTTTTCCAGCGGGATCACGATGAGCGTCCAATCGACGTCGCCGTCGTCCACGGTACCCGCGTAGAAACGGGGATCGCTGCGACTGGGAAAGCGTCCGCCTTCGCGGCCCCGGCGCGTCGGCTGAAGTTCCCAGCGCTGGCCCGACGCCGCGTCTTCCAATTCCAAGGTCAATTCGGCGGCGGGACTGCCCGGCAGATCCAAGGGCTCCAGTTCGGGCGCGACGCCCGTCTTGGGAAAGATGATCGACCAGCGGCGCGAGCGCACCGCCGAATCGAAGCGAATCGAAAGCGAACGCACGGCGCAATCGCCGAATGCGTTGCGTTGCCGCGGCAGCGCGACGGGCCGCGGGGGCAGCGCTTGCGCTTCCGCGACTTGTTTTGCGGCGCCGTGGCCCCACTCCATCCGCGTCAAACCGGGGGACTCCCGTCCGATCCAGACGCCATCGACGAAATTCCAGAGGCCCTCCCTCGGCACCCCGTCGGCCGGAAAGCCCGTCACGGCCGTCCAGCCGCCGGCCCCCACGTAGAGCGCGGGTTCGCCCCGCGCCGCCGGCAGCGCCGCGTCCATGGCCAGCGCCAACGCGGCGGCCAGCCCCCAACGCCAGCGGCTCCCGGCGTTCCGGCTCAATTGGGATTCTCCCGGCCGCCGGGCCGACTGCGCTTCAGGCCCGACGTGCGGGTGCCCAGGCCCTTGAGCGCCTTCAGTTGGTCGCGCAGGAAGGCCGCCTTTTCGTAGTTTTCCAGCTCGACGGCGCGCGCCAATTCCTCCCGCAGCGTTTCGGCCTGGCTGCGCGGACGGCGCCGTTCGACCTGCGTCCGCAGTTCGCGCAGCGTCTCGAGTTCGGGCGGCGGCGGCACGGGCGAACCGTCTTCGTTCGCGGGCTCGTAGTTTTCGGCGAAGAACGTCTCCAGATCCTTCACGCCTTCGCTCACGGCCTTGCCGGCCTCGTCGAAATTTCCCGCCGCCATGCCGAGCTCGGCGCTGGCGCGGGCGAGCATCATGCGCAGGTAGGGATAGAGCTGCATGAACTGCCAAGCCACCTCGTCGTCCAGCGCGTAGTCCGACACGATGTCGATGAGATCCAGGTTGTGGTCGCAATCGCGCACGACGCGCTGGAAATCGCCCAAGGCGTGGAACGCCATGATCCGATAGTAGTACTGCATGACTTCCTGCTGCAGTTCGGAGCAGGCGTCGAAATCGAGCTTGTAGGGCAGCGCCTGGTTCGGCGCAGCTCGTTCCTCGTCGATGTAGAAATCGCACAGCGACGTCGCGCCGCGGGGGCGCGTGCCGTCCGGCCGTCCGTCGGGTTCCATCTGGAACACGCCGAGATCCAAGCGCAGTTGCACCTTGCGCATGCCGTCGTCCGCCTGGATCCAGCGCGCGCGCACTTCGCCCGGCTCGTAGGGCCATTCCGACACCAGCTGGGTAATGTCCTTGCTCATTGCATTCCTCTTGTACCTAAAAACGCCCCGGCCGGGAAGTCCCGGCCGGGGGAATCCTTGCCCGGGATGTTGCGATTATTCGGCCGGCGCAGCCTCCGCCGGAGCCGCATCCGCGGCAGGAGCTTCGGCAGGGGCCGCTTCCGCGGCGGGCGCCTCGGCCGGCGCAGCTTCGGCGGCCGCTTCCGTCGGCTTGGCCTTGCAGCAGGCTTTCTTCTCAGCCTTCTTGGCCGCGCAAGCCGCCTTTTTCTCCGCCTTCTTGGCTTCGCAGGCGGCCTTCTTATCGGCCTTCTTGGCCTTGCAGCAAGCCTTTTTTTCCGCCTTGGCGGCTTGTTTGTCCGCCTTGCACTTTTCCTTGCAGGCAGCCTTTTCCTCGGCCGTCATCTTGGCGCAGCAGGCGGTCTTCTTGGCCTTCTGGCATTCGGCCTTCTTCTCGGCGCAGCCGGCGGCTTGCGCTTCGTCGTCCGCGGCCGGGGCCGCGGCGGCCGGCGCCTCGGCCGAAGCGGGCTCCGCCGCCTTCTTGCCGAAAATCCACCAGGCCTGGGAACTCGTCGCCAGCGCGAACAGGGCCGCAAGCGCCAACAGAGTCGTCTTCTTCATCGTGTTTTCCTCCGGTTGTGGGTTGGGTTGGACTGTGGGCGGCACTATACCGCCGGCCCGCGCCGCCGGCAACTCACCCGCGATAGAATTCGGCGATGCTGGCGACGACCCACGCGGCCATTTCGTCCGTCAAGTCCGGATAGATCGGCAAAGCCAGCGTTTCCTTGGCCGCCATTTCGCTTTCCGGGAAGTCGCCTTCCTTGTGCCCCAGCGAACGGAAGCACTCCTGCAGGTGGAGCGGCACCGGATAGTAGATTTCGACGCCCACGTCGCGGCTGCGCAGATGCGCCAGCAGCCCGTCGCGGTTCTGCGCGCGGATCACGAACTGGGTGGTGATGTGCCGGTTCGTCTTCGCCGCGGGCAACGCCACCTTGCCCGACTTGACCAGATCCGTCTGCGCGAACAATTTTTCGTAGCGCGCCGCGTTCGCCTGCCGCGCCGCCGTCCAGCCGTCGAGATGTTTCAGCTTGATCGTCACCACCGCCGCCTGGAGCGCATCGAGGCGGAAATTGCCGCCCACCAGCTTGTGGTAGTACTTCGGATCGGAGCCGTGGTTGCGCAGGATCGCGGCCTTCTTGGCCTTCGCCGGATCCTGCATCGTCAGCATGCCGCCGTCGCCGAAGCAGCCGAGGTTCTTCGACGGGAAGAACGAGAAGCACCCGTAGTCGCCGATGCTCCCCGCGCGCTTGCCCTTCCATTCCGCGCCGATCGCCTGCGCCGCGTCCTCGATCACCGCCAGCTTGTGCTTCTGCGCCACCGCCATCACCGCGTCCATGTCCGCCATCTGCCCGTAGAGGTGCACCGGAATGATCGCCTTCGTCTTCGGCGTGACCGCCGCCTCCAGCTTGCCGCCGTCGATGTTGAACGTGACCGGATCGACGTCCACGAACCGCGCCCGCGCCCCCAGCCGCGCGATCGCCCCCACCGTCGCGAAAAACGAATACGGCGTCGTGATCACCTCGTCGCCTGGCCCGATGCCTTCGGCCATCAGCGCCACGATCAGCGCGTCCGACCCCGACGACATGCCCACGCCGTGCGCCGCGCCGCAATACGCCGCCACCGCCGCCTCGCACTCCTGGACCTTCGGCCCGAGGATGAACACCTGCGACTTGCAGATTTCCAGCAGCGCCGGTTCCACTTCGGCCCGAATCTGCTCGTATTGAGGCTTCAAATCCAACAGCGGCACTTTCATCGTATCTCCTTGCCTTTGAATAAGGTTGCGCGGAATATGGCATATCCGGACCGCAAAATCACGCAAAAAATCGCGCCTTTCCGATGCGGTTAGGCGCCGTTTGGGCTCGATTTCGCTCCCAACGGGGTTTCCCCGGCGCATTTTGGTCAGGTAAATCGTTTTTTATTGATGTTTGCGAAGAATTTTCGCGAAATCGCTGGACTCGCCCCGGGGAAGGCGTAGGATGGCCCGCGTTTCCATGAACCGAATCGTTCAGCGTTCCGCTGCCGACCAGGCCCGGCCTTCCGCCGGGCTTTCGCTCTGTGTACGCCTGCGCGCACCCCTTTTTTGGAAACGCGCCGCCCTCATTCCGTTTTCTCGGACCGATGCCGCATTTGCGGCTACGACGTCGGCCCACGCCAGCGACTTGGCGGCCTGAG
>CAYTEK010000085.1:0-12488 GCA_964436715.1 uncultured Verrucomicrobiota bacterium | reverse complement strand
CTGTGCTGGCAGTACATCGTCAAGGAAGGCAAGCTGCGTCCCGAAGTCGTCGTTTCGACCGCGCCGACGAGCCTGCAGATCTACCACGGCCACCGCGGCCGCATGGAAATCGAGATCGAAACCAAGGGCGTCTCCTGCCACGGTTCGGCGCCGGAGCGCGGCGTCAACGCCGTCTACAAGATGGCCGACATCATCAAGGACATCGAGAAGCTCAACGCCAGCCTGCCGCCGACGAAGCCGCTGGGCAAGGGCACGGTGACGATCAGCCACGTCCGTTCGACCTCGCCGAGCCTGTGCGCGGTGGCGGACAGTTGCACGATCCACCTCGACCGCCGCCTGACGACGGGCGAGAACGAAGAAACCAGCGTGGCCGAACTGAAGGCGCTCCCCAGCGTCCAGAAGGCCGGCGCGGAAGTGCGCGTGCTGGAATATTCCGTCCCGAGCTGGACGGGCCTGGTGTATCCCACCAAGAAGTACTACCCCACCTGGCACATCGAAGAATCGACCCCGCAGGTCACCAGCGCCGTCGCCGGCTACAAGGCCGCCCTCGGCGAAGATCCGGTCGTGTCCTACTGGGTGTTCAGCACCAACGGCGTGTCCATCTGCGGCATGTTCGGCATTCCGTGCATCGGCTTCGGCCCGGGCCACGAGAAGTTCGCGCATTTCCCGAACGAGGAAATCGACGTCGAGCACCTGACCCGCGCCACGGCCTTCTACGCCAGCTTTGCGATCGAATACGCGAAGACCCCGGCGCCGGCCAAGAAGTAGAGCGGCGTTTCCGCGCCGGCATCGCCCGCCAGGGGGCCGCTTGCGGCTCCCTGGCGTTTTTCGCGCCCCGCCGTTAAAGCGTTTCGACGGAGGGCGGGGCCCCGGCTTGACGGTGGGCGGCGGCCCTTGGCAAAGTGTTTCGCCTCGACATGTCGCTGGACGTGTCGGCTCCGACGGGCTTGCGCCCGGGCCGGCCCGTCAGCGGACCATGCCACCGAAACGGACGAAAGGCCCCCTCATGCTCGTCGAAAAAATCAACAACGAATATCGTTTCACCAGCCCGACCGTGGACGGCGCCTTCGTGGTCAAGTTGACCCTGAAGGGCAAGGAGGAAAGCCTCAACACGATTTCCGTCGCCTTGTCCGCCTCCTTCCCGCAGCGGAAGCTCAAGCCGGGCACGATCCGCGCGGCCATCGGCGAGGAACGCTGGAAGAATTTCATGCGCATGAAGAAGCTGAAGCTGGCCTCGATGTTCATCGAGCCGCACAGCAAGAACTTCATCCCGCACAATTTCTAGGATCCGCCCGCGGATCTGGACCGTCGAAACACGAAACCCAAGGAAAACCCATGCTCTATCTGAATGAAAAAGACCTGCTGAAGATCGGCATCCGCTGGAACGAAACGATCGACAACCTCGAAAAGGCCGTCGCGTGCCTGGACAAGAAGGACTACGCCCAGCCGGTGAAGCCCTACCTGCGCTATCGCGACCTGACGAACCGCATCATCGCGATGCCGGCGTTCGTCGGCGGCGACGTCAACCTCGCGGGCATCAAGTGGATCGCCAGCTTCCCGGCGAACATCGACCACGGGCTGCCGCGCGCGCACAGCGTCGTGGTGCTGAACCAGGCCGAGACCGGCGTGCCGGTCGCCGTCATCAACACGGCGCTGCTGAGCATCGTGCGCACGGCTTCCGTGTCGGGCATGATGAGCCGCCACTTCCGCAAGGCCCGCCCGCTGCAGAAGGCGACCGTCGCCATCATGGGCTGGGGCCCGATCGGCCGCCGCCACTACGACATGGTCTCCGAGATCATGAAGGGCCAGATCAACAAGATCTCCCTCTACGACATCCGCGGCATCGATCCGAAGACCATCGCCGGCCCCGCCAAGGACAAGACCGTTGTCGTCAATTCCTGGCAGGAAGCCTATGCGGACGCGGACATCTTCATCACCTGCACGGTGTCGAAGGCGCCGTACGTGGACCTGAAGCCCAAGGCCGGCTCGCTGCAGCTGAATTGCTCCCTGCGCGACTACAAGACCAGCATCCTGGACTTCACGAAGGCCATCATCGTGGACGACTGGGAGGAAGTCTGCCGCGAGAAGACCGACATCGAGATGATGCATCTCGAGCGCGGCCTGCAGGAGAAGGACACGAAGAACATCGCCGACGTGGTCTACCACAACGCGATGGCCGCCTGGCCGAAGGAAATGCCGATCATGTTCAATCCGATGGGCATGGCCGTCTTCGACATCGCGACCGGCCGCTACTTCATCGACAAGGCCAAGGCCCTGAAGGTCGGCCAGGAACTGGAATAAGGCGCGCATGGAACCGAGAAAGAAGATCTACGACAGCATGCTGGAGCTCATCGGGAACACCCCGATGGTCCGGCTCAACAAGATCCCCGCGGGCACGGGCTCCGAGATCCTGGTCAAGCTGGAGTACATGAATCCTTCGGGCAGCCTGAAGGACCGCATCGCGCTGGAAATGATCCAGGCCGCGGCGGCCCGGGGCGAGCTGAAGCCCGGCGCCACCATCATCGAGTCGAGCACCGGCAACACCGGCTTCGCGCTCTCCAGCGTGGGCCGCATGCTGGGCTACAACGTCACCATCTACGAAACCATGCCCGGCAAGGCCGGCGCGGAGAAGTCGAAGATGATGCGGAACGTCGGCGCGGAAGTGCGCCTGATGGAGCCCGAGGACATCGAGCACCTGAAGGAACGCAGCATCGCCGGCGCCGAAGTGGAACTGCCCGGCCGCCAGCTCTGCCTGGAGGACGAGACGAACCACCCCGGCAAGATCTGGTGGGCCCGCCAGTTCAGCAACGAGGACAACTGCAAGTCCCACTACGTCACCGCGCAGGAAATCCTCGAGCAGACCGACGGCAAGCTCGACGTCTTCGTCCAGTCCATCGGCACCGGCGGCAGCGTGGCCGGCATCGCGAAGGTCCTGAAAAAGGAAATTCCGAACCTGAAGGTCATCGGCATCCAGCCGGCGAGTTCCAAGGAACCGTGGCACGTCGGCATGGACTTCCCGTCCACGCCGATCAAGGGCGGCATCGTCTCCCGGATGCTGAAGGCGGACGGGCTGATCGACGAGCTGGTGATGGTGACGGATACCATCGCCCGCGAGATGACGCATCGCCTGTGGCTCGAGGAAGGCATCTACTGCGGCGTGTCCTCCGGCGCGAACGTGCATTTCGCCCTCGAAGAGATCAAGAAGGCCAAGGGCAAGAAGCTGCGCGCGGTCACGCTGATGTGCGACCACATGAACCGCTACTTGACCGAAGAGCGCTACGTGACCTAGTTCTTTGGCCAGCGTCCCCGCGCGGTTCGCCGCCCGGGGAAACGGAAGAAGGTTTTCCACGCCGTGGAAAACCTTTTTCCATTGTGTGGAAAAATCGGGGGGCGGATTTCGTTTTCCTGTAGCTGGCCCCGTTGGGGCCGGCCATAGGGTGAACAGCCCCGCGCCCACCGGGCGCGGCTACAACAAATCCGAAAATGCGCTCAATTGCCGGGGCGGTGCTTGGCCGTGAAGAGCAGGACGGCGACGCTTTCGGGCGGAAAGCCCGGATCGGCGGCGTAGCGCCGCAGGGCCAGGAGCGGCGCCGCGGCCGACGCTTCGAGATCCAGCCCCGCCGCGCGCCCCAGCCGCTGCGCTTCGAGGAAATCGGCGTTCTTGAAATACATCGAGACGCCGTTCGTGGCCGCGAGCGTGGCGGCGACTTCGGGCGTGGTGATGTCGGAGGTGATGGAAAAGGCGACGTCTTCGGCGTAGGTGGCGCGGATCATGATGAACTTCGGGATGGCCGTGCCGCGCTCGCGCGCCAGCTGTTGGAAACCGAGCAAAATGCCCGCGCAGCCGTCGCCGAAACAGACGGGCAGGATCAGGAAATCGGGCGCGGCGCCGAGCGCCTCCACGATCTCGCGGGCGATGGCGGCATAGCCGCTCTTGCCGGGTTGCGTCCGCCGGCCGCGGTCCTCGGGCGCGACGGAGAGGGGAAACCAGCCTTCCTTGATCTTCTCGTGCAGCGCGACCGTGCGAGCCTTCATGTCCGGCACGGTTTGCAGCTCGGCGCCGAGCTCGCGCAGGGCGTCGCGGTAGACGGGCAGGATGTGCTGCGTGGCCAGGATCAGGCAGGAGATGCTGGCCGCCCGCGCCGCGTGCGCGATGGCCAGGCCCTGGTTGCCGCTCGAGGTCGCCACCACCTTGGTCGCGCCGGCCGCAATGGCCTCGGCGACGGCCGCCGGTCCCAGCCGGTCCTTGTAGGAGCCCGTTGCCGAATGGATCTCGGGCTTGAGATGGACCCGGATGCCGAACTCCTTGGAAAGTTCGGGGCTGAAGTTGGTGGGACTCAGGGGCGCGGTCATGGAATTCCTCGCGATCGATTCGGTTTCAAGGGCCCCGAGCATACGCGAAAAGCGGCGGAAATGGCAATGCGGGACGGCAATCGGGATTGATGTCTGTCCGCTCCGGGCCTCAGCCCGAAATGCAATCGAAGAAGATCCGTTCCGGCGGGCTCAACCAACAGACCCTGCTCAAGTTCGCCGGGCGGAACGGACCCTTCCCGAAGCGCACAAGGCGCGGCTTGAATTTTTCGTGAAACGCAAAACGTACGCGCGGGAGGATCCGGCGGCGACGGAAGAGCTGGATCTGCTCTAGAAAACGTCCAGCCGATCGACGTTGGCGGCGGCCGCGACGAGGCCGCGCCGGCGGAATTTTTCCTGCCAGATTTCCGCGGGCGTGAAGCTCAGCGCGACGGTCGTGCTTTTGACCGACATCAGCCGGTCGCCCGGCTTCAAGTGGAACGCCGCGAGCAGTTCGGGCGCGAGCCGGATCGCGCCGTCGCCCACGCAGACGAGGGCGTAGGCTTTGTCCTGGAACCGGCGGATTTCGCCCGAGGCGTTCAATTGCGAAATGTATTTGCTGAAAACGGTGGCCTCGGCCCGAGCCTTGTTCAGCAGGGCGAAGCCGGGTTCGCCCCGGTGCGTCGTGGCGGCCACGGCCAACTCGCCCGCGCGGAAGCGGTAATGCGCGAAGGCCTTGGGCGGAATGCGCACCGTGCCGTCGGGCGCGACGACGGAAATTCCGTAGGCTTCCTTGGTACCGGGCATTCCGGGCGAGAGGCTAGGCATGCTGGCTCCCGTTTTGTCAGTGCTTGTGCCCGCAGCCGCCGGCGCCCGCGTCCTTGTTCGGCGCGAAGAGCAGCGGGAAGACGATGTCGCTGGTGCAGCAGGGCAGCCAGACGGCCAGGAACAGGAACGCGGCGATGGCCGCGAGGGTGGCCGGGGCGGGCATGCCGGTCATCGCCATGACGATGTGGAACAACGACGCGCCGGTGCTGATCCAGACGTGCAGGGAATGCAACACGCGGGTTTTTTCGCGCCAGGTGCCGACGGCGATGCCGGCCAAGGCCAGGGGATTGACCAGCCACCAGCGCTCGATGAATCCGAAGTGCCAGCCCCGGCGAGGCAGATCCAGCAGCCATTCGCCGACGAAAGGAATGACGCAGTCGCTCAGCGTGGCAATGCCCACGGAGCCGAAATAGCCGATGCCGAGAATGCGCCAGAAGCCCTTGCCGCCGTGTCGTCGGAACATCGCCGCCGTGACCAGGGCGCTCAGAAAGACATGGGCCGGATGAAGGACGTCAAACCAGCGGGCCGACGCGGAGGGGGGCACCTGCGCCCAGATCAGGCCCAGCAGCAGCGCGATTCCCGCCAGCGTGCCCAGCGCGGTGAAGGGCGCATGGGTCCGCAATTCCCGGAGGATCAAGAGGCGATGATTCATGGCAACTCCTTGTTGTGCGGCCGAGTGGATTTTGCCACAAGGCTGCCGACGGGCTCGCCGATGCGGCTAGCCACCAGCGGGCATTTGACGGTAAACAGGAAGTAGACGTTTTTGTCCACTTCCGAAAGCGTTTCGTAGTTGCCTTGCCCCTTGGCGATGATCAGGTCGGCGCGGGCGAACCCTCCGCGGAATTCGGCCGAGCAGTCGTTCAAGATGGTGCCGGGGGCGTCGGAACCGTTGCCGAGCACGGGCACGAGTCCCGGCAACCCGGCGAATTCCGCGTCCGCTGCCGTCGCGTCGTTGAGCACGGGCCGGCCGCGCACGAAGAGGGTGATTTTTTCCGCGGGCAATTGTTCGATCAGCAGCTTGTCGAAGACGATTTCTCCGGCGTTGTCGGCCAGATAAAGGATGGAATGGGCGCGGTCCGCCTCCCGGAAGAGGCCTTCCAGATCGCCGCGCAGCGGCTGGTGCCAGATGGTTTCGAGATGGGCGGGGAGGTCTTCGGCGGCAATCTGCGTCTTGGCGCCGACGTCGAGCAGGTTGCCGCCGATGGCCACGCGGACGGCGGCCTCGCGGGGATCGGGGTGCGCCGCGATGCGCGCGCGCATCGCAGGCACGAGGTCCAGGGCCATGCGGTTCATGCGGTCCTTGATGGCGCGATAGGGATCGGGGACGCCGAGTTCCCGGCGGATGGACCGCTGCAGGCGCTGGGCCAGCGCGGGCGGCGTGCCGGACCAGTCGCCGTCCGCGATGTCCCGCAGCAGCCGACGCAGGAGGGCTTCGCGGCGGGCGGGATCGGCCACCGCTTCGACGACGGCGTCGAGCGCTTGGCGCGCGAAACAGGGGATGCATTCGAGCAGGGTGTTCACGACGGAGATTCTCCGGAGTTCGGGTTTTCGCGGCGCGCAACGACGGTTGGTCCGCAGGGAAATGGACGGCGAGGCTTCATATCCAGTTTCGGAGCCGATAGTAGGAGATGGCGCACAGCTCCCGGACGACGTTGAGACTGCAATTCAGGTTATCCCAAAAAACGTAGCGGAAATGCACGAAGGGGCCGGGATCGGGAAGGGCGAGGTCCTGGGCGTCCAGGGAGCCGGGCCCGTCGCGGATGGCGAGGCGTGCCGCGTTCATGCGCCCCCGCCGGTGGGGAAAGGCGGCGACCTGGGCGGAACAGACCTTGCGGATGCAGGCGGCCGTCCGACGGGAATGCTCCGGACTGGTGACGATCAAAATCCGCAGAGAAGCGTTGGGCGTGCGGGAAACGTAATCGGCGAGGTGCAAAGCCTGTTCGCGGGTGTTGCACCCCGGGCCCAGCGCGTGGATGCGGCGGGCATCGACTCCGCGGAGACGAAGTTCTTCCGCGACGTTGCCGACGGCAAAAGGCCCGGGCGCGTCGTCCGACGGGGCAATGAGGATTTCGGCTTGGGGATTCCGGGCCGCGACGCGGGCGGCATAGAAGGCGCGCGCCAGTCCGGTTTCGCCGATGCGGCTGCCACTCATGACGAGGATGTGGGTGGGCGGGCCGGAAAACGGCTCTGGGACTTCTGAAAGGAACGCCCGGACGCGTTGCGACACGGCGGTGAATTGGAGCGCGGTGGCCAGCGCGACGAAGAATCCGAGAAACAGCAAGCCGGCGTGGAGCGTCCGCCGCAGAACCTGGAAAAACTTCTTCATGCCGGGAAAACGAGGCGGCGCAGGGGCGCGGGGAAGAGGACGGCTCCGGCGTCTTGCCGTGCTGCACCCGGGCGGTCGAGCACCGGCGCCGTCGCGATGCGGGTCGGGCGGGCGATGCGGGGCGCGCGTTCAAGCCGGAGTTTCACGTTGTCGTCTCCGGGGAGGGCAGGCATTTCATCCGGCAGAGGGCCTGGTTGACGCGCTGGCGGTAGCCGCGGCGCAATTCGATGATATGGGCCCGTTCCCAGAACAGCACGTCGTGGGTGGCCACGATGGCCTGCACGCCGCGGGCCACGGCGCGGTCGATGGCCGCCCGCAGCTTCAGCACGTGGTCGAAATCCTGCCCGGATTCGGGCTCGTCGAAGAGCAGGCAGGTGGTGGGCTTCATCCGCAGGGCGGAGAACGCGGCGCGGAGGATTTCGCCGTGGGAGGAAAACAGGGCGCGCAGGTGCAGCTTCATCTCGGTGGAATTGCGGATGGGCCGGTCGGCACGCTTCGGATTCATGCTTTCCGAGTCGAAAAAGACGTAGTCGGTTTCGCCGTCTTCCGTGCGCCGGCAGTCTGGGCAGCCCGCGATGGCGCGCAGGATGGTGCTTTTGCCGGTGCCGTTGGGGCCGATCAGCAGGTTCAGGCCCGGCTGGAAGCGCAGGGTGCGGTAGCGCCGGACCCGCCAGCGGTGGGTGTCGCACAAATGGAGGCTTTTCAGCATGGGGTGGGCTCCGGTTTGCGGCCGCGGACGACGACGAACGCGCCGGCGCCCCAGCCCGGCCGCACGGGATCGGGCGCCTGCATTTGGTCGGGATGCGCGAACAGGGTTTGGCGATAGTCCAGATCGATGAATCCGGCGTCCGCCAGCCGCGCCGCCACTTCGGCTGTGTTGAAAAAGCGGGCGGTTTTGTAAAACACGCTCTTATCCTTGTTCCGCTCGTACTCCTGGCCCAGCGGGCTGGCGCGGTCCACGAAGCCGACGACGAGGACGCCGCCGGGGCGGAGGACGCGGAAGGCTTCCCGGAGGCTTTGCGCGGGATCGGCCACGAAGCAGAGCGTGGTGACCATCAGCGCCGCGGCGAAGCGGCCCTCGGGGAACGGCAGGCGTTCGGCCACGCCGTCCACGGCGGCGATTTCCCGCGCGGCGGCCCGTTGCCGCATCGCGGCGGAAGGTTCGACGGCGCAGCGGATGCCCAGCGGAGCGGCGAAATGCCCGGCGCCGACGCCGATTTCAAGCGCATCGCCGCCTGCGGGCCACAGTTCGCGCACGGCCGCGAGTTCGGAGGCGTAGGCCGCCGGATGGCGGTCGAACCACGCCTCGTAGCGGTTGCCGTCGGTTTCGAAGGGATCGGCGGCATCCAGAAATTGGCGTGCGGAAACGAGAACGGCGGAAATGTCCGGGGAGGATGGCAAGTGGACGGCGATGGCGTCCAAAACGCCGGCGCGCCGGACGCGCGCGCGGGCGGGAGCGAAGCGCAGGTCGTAGACCCAGGAAGCCAGCAGCAGCAGGAAATCGGCCCGGGAATGGACATGGGCGAGGTTGCCTTGGCGGCGGGTCGCGATTTCGTCCAGCAGGCGGTCATCGACCGGCCCGTCGAGATCGATGTGCGGCCACATGTCGGCCAGTTCCCGGAAGCCGTCGCGTTCAAGGCCTTCGAGCACGACTCGGAAGATGTCGAGCTTGTCGGCGTCGCGGATGAGTTCCAGCAGGCGCCGGCGGGCGGCGGGGAGGTTCGGCGGAATCGCCTTGGCGTTGTGGAAGCGGATGCCGTCGAGGAGGCCGGCGCGGGAGTCGCCGTCGAGGTCGTCCAGAATGCCGGCGTCGCGGACGACGTCGGCCCCGCGCGTGCCGTGGTTGAAGGACGTGGCGTCGTGGAAGTGGCCGAATTCTGCGTATTGGACGAAGCGGCCGACGTCGTGCAGCCAGCCGAGGGCCTCGGCCAAGCGGATGTCATCTGGACGCCAGTGCAGGTCTCGGGAAAGGTCGCGGGCGTTTTCCGCGACGTGCCGCGTGTGGTCCAGCTTGAGTTCGATGCCGGCGGGCAGGACGCCGGCTGCGGACCGGTAGCTTTCCGCGAAAGCTGCAAACCAAGCCTGGATGTGCTGGAGTTGGTCGGCGGTCATGTCGGGGATATGCGGGCGGTCTTCAGAACGTCAGGACGCGGTCGCTGGCGGCGACCCACTCGGCGAGCTCGGCCATGGTGGACTTGTTGGCGCCGGCGTAGTAGGGCTCGTTCTTGTGGAGGCCGCAGCGGGCCATGCAGGTGCCGCAGACCTTCACGGCCACGCCCTTGGCGATCAGGGCCTTCAGCATCGCCACGAGATCTTGGTCGTAGCCCGCCGGGGCCGTGCAGCTTTCGCGCGCCAGATCCACGGCATCGTTCATCAGGAAAATCCGGACGGCGTGTCCGTTTTCCGCGAGCTTGCCGGCCAGGCGCAGGCCGTTCCAGGCCACGTCGGTGCCGTCGTAGGGCGCGCGGTTGAAGACGATGAGGATGGTCATGGGTTTTCCTGGGGTCAGCGTTGCAGCAGCTGGTCGGCGATGGCCCGGTAGAGCGTGCTGACGGCCAAGATGGCGCAGTGCCATCCGGCCGCCGGCAAACCGGTTTCCGCCGCGATGACGTCGCGCGGGTTCAGAGCGAGAGCGTCCAGCACGGTCGCGCCCTTGGCGCGCCGGGCCACGGCAGCCGCGCATCGGCGCGTGCTGCCGCACCCTTTGGTGTAGTAGCGGACGTCTTCGATGCGGCCGTCGCGCACGACGAGGTAGAATTCCATTTCGTCGCCGCAGGGGCCTTTGAGAAAGGCCGAGGCGGAGGGGTCGTTCATTCGGCCGAACAGGGCGTCCGGCGTTCCGGACGAGGCTGGGGCGGGGGCGGTCATGGGCGTTTTCGGCCGCGCACGTGGCGAAGGGCCTGGTCGAGGTCGGCGAGGAGATCGCCGCTGGATTCCACGCCGACGGACAGGCGCACGCTGTTGGGCCGGACGCCGAAAGACGTGCGGCGCTCGGGCGGCATGTAGAGCATGGTGGTCAGGAACGGGATGCAGATCAGCGATTCCGTGGAGCCGAGGCTCACCGCGTGGCGGATGGTCTTCAAGGCGGAGATGAACCGCTTGGCGTCTTCCTGGGTGCGGCCGACGTCGAACGCCATCATGCCGCCGAAGCCGTTGCGCATCTGGCGGACGGAAATCCGGTGGCCGTCGTCGGATTTCAGGCCGGGATAGCGCAGATTGGAAATGCCGGGGCATTTGGAAAGGTGCTTGGCCACGGCCAGCGCGTTTTCGGCCATGCGTTCCGCGCGCAGGGGGAAGGTCTTGAGGCCGCGTTCGAGCAGCGACGCCGAATAGGCGTCGAGCGTGCAGCCGATGGCCTGGCGGGTGAACCACAGCTTGTCGTAGTCGTCCTTGGAGCCCGCGACGGCGCCGGCCATCAGGTCGTTGTGCCCGCCGAGAGCCTTGGTGGCGCTGTGCACCACGAGATGCGTGCCGAGTTCCAGCGGATGCTGGTGGTAGGGGGTGGCGAAGGTGTTGTCCACCACCACCATGGCCCCGACTTTGTCCGCCATTTTGCGCACGGCGGCGACGTCCACGGTCTTGCACAGCGGATTGCTGGGCGTTTCCAGGAAGATCATCTGCGTGTTGGGCTGGATGTGCTTGGGCAGCGCGCGCCAGTCGGCGGCGTCCACCCAGGTCACCTCCACGCCGAGGCGCTCGAGGATGAGCGAGACCTTGTAATGCGCGCCATACACGTCGTGGAACAGCAACAGGTGCCCGCCGGCGCGCAGATAGGTCAGATAGACCAGCGTGCAGGCCGCCATGCCGGAGGTGCAGACCACGCAATCTTCGGCGCCTTCGAGCGCGGCGATCTGGCGCTCGACGGCGCGCACGGTGGGGTTGTCGTCGCGGTGGTAGGTGTAGCCGTCCACCTCGCCGTCGGTGATTTGCCGCAGCACCTCGAAGTTGAGGTACTCGTAGTTCACGGCGTGCACGATGGGCGTGACCATCGGGCGGTTGCCGTAGGGCGTCAGCGGCGCGGCGGGGTGGGGTTGCTTGCGGTGCGGGCGGGTCGGATGGGCTGGACTCATGTTCGGGTTCTTTCCGGCGCGGCGAAAAAGGTTTCTCCGGCGCGCTGCAGGGCTTGGATTTGCCCCGTTTTTAGCAGATGGCCGGTGTACTTGGCCACTTCGTTCAAGTGCATGCCGAAGACGTCCGCGATCTGCCGCGCGGTGCAGGGACGCCGCCGCAGCATGTCGAGCAGGGCGATTTCGTTCACGGCGATGCCACTGCCGGGGCGCGGGACGAAGTCGGCGATCACCTCCGCCCGGGGGCGGAAGAGTTCCGCCAGTTCGACGAGGCGTTCCGGGTTCACGGGGCGGACGGCGGATTCCGCCGGGGGCCGGACCGCGGTGTTCAGGTGGATCTTGTCGGGCCCGATGGTTGCCGCCAGCGCCGCGATGCGCTCCACTTGTTCCGGAGCGTCGTTCAGGCCGGCGATCAGAAATACTTCCAGCCAGATGCGGCCGGAAAACCCCTGGCGGAATTCCCGCATGCCGGCAACGGAGCAGTGAAAATCCAAGTCCGGATGCGGGCGGTTGATTTGCCGGAAAGAGTCGTCGTTCCACGCGCTGAGCGAGAGCTTGGCGATGTCCGCTTCGGCCGCAGCGGCGCGGACTTCGGGCAAATATAGCAAGCTGCCGTTGGTCAGGAGCACGGCGGGGCAGGGCAGTTCGGCTTTCAGGAAGCGCAGGACCTCGCCAAACCCCGCGTGCAGCGTGGGCTCGCCGGAGCCCGAGAGGGTGGCGTAGTCCGCGGTTCCGCCCGCGTCCCGCCAGCGGAGGATTTCATCCTTCACCGATTCGACGGGCACGTATTCCCGGCGTTCAAGAGTGGTGCGCGGCGTGGGACCGAGCTGGCAGAAGACGCAGTTGAAACTGCAGGTCTTGAACGGCGTCAGATCCACGCCCAGCGACCGGCCGAAGCGCCGGGACGGCACCGGGCCGAAGACGTGGCGGTAGGTTGTCATTCGGATGGGGGCGGCAGCCGGACGGACATAGTTCCG
>CAYTEK010000084.1:0-12744 GCA_964436715.1 uncultured Verrucomicrobiota bacterium | reverse complement strand
GGCTCGACCCCCAGCGCCGCGGCCACGCCCGGCGGAGGCGCCACCAGTCGCGCCGGCAACGCCCGAAAATCCAACTCGAACCACTCGCCGTTCTTCGCCACCATCAAAACGCCGCGCTGGCGCGTGCGAAACCGGATCGTCGCTTCTTTCCACCCGCGCAAATCGAACAACACCTTCGCCGCGGCCAGCGTCGCGTGACCGCACAGCGCCACTTCCTTCGCCGGCGCGAACCAGCGCAGATCGAAGCCCTCCCCATGCGGCACCAGGAACGCCGTCTCGGACAAATTGTTTTCCGCCGCGATCGATTGCAGGACGCCGTCGGCAAGCCAGTCGTCCAGCACGCACACCGCCGCCGGATTCCCCGCGAACGTTTCCGTCGCGAACGCATCCACCTGCCAGATCGGAATCTTCATCGCCTCACTCCGTCTTTTCCGTCGGTTTCAACTCGAAAACGAAATCCTCGGCCCGGCGCCGGTCGCGGCTCGCCATGTATTCCAATTCCGATCCCGGCACCCGCATCGAGCCGCCTTCGTCCGTCAGGTTCGTTCCCACGGCCCAGACGAGACCCTTTTCCGCCGAATAGCGAAACGGCGCACCATCGAACGGATCCCGAGGCACTTCCCCCAAATATTCCGGCACCAGTTCCGCCAGCGTCTCCGGTCTCCTTCCATTGTCCCGCTCGAACCGATGGCTCGCCACCACCAGCTTCGCGCCCGCCAAAATCCCGTCCGTGCGGCATCTCGTTTCCGGCAATCTGTCCAATCCCGGAACGATAATCGAAATCAGATATTTTCCAAACACGTTGGGGAGTAAAAGGGCAAGCCGACCCAGCCCGTCCTCATCGGAATCGTCCCAGACTTTGTCGGCATAGATCCGCGAAGCATTGGCAATCAAGCGATGATGAACCGCGGCCATCTTCCGTTTGGTTCGGTTGGGCTGAAAAGAATATGCCGTATATTGCATCCACGCCGTCCATCTGTTGGTGTTGAACCCAAGATGTGCGGCCAGCACCTGCTGTTTATGTCTCTTATGGAGATCATTTATGAGATTGCACGCAATCCGCTGTTCCGATTTTACGGCTAGCACCAAACCGTCGTCGAACGGCCCCGTATTTTCCAATGCCAAGGCCAATCTTTCCAGAACCTCCGGCGGCACGACCGGATCGCGCGCCAGTTCCATCGTCGATTCCGCCGATGTACTGAACATCACCACGCCCACCAGATAGGTGATGAGGCTGGACGTGTCTTTCTGGACCAAGTCGCCGAAGCGCAGGCCGACGGCTAGGTCGTCCGCCGCCGCCGCGAAGCGCCCGTCCTGCCGCGCCAGGCGCGCCCGCGCTTCCAAAATCTCCAACATTTGCAACCACGGATTAAAGTAGGGCACCTGGGTTTCAATGGTCTCCACCGACGGCGCCAGGCAAATCGCGCATTCGGTTCCGCGCTTCACGCGCGCCAGGCAATCCGCGTTCTGCACAACCAGCTCGCGCAGTTCGTCGCTCGCCGGCGTCTTGCCCATCCGGAAATCAACGAGCCATTGGCGATTCGTCGCTTCCACCAGATGGTTCGTCGCTTCGAGAAAATACGTGAAGGCGTTGTCCGCGGACGCGACATCCGGACGCGTCGCGGCGAATTCCGTTTCGTCCGGCGGTGCGGCGTCCCGGCTCGCCACCGCCACAAAAACCGCGAACCCTCCGAGCGCGACAACCAGAACAATTGCCAACCTCAGCAGGAATTTCTTCACGCGGACAGCCTAGCATTTGCCGGCTTCCCCGGCAACGAGACCGAATTCAGACCTGCAACTCGCCGCGCTCGGCAAGATAGAGCAGAAAATCCCCCAGTGCCGGCACCAGTTCGTCGCGCACGTGGCGATAGACGTCCGCCGACGCGCCGAACGGGTCCACGACGTCTGCCGCCGGCCCCGCCCCGAAACTTTTCGCCAGAAACGTCTTTCCCGCGGCTTCCGGAAAGCGCCGCTCGATTTCGCGCCGATGGCCGTCCGTCATCGCCAGGATGATCGCGGCTTCGTCCACCAACGCCCGCGTGAGTTTCCGATTGCGGTGCGCGGAAATGTCCACGCCGATTTCCCGCATGACTTCGACGGCTTCCGGCGAAGCGCCGTCGCCGCCCCACGCCGCCACGCCGGCCGATTCCGCGACCCAGCCCTTGCCCGCCAGCTTCTGGTTCAGCCATCCCGCCGCCATCGGGCTTCGGCAGGTGTTCCCCGTGCACACCACCAGAACCTTCTTCACCGGGCTGTTGGCTTTCTCCATCCCGACCTCTGAACTCCGACCTCTGACCTCTTCTTCAGTAGGACTTCGCCATCAGCACGCGCTGCGCGCTGGGCTTGCCGGTCAGAATGCAGGTGCCCGCGCCGCGCGCGGCCTCGGGAATCTGGTCCGCGAACGGAATGCAGCGGATGCTCGTTTCATATTTCTTGGCCATCGCATCTTCGTCCTCGTGCGTGCCGGCCCAGTGCACCCAGGCGAAACCGCCGCCTTCGCCCTTGAAGAACGCCTCGAAGTCCGCGAGCGTGTCGATGACGCGCGTTTTCTTCTCGCGCATGGCGCGGGCGCGTTCGAGCAGTTCCTTTTGCAGGACGTCCATCAGCGCCGGCATGCCGGCGATGGCTTCGGCGCGCGGCAGGAACTGCTTCTTGCGCTTGCGCAGATCCTGTTCGCTTTCGCCTGCCTTCTGCAGCACGAAGCGCCGCACGACGCACAGCGAGCCCTTTTCGAGATCCTTCGGCCCCACTTCGATGCGCACGGGCACGCCCTTGCGTTCCCATTCGTAGTACTTCGCGCCGGGCTGCAGGCCTTCGCGATCGTCCACCTTCACGGCCAGCCCCTGCGCGCGCAGCTCGCCCGCCACGGCCTGCGCCTCGGCGGTCGTCCGCGCCTGCTCCTCCGGCGTCTTGTAGATCGGCACGATCACGACCTGGATCGGCGCCAGCTTCGGCGGCAAAATCAGCCCGTTGTCGTCCGAATGCGTCATGATCAACGCGCCCACCAGCCGCGTCGAAACGCCCCAGCTCGTCGCGTGCACGTATTCGAGCTGGCCTTCCTTGTTGAGGAACTTGACGTCGGCGCTCTTGGCGAAATTCTGGCCCAGGTAGTGACTCGTGCCCATCTGCAGCGCCTTGCCGTCCTGCATCATGCCTTCGATGCACTGCGTGTCGATGGCGCCGGCGAACCGCTCGCCCTCGGTTTTGTGGCCGCGCACGACCGGCACGCCCATCACGTTCTCCGCCACGTCGGCGTAGACGGCCAGCATGCGCGACACTTCCTCGCGCGCTTCGGCTTCCGTCGCGTGCGCCGTGTGGCCTTCCTGCCACAGGAATTCCGCCGTGCGCAGGAACAGGCGCGTGCGCATTTCCCAGCGCACGACGTTCGCCCACTGGTTGATCAGCAGCGGCAGATCGCGGTAGCTCTGGATCCAGTTCTTGTACTGCGCCCAGATGATCGTCTCGCTCGTCGGCCGCACCACGAGGGGCTCTTCGAGCTGCGATGCCGGATCCACGCCCACCTTGCCGTCCATGGCCTTCAGCCGGTAGTGCGTCACCACGGCGCATTCCTTGGCGAAGCCCGCGGCGTGCTCCTCTTCCTTCGCCATCAGCGACAGCGGAATGAACAGCGGGAAGTACGCGTTGACGTGGCCCGTCGCCTTGAAGCGGTCGTCCAGCTCGCGCTGCAGCTTCTCCCAGATCGCGTAGCCGTGCGGCTTGATCACCATGCAGCCGCGCACCGACGAATGGTCCGCCAGGTCCGCCCGCTTCACGATGTCCAGGTACCACTGCCCGTAGTCCGTCGCCCGCGGCGTGATGCCGTCCGCCGCCGTCGCCGGCTGCTGTTTTGGTTGGTTCTGTTGATTGCCCATGTCAAATCCTTTCAACGCAAGAGTCGCAAACGACGCAAGAGGACCGCAAACGCCGATCCTACAGCCCGTTCACCACCCGGTGAATGCCATCCTTTACGAACTTTTCTCCAAAATTGACGACCAAACCCAACTTCAACCCGGTCAATCTCAAATAGGTCAAGACCTGGGACTCGAAAACCGGATTGTACTCCGCCGCCGCCTTGCACTCCACGACCACGTTTCCTTCAATCAGCAAATCCAAGCGCATCGGCGTTCCCAGGTTGTGCCCTTTGTACTGGATCGGCACCTGCACCTGCCGCTCGACTTTCAAGCCCTTCTGGCCCAACTCCCAAGCCAACGCTTCCTCGTATACGCCTTCCAAAAGCCCTGGCCCGCCCAGCGTCCGGCGCACCTCGATCGCGCACTCGTAAATCGCCCGGCTGACCTCGTTCTCCGTCATCCTTCATCCTGTCCGGCGTTTGCGTTCCTTTTGCGCCGCTTGCGCCTTTTGCGTTGAACGGCTGCCGGCTGTTCTCTTCATCCCATGTTTTTCGCGATGGCCGCGCCGAACTCGGAACACTTCACTTCGGTCGCGCCGTCCATCAGCCGCGCGAAATCGTAGGTCACCGTCTTGTTCGCGATGCTCTTCTCCACGCCGCGGATCAGCAGGTCCGCCGCCTCGGTCCAGCCGAGATAGCGGAACATCATTTCGCCGGACAGGATCAGCGAGCCCGGATTGACCTTGTCGAGGTTCGCGTACTTCGGCGCGGTGCCGTGCGTGGCCTCGAAGACCGCGCAACCGCTGTCGTAGTTGACGTTGGCGCCCGGCGCGATGCCGATGCCGCCCACGCACGCCGCCAAGGCGTCGGAGACGTAGTCGCCGTTGAGGTTCAGCGTCGCGATCACGTCGTAATCCGCCGGCCGCGTCAGGATCTGCTGCAGGAAGGCGTCGGCGATGCAGTCCTTCACCACGATCTTCCGACCCGTCGCCGGATCGGTCAGCTCGTGCCACGGCCCGCCGTCCAGCGGCTTCGCGCCGAATTCCTCGCGCGCCGTCGCATAGCCCCAGTCGCGGAAGGCGCCTTCCGTGAACTTCATGATGTTGCCCTTGTGCACCAAGGTCACGCTCTTGCGGCCGTTGGCCAGCGCGTAGCGGATCGCCGCCCGCACGAGGCGCCGGGTGCCTTCCTCGCTCACCGGCTTGATGCCGATGCCCGAGCTGGCCGGGAAGCGGATTTTCTTCACGCCCATTTCCTTCTGCAGGAAATCGATCACCTTCTGCGCCTGCGCCGTGTACGCCGCCCATTCGATGCCGGCGTAGATGTCCTCGGCGTTCTCGCGGAAGATGACCATGTCGGTCTTTTCCGGATGCTTCACGGGGCTGGGCACGCCCGCGAACCAGCGCACCGGCCGCAGGCAGACGTAGAGGTCCAGTTCCTGCCGCAGCGCCACGTTCAGGCTGCGGATGCCGCCGCCCACCGGGGTCGTCAACGGGCCCTTGATCGACACGAGGTAGTCGCGGCACGCCGTCAGGGTTTCCGCCGGCAGCCAGGTGTTCGGGCCGTAGACGGCGTTCGCCTTTTCGCCCGCGTAGATTTCCATCCAGGCCACTTTGCGCTTCCCGCCGTAGGCCTTTTCCACGGCCGCGTTCCACGCGACCATCGCCGCGCGCGTGATGTCCGGCCCCGTGCCGTCGCCTTCGATGAACGGCAAAATCGGCCGGTCCGGCACCTGCAGGCGCCCGTCCGGGCCCATCGTGATTTTCTGCCCGTCCGCGGGCACGTGGATCTTGCTGTCGCTCATGGTCGATTCCTCTCAAATCCGGTTTTTTCCACACTGTGGAAACCGTTTTTCCATGCCGTGGAAAAACGCGCCCGGACTTTTCCATACTGTGGAAAAAAGGTCAAAACAAACCGCGGCGGCGATCAATCGGCCATCCAGGTTCCGAACGTCCGCGCCAGGGGGTGCGCGTTGGGCGCCAATTCCCAGCCGCGCTTTCCCTTCCGAACCACGCCGCCCGCCTGCAACACCCGCAGATGGCGCAACAAAGCCATCTGCGGCATCCCGGCGGCGACCGCCAGTTCCGCGAATCCGCGCGCCCCTGGCCGCAGCGCCCGCACGATCCGCAGCCGCCGTTCGTGTCCGAACGCCTTCGCCACGCGGATCGTTTCGTCCTCCGGCCATTTGGCCAGCGCCGCCTTGGCCGCCGCCAGCAACGGTTTCGCCGAAGCCACCAGCGGATCCGGCACCGGCCGATACGTCACGGCCGAACCGGTCCGAACCGCCTGCACCAGCCCCCGCGCCTGCAAGCGCCGCAGTTCCTGGCTGGCCCGCGACTCCGACAGGCCCGCCGCCGCGGCCAGTTCCGCGACGCGGGCATTCGGCGCGGCGACGATCCGCCGCAACAGTTCCAGTCGCGTCGGACCGGCCAAGATGCGGCTGGTTCTCCAAAGCGTGGGGGACAAGGCCATCGTGCGCTCCTTTCCAACTACTATCACTTATTATAATAAGTGATAGTCCTGCGCAAGCGGAAAGCCACCGCCCGCGCGCGCGCTTGCCGCCCCCCCGCCGGCGGCGCCGTCGTCTTTGTGCGGGCCGGAACGCAACCGCACGCGCCATGCTTTGCGCTGTTCAAATCGCCGACTTCGACCTAATCTTTGCTCATGAAATCCCCGCTGAAGGAATCGGCCGCGCCCTACGAGATTTCGCTCTCGCGCATCAAGGATCTGCCGGACCATCGGCGTCCCCGCGAATTGGCGCTCGAGGCCGGCATCCCGAACGTGCCAGACGAGGTGCTCGTGGCCATCCTGCTGCGCGCGGGCATCCGCGGCCAGAGCGTGATCGACCTCGCCCGCCAGGTGCTCGACCGGCATCAAGGCTCCCTGGCCCGGCTCGCCGAAGCCAGCCACGAGGAACTGCGCGCCATCAAGGGCATCGGCGCCGTCAAGGCGCTGGAGCTGCGCGCCGCGCTCGAACTCGGCCGCCGCGCGACCGGCGAGCGCGCGAATCCGCTGCCGCTCGTCCGCGAGCCGGCGCACGTGCTGGACCTGCTGAAAACGGAAACCGCCCGGCTCGACCAGGAAGTCTTCTGGGTGCTGCTGCTCGACCAGAAATACCGCCTGCGGCGGGCGCCGGAAGCCGTCACCAAGGGCATCCTCGACGCCAGCTTCGCCCATCCGCGCGAGGTGTTCCGCGAAGCCATCCGCATGGCGGCGGCGGCCATCATCGTCGCCCACAACCACCCGTCCGGCGATCCGACGCCCTCCGCCGAAGACGTCCGCGCCACCCGCCAGCTGGTCGAAACCGGCAAGATCGTCGGCATCCAACTGCTCGACCACATCGTCGTCCGCGGCAAAAGACCGCACCCGGCGCCCTACGTCAGCCTGCGCGAAGCCGGGCTCGTGGAGTTCAAATAGCGCCCGTCTTGCATTGACAAATCGGGCGCGGTTCCCTTGAATGTGCCCGTTTTCGATCCTTCCCGGAGAGCAACCGCCCCATGAACAAACGACTGATCGCGTTGACCGCCTTGGCCTGTCTGGTCCTTTCCGCGCCGGGCGCTTCCGCCCAGGCGCTGGCCGTGTTTGCGGACAAGCAATTCCAGCCCGTGCTGAAGGAAATCGAACCGCTGTTCGTCCAGCAGACCGGATTCGCGGTCGACTTCTCCTGGGGCCGCTCGGCGGCCTTGGCCGAAAAGATCATCCGCGCCGAAACGCCGCCCGACGTCTTCTTTCCCGCCACCGAAGACGACATGCAGTTGGTCGTCCAAAAGGGGCTGGTGGACGTCGCGCTCAAGCGCAACGTGCTCGTCGTGCCCTCCACCAAGCCGGTCGAGGAAGGCGTGGAACCGGAAACGGAATTCACCTCCGCGGCCGTCCTGCTGAACGCCGCGAATCGCCTGCCGGCGATGGCCTTCCTCGAATTCCTGACGTCGGAGCCCGCCCGCGCGGCGTTCGCCCGCCAGGGTTTCGCGCTGCCCTAGGGTGCGGGCAGCGCCGCCGCGCGCGCGGCGGCCTCTTCCGCTTCCGCCGTCCGGCCCTGGCCTTCGAGGCACACCGCCAGGTTGTGCCAGCCGCGGGCGTCGTCGGGCCGCAATTCCACGAGCCGGCGCAGGATCCGTTCCGACTCGGTCCAATTTCCCGCCCGGCCTTCGAGCGCGCCCCAGTTGATCCAAGCCGCGGGCGCCTGTGGATTGGCGGCGACCGCCGCCCGGTAGAATTCGCGCGCGCCGGCCGCATCGCCGGCTTTTTCGCGCAGCCAGCCCAGCCACGTCGCCGCCGTCGCGCTTTTCGGATTCTGGAAATAGGCCGCCGCCCACAGTTTTTCGGCCGACGCCCACTGCCCGAGGCGCAGCGTCAGCAGCAGCGCGTAGATCCCCGCCAGCGCGGCCAGGCCCGCGGCGCGCCCGCGGCGCGACTGGCGCGCCAGGATCCACGCCGCCGCGAGCGCGAAGCCGGGCACGAGGGGATACAGATAGCGATCCGCCACCGGATGCAGCAGCGGCCAGAGGTTCGACGTCGGCGCGAAAAACGCGAGCATCCAGAACAGCCCCAGCGAAATTTCCGGCAGCGCGCGGCGCGCCTTCCATGCGCCGACCGCCGCCAGCGCCAGCCACGCCAGCCCCCAGAGCGAACGCAGCGCCAGCGGCGCCGCCACCGGCGCGAAGCCGGGGGTCACGTTCAGCGGCCACGGCACCAGCAGCAGGCGCAGCACGCGCGCCCAGAGCGCCGGCAGCGAATACAACGTCTCGGGAAACCGCAGCGATTCGCCGTTCCACGCCCCGCCGGCCGCCTGCAGCTCCGTCGGCAACGCCGCCCACAGCGCGAAGAATCCCGCCGCGAGGGCGCCGGCGGCCGCCAACCAGCCGAGGTGCGCGCGGCGCGCGCCGGGGAACGCCGCCGGAAAGACGAGTTCCAGCGCGCCCAGCGCCAATGGCGCCGCCAGCGCGGTCTCTTTCGCCAGCAACGCCAGCGCGAGGCATGCCAGACCGCCGATGCGGGCCGGCGTCGCCCAGCGGCCCGCGACCAGGAAGGCGTTCAGGAACGCCAGCGAGAAAAACAGGCACAGCACGTCGGCGCGGAAGCCGGGCGCATGGACGGCCTCGGACGCCGCCGGGTGCAGCGCGAACAACAGGCCCGCCGCCGCCGCGAGAAAATCGTCGCGCGTCGTCCGCCGCAGCAAGGCCATCAGCAGCGCGGCGCAGCCCAGATGCAGCAGCAAGCTCGTGATCCGCCAGCCCGCAGGCTCCAGCCCGTAGAGCGCGCGGTCGAGAAAATAGGACGCCAGCACGACGGGGCGGCGGCCGTTCACCACCTGCGGATCGGCCAGCGTCCGGCCCGACAGCACGGCGCCCAGATTGGCCGGATCTTCCAGGAAGCCGTTGCCCGCGATCATCCCCACGTCGTCGTACAGGAACGGGAACGACAAGCCGTGCAGCCACGGCGCCGCCGCCGCGACCATCACCAACGCCCATTTCCACGCTCGGTTCACGTCGCGCATTGAAGGCGCGCGCCCCCGGCTTGTCAACGCCTCCTTTTTTGCCTTTTCCCTTCCGGCGCCTTCTCCTACACTGCCTCCGTGCATGCGAAACCATCCGTTTTCCAGGTCGCGGGCCTGGTCGCCGCCGCGCTGACGTTGGCGGCGCCGACCGACGCTTCCGCCGCCAAGAAGTGGCGCGAATACACCGGCTGCCGCGTCATTCCCAACGCCTCCAACGACGGCGACAGCTTCCACGTCAAACCCACCAACATCAAAACGCGCAAATATCTGTTCCGCCTCTATTTCGTGGACACGCCCGAATCCGAGACCTCCCTGCCCGAACGGCTGCAGGTGCAGGCCGAATATTTCGGCATCGCCGACCCCAAGGACGTCGTCAAGATCGGCAAGGCCGCGGTCAAGTTCACGGAAGACTTCCTGGCGGACGGCAATTTCACCGTCTATTCGCGCCTGTCCGACGCGCTGGGCCGCTCCGACATGGATCGCGACTACGCCATGGTGATGAACGCCGCCGGCGAGGATCTCGGCACCGAACTGGTCCGCAACGGCCTCGCCCGCGTCTATGGCCAAGGCAGCGATTTGAGCGACCTGGAACCGTACAAGCGGGATGAAGACGCCTGGTTCCGCCGCCTGCGCCAGGTCGAGCTCGAAGCCAAGAAGGAAAAACGCGGCGCCTGGGCGCTCGCCGGCGGTCCGGTCAATCCGCTCGCGGCGCTGACGACGCCGCGCGAAGTCGCCGAACAGGATGTCGTCCTTGCGCAGCCGATCTACCTGTATCCGCTCGCCGCTCCCAACGGCGCTCCGATGGGCCAGTTGCGCGCCGGGCTGACCGTCCACGTGGTGAAAGGCGCCACCCCCGACAAGGCGCACGTGCGCTTCACGTCTTCCTCCGGCCAGGTCTACGAAGGCCTCGCCCGGTTCGTCGATCTCGGCATCTGATTTCGAGAAGATCTCACACCAAGCCACCAAGTCCCCAAGATGACGGTAAATGAAATTGGGAGGGTCGTGGTCGACAGCGCAGTCAGCCTGCACAAGGCATTGGGTCCCGGACTGCTGGAATCGGTTTACGAAGTCGTTTTGACCCATGAACTGGAACGCCGCGGCTGTTCGGTGGCCCGCCAAGTGCCGATCCCCATCCAGTACCAAGACATCCGATTCGACGAAGGATTTCGCGCGGATATGATCGTGGAGGGCAAGGTCATCCTGGAGTTGAAATCCGTCGAACAAACGACCCGCGCACATGCAAAACAGGTTTTAACCTACTTGAAACTGACCGGCATGAAACTCGGGTTTTTACTCAATTTCGGCGAGGCCTTGATGCGCGACGGAATTTCTCGGATCATCAATGGAGATCTCGACTGAACCCTTCGGG
The DNA here is from genome assembly GCA_964436715.1 of uncultured Verrucomicrobiota bacterium. Taxonomy (GTDB): domain Bacteria; phylum Verrucomicrobiota; class Kiritimatiellia; order CAIQIC01; family Lenti-01; genus Lenti-01. The sequence goes on along the minus strand of CAYTEK010000084.1, from coordinate 2,028 downwards.
CCTTGGCGCCTTGGTGTGAGAACTTTCAAAGGAACGCCCATATGTTCGATTTGCAGACCTATCTCGCCGACGGCGCGCGATGGATCGAAGCCGCGCTCGACCGGCTCGTGCCGGCGGCGGCCACCCGTCCCGCCGACCTCCACGCCGCGATGCGCCACAGCCTGTTCGCCGGCGGCAAGCGCCTGCGCCCGATCCTGTGCGCCGCCTGCGCCGAAGCGTGCGGCGCGCCGCGTGCCGCCGCGCTCTTTCCCGCCGCCGCCAACGAGTCCCTCCACACCAACCCCCTCATCCACCACGATCTGCCGTGCATGGACGACGACGATCTCCGCCGCGGCGTGCCCACCTGCCACAAGGTCTACGGCGAAGCCACGGCGCTCCTCGCCGGCGACGCCTTGCAGGCGCTCGCCTTCGAACTCGCCGCCCAAACCCCCGTCGCCGCGCTGGAAATCGTCCGCGAACTCGCAACCGCCGCCGGCCCCTGCGGCGTCGTCGGCGGCCAGGTCGAGGACATGCTCGGCGAGCATCTGCCGCCCGACGAAGGCCGGCTGCGTTTCATCCAGCAGCACAAGACCGGCGATTTGATCGTCTGCGCCTGCCGCATGGGCGTGCGCGCCGCCGGGGGTTCTGCCGCCGCGCTCGGCGCCGCCACCCGTTATGCCGCCGCCGCCGGCGAGGCCTTCCAGATCGCCGACGATTTGCTCAACGAAACGTCCACGCCCGCACAGCTCGGCAAGGCCGTCGGCACCGACGCCGCGCGCGCGAAAACGACCGCGGTCTCCGTGCATGGACTGGACGGCGCGAAACAGCGCCTGCATGAACTCGTGGCCGAGGCCCTCGCCGCTCTCGCCGATTTCCCCGGCGAAACCGCTCCCCTCGCCGCCCTCGCCCGCCACGTGGCGGAACGGAAGAACTGACGGCGGCCTAGCGCCGCCGGAGGATTTCGACCGCGATGCTGTCGGAATGCGGCAGCGCGCCGGGCTTGTCCAGCACGACCCGCACTTCGTCCACCTGCGTGTGCCGCAGGCAGATTTCCGCCACCCGTTCCGCCAGCGATTCGGCCAGGAAATAATTGCCGCGTTCCGCGACCGCGATCACTTCGGCTTCCACCAGTTCGTAGTTCAAGGTGTCGCCGATCTTGTCGGACTGCCCGGCGCGGCGCGTGTCGCAGCGCAGCGAAACGTCGAAATACACGGTGCGGCGCTTCGCGCGTTCGGCCGGGTGAATGCCCAGAATGCAGGTGGCCTTCACCCGCCGCAGATGGATCCAATCCCCGCCGCCGTCCGTCGTCCGCCGATTTCGCGCTTCTTGCATGCTCGTGTTCCTCGATGGTGGAGGAGCAATATACCATGCCCCTTTGCGCTTCCGCAACCCGTCGTTCCGCGCTAGGATGTCCGGCAAATGGGACGCAAGCTCACGCCGAAAGTCATCCTGGAAGGCACGCGGCTGACCTTCAAGACCGATCTCGCCTTCGCGCTCAACGAGCATCCGCGCATCGTCGGTCCGCGCCGTTACCGCTACCATTCGCCGCTCGTTTCCGGCGAGTGGTGCGCCTTCACCAACTTCCCCTGGGGCCGCGGCCTCCTCAACTTCGAGCCGCCGGAAGACGCGCTGGCCCGGGAACCCTACGCGACCTGGGCCCGGCTTTTCGAACTCCAGCGCTACTACTCCTGGATCGTGGACCGCTTCCATCTCTCCACCCGCATGTTCCAGCTCATGGCCCGCGGCAAAGACCTCGACTTCCGCTGGCTGGAAGACCGCCTGCGGCCCCTCAACTTCCGGCTCATCTACTGCACGCGCACGCCCGAATCCTTCGCCGCCGCGCGCGCCTTGCGGCTGAAGGTCTCCGGCAAGCCCGGCCAGTCCGACGACCTTTCGCTCTTCGTCCGCGAACAGGAACTGCTCGACCGCCTCGTCGCCGAATCCCGCCTGCCCGTGCTCCGGCTCGATCTGTCCGACAACGACGTGCCCGCCGCCGCGGAACGCGTCGCCGACTGGCTCGAAGCCACAGGCGGCCTCTGGATGGAGGAT
>CAYTEK010000083.1:0-12786 GCA_964436715.1 uncultured Verrucomicrobiota bacterium | reverse complement strand
GGTCCTGGCCGCTGGATGGCTGCAGCACCTGGAGGGCGACGGTGCGGCCGAGGGGTTCGTCGAAGGCCTTGTAGACGGAGCCCATGCCGCCCTTGCCGAGCTGGTCGAGGAGGATGAAGTTGGCGAAGCGGGCGGGCACCCGCATTTCGGCGGCGCAGACGGGGCAGTGGATCAGGGTGAAGGGCGCGGATTGCGCGACGTCGATCGGCTGGGTGCACTTGGAGCAGGCGATGACCTCGAATCGCTCGATGAGGATGTCGCCTGCCCGTTCGTTGCCCATGCTTTCACTCCGCTACTGGATGGTGCCGGCTTCCTTGAGCAGAATCAACATCAAAGACTTGTGCATGTGCATGCGGTTTTCGGCTTCGTCGAAGACGACGGACTGGGGCCCGTCGATGACTTCGGCCGTTTGCTCCATGCCGCGCAGGGCCGGCAGGCAGTTGAGGAAGATGGCGTCGGGCTTGGCCTTCTTCATCAGGTCCCCGGTGACCTGGTAGGGGCCGAAGATCTTCTTGCGTTCGGCGGCCTTGTCCTTGGGAATGTGGTAGCTCATCCAGGAATCGGTGTAGACCACGTCGGCGTCGCGGACGGCGGCGGCGGCATCGTGGGTCACCTCGAACGTCGTGCCGTTCCGCGCGGCGTCGGCGCGGGCGGCGGCAAAGGCCTTGGGATCGGGTTCGTAGTCCGCGCCGGCGGGGCAGCCGATGGAGAGGTGCATGCCCATCTTGGGGCACGCGAAGAGCAGCGAATGGGTCACGTTGTTGAAGCTGTCGCCCAGATAGGCCAGCTTGAGGCCGGCGAGGCGGCCTTTGTGTTCCTCGATCGTCTGCAGGTCGGCGAGGATCTGGCCGGGGTGGGAGAAGTTCGTCAGGGCGTTGATGAGCGGCACGGTGGAATAGCGGGCCATTTCCAGGAGGTCTTCGTGCTTGAAGAGCCGCGCCATGATGACGTCCACATAGCGGCACATGGTGCGGACGGTGTCGGCGATGGATTCCTTGCCGGCGCCGATGGGCGAGGTGGAGGTATCGTAGTAGATGGCGTGGCCGCCGAGCTGGTTCATGCCGGCTTCGAAGGAGAGGCGGGTGCGCAGGGAGGGTTTCTCGAAAATCATGCACAGCGTCTTGCGGCGCAGGACGTCGGCGTAGCGGGCCGGGTTCGCCTTGACGGTGCGCGCCAGGGCGATGGCTTCGGCGATTTGCGCCGGGGTCCAGTCTTCCAAGGTCAACAGGTGTCTCATGGGGTCCTCGTCTTCAACAATGGCCCCGCATCCTACCCGAAACGAGGAGGCGGGTAAAACATTTTCCGTGCCGCCGGCGGAGTTTGCGCTCCGGCCGGCGATTCGCTAAAGTGACGAAAATGAAAGTCGCTTTTCTCCTGCAAGATACGCGCACGCTGTACGGCGCCGAACAAGCCACCGTGCAACTGGTCGCGGGGCTCGTCGCCGCCGGCGTGGACGTGCGGCCGATCCTGCTGCGGGAGACGCGGCTGGGCGCCGGCGCGAGCCCGCTGGCGGAGGCGCTGCGGCGGCAGGCGCCGGTGGCGGAAATTCCGGTGCGGGGGCGTTTTTCCCGGTCGGCCGTCGCGCAGATCCGCGAATTCGCGGCGCGGGAACGGATCGACGTGCTCCACTCCACCGGCTACAAGGCCGATTGGCACGCGGCGCTCGCCGCGCGCGGCGGCCGGCTGTTTCCGATCGTCAGCACCGTCCACGGCTGGCTGTTTCGCTGGAACCTGAAGGAGCGCCTGTTCCAGGCGCTGAACGTGGCGGCGCTGCGGCGATTTTCGCGGGTGATCGTGCTGTGCGATTTCTACGAGCGCCATTTGCGCCGCCGCGGCCTGGGCCCGCTGCAGCTCGCGCGCATTCCGACCGGAATCGTCGCGGACGCGGTGGCGTCCCGGAGCGAGGCGCGCCGCCTGTGGGAGCTGCCGGGCGAAATCTTCACCTTCGGCTTGCTGGGGCGCCTGAGCTCCGAAAAGAACCACGCGCTGCTGCTGCGCGCGGCGCGGCGGCTGGCGCGCGACCTCGACACCTCGCCGCGCTCGTGGCGCATCCTGATCGCGGGCGACGGGCCGCTGCGCGAGAAGCTGCGGCGGCGCATCGCGCAGCTGGGGCTGACGGATCGCGTGGAACTGACGGGCTGGCTGCCGGCGGCCGAATTCTTCCGGCGCACCCACGTGCTGGTGCAATGCTCGCGCGTGGAAAACCAGCCGCTGAGCGTGCTGGAAGCGATGGCGTGGATGCGGCCGACGATCGCGACCCGCGCGGGCGGGCTGCCCGAACTCGTCGTCGACGGGGAAACCGGCCGCTTGATCCGGAAGGGCAGCGCCGGCGCCTTGGCCGCCGCCCTGAAGGAGTGCCTCGTTGCGCCCGAGAAGGCCCACGCGGCCGGCTTGCGCGCGCGCGACCGCTTGGAGCGGGACTACTCCTTCGAGCGCATGGTGCGGGACCACGTCGGCCTCTACGCCGCCGAACGCCGGGGTTGACATCGGCGGCCAAAATGGTACAAGTTCGCGACTCATTCATCACAGAACGAAACGATTGAAACGGAGAGAAAACCCATGTCCATGCATCGCAGTCTGAAGGGCGCCAACAAGGTGGCGGCCCGCCGCAACGTCCTGAAGCGCTTCGAGCGCATCGAAGTCATGAAGGCCGCCGGCAAGTGGAAAGAAGGCGATCGCGGGCGCGGTCTGCCGAAGACCAAGGCGCCGGTCTAAATCCGCTCGCTCCGGCGAAGTCGAAGCCCTTGGGCTCCGCGAGGAACCCAAGGGCTTTTCGCTGCCCGGATGCCGGCCGGCTTACGGCGTGTAGCCGATGCGGTAGTAGTTGGTCGGCAGCAGGCCGTTGGTGATGGTCAGGTCGATGGCGTTGCCGTCGCCGTAGCGCTCGGTGCCCGCGACGATCTGCCAGTTCTGCGTCGGGATCAGCGTGGAACTGGCCCAGACGGCGTACAAGGCGCCGTCGATGCTGTTGGTGAGGCCGAACTGCAGGCTGTTGCCGCCGCCCTGCACGTCCATGTCGCTGATGACGGGCGGCGGGTTGGCGCCGGCTTCGCGGACGACGTGGACCGTGGCGGAACTGTAGGACTCGCCGCCGCCGGTTCCCGGGCTCGTGATCCGCAGGTGGTTGACGAAGTAATCGCGCTTCCAGTTGTTCGTGTCGCTGGTTCCGTTGTCGTAGGACCAGGCGCGGAACTGGGCGATTTCGCCGTCGAGGGCGCCCGAGTATTGGCGGGCGGTTCCGCCGACGGGCTGCACTTGCAACATGTAGGCGTTGGTCGCGACGAGCGTGAAATCGACGTCGAGGCCGGCGTCCGTCCAATTGACCTCGGTGACGTTGGTTCCGGAGTGGTAGTAGTTGTCGCCGCCGTTGAAATACAGTTCCCAGAGCGTGGCGCCGTTGGTGTTGCGCAGGGCGATGCCGACGGAGCCGCCTTCCTCCCAGATCCAGCCGTTCTGCATGCGCACGTGGAACGTCTGGCCGGTGGCGAGGGCGGTGGAGAGCGTGCGGACGGCCTCGGAGAGATTGGTGCCCTCGTGGGACCAGAAACCCCAACCGTTGCTGCTGGCGAAGTGGCCGGCGTTGGCGTCGTGGTAGAGCGTCCAGGCCCCGAAGCCGGTTCCGCCGTTGCTGCCGTTGGTCCAGCCACCGCTGTAGGCGGCCTCGGCGACGGAGTCGCTGGCGTTGGTGATCTGGCCGGCTTCGGTGCCCGCGACGACCGCCGAGATGGAAATGGCGTTGTCGCCCTCGGCGAGATCCACGGAGCGGCTCCAGTAGCTTTCGCGGGTGAAGGACCCGCTCGCCGCGGTGGCGGAGTTGGTCCAGAACAGGTTGCCGGTCAGGTTGGTGCCGGCCGTGCCTTGGACGACGTAGGCGGCGACGGCGTTGGCCACGGTGGCGGTCGCCGCGGCGGGGTTGGTGACGACGATGCCGTTGGGCAGCGCCGGCACGCTGGTGGGATTGACCGCGAACGTCCAGTTGTTGCCGCCGTTGTTGTCCCAGGTGGCGCCGTCGTTGAAGCACATGACGATGCTGGTGGCGGCCATGGGGATGGTGTAGCTGTAGGTCCAGTAGGCGTTGGATTTCGCCATCGCCGCGCCGGGCACGGTGGTCCAGTTGGCGCCGTTGTAGCCGTGGTGGACGTTGACGTTCGTGGCGGAGGCGAGCGCGCGGCCGCTCGGGTCGTAGACGACGGTGACGCCGGAGCCGGCCGTGGGCACGGCGGGCAGGAGGCAGACGCCGTTGACGAACTCGGGCGCGTCGCAGTCCCGGATGGCGACGATCCAGTTGTCGCCGCCGTTGTTTTCCCAGTTCGCGCCGTCGTTGAAGCAGATTTCGAGCTGCGGGGCGTTGTCGGGCACCGTGGCGAAGGTGAGGGTGAAGGTGTTGGTGCCGACGCGCGTCATCACCGCGTTCGTCCAATCCGCGCTGTTGGTGGAGAAGTGGTAGAACGCGTTCACCGTGGAGGCGGTGGCCAGGACGGAGGTGGCCGCATTGAAATCGACCGTCAGCGCGGCGCAATCCGAAGGCGCCGTCGGCGAGAAGGTCGCCGAGGGGCTGGAGCCACCGGAGGTGCCGTCGCCGACCACGTAGACGTGCTGGATGTCGGACTTGTAGACGTTGCCCTTGGCGTCTTCGGCTTCGACGTAGTAATCGACCAGCTCGTCCCGGAACTGGGTCACCTTGGCGAAGTAGTAGTCGGCGATCGCGACCGGCGTGATGAAGTAGTCGATCTGGCTGTTGTCGGCCGCCGCATTGAGCGCTTCCCGCGTGCTGGGCAGGACGCGCTTCGTCATGGGCAGGGAAATCCAGCCCTCGACGTCGCTGCCGCCGGCGTAGGTCTCGTTGTGGGTGGTGGACATGGAATTGACGCCGTCCTTGTCGCGGCGGACCTTCAGGACCAAGCCGCCGTCCGGGATGCCGGACACGTCGTAGGCATGGGTCCAGACGTAGAAATCGGACCCCATCTTCTTGTTGAAGGCGCCGTTGGTCGGATTGACGTTGAACCAGCCGAAGGTGTTGGTGCCGGGGTTGTAGGGGAACCGCTGGGGGCGGAAGAGGGAGGGCGGGGTCTTGTCGTTGGCCAGGCGCTGGGAGGTCATCCACGGAGACAGCATTTCGAGCGCGCGGCGGTTGGCGAGGGCCTGTTTGACTTCGTCGTCGTTGCCGAGGCCGCCGGAGTAGTTGCAGCCGGAATCGAGGCCGGCAAGGAAGATGTGCCAAGCGCGTTCGACTTCGTAGGGGTTCGTGTAGGTGCCATCCCAATCGTAGGGGCAGGCGATCTTCCAGTCGGCGACGCTGCCGCCTTCGTCCTCCAGGATCTGTTCGGCGGTTTCGCACCAGTTGGCGCCGGCGATGACGGGCGCCCAATCCCAGAACTTGAGGGCGAAGCCCGGGGTCTCCAAGTCGATCTGCGTGTTGGGATAGCACGAGGCGAGATTCTTGGGATTGGTCGGCGGATCGACCCACTTCAGGAAATAGGGCGAGCCATAGCACATTTCCGGGAAGATCCAGGCGCCGTCCTCGATGTGCGCATCGGAGGCGTTCGCGCCATATTGGTTCACGAAGTCCTGGATGGTGGTGGGCGTGTAGCCGGCGCTGTCGCAGCCGCTGAAGAACTGGGGGGTCGATTCGTTCCAGGAGCTGTTGCCGCCGCCCCAGGCGTTGTCGCCGTCGGTGGCGGGCAGGACGAAGGCGGGACTGTTGGCGTCGTTGGCGAAAGGCGCGATGTAGGTGCTGACCATGCCGACGTCGGCGCCGGAATAGCCGGCCTTGTAGCTCAGCACGTCGTCGGACGGGACGGCGATCATGGTTTTTTCGGCGCCGTTCGACGGATTGACGTACTTGACCTTGTGGAGCTGGTAGGCGAAGGGCGAGACGTTCCAAGCGCAGTTGCCGGGATTGGGCGAATTGTACCACCAGCCTTCGGTCGGCGAGGGGCCGAGCAGGTCGGCGCGGTTCGGCGGGCTGGAATTGATGTTGTAGTTGCCTTCGGCCGTGCCGTTGTTGAAGTAGGTGGGGCAGGTGCGGCTCAGATGGTGGCTGGCCACGATGACCCAGTCGTAGCCTTCGTCCTTGAGGACATCGATCATCTCCGAGGTGAAGGCCATTTCCGTCGGGAAGAATCCCTTGGAATGATCGGACAGATCGCTGTTCTTGTTCCACGCCTTCCACCAAGCCTGCTTGAAGATCTGGATTTCCTTGCGGAAAACCGCCTTGGGCAAGACGGGGCCGAGGGAGTGGTGATAGGTGAAGCCGACCATGTCCATGCGGCGGCTGCCGCTGGGGGTGGTCCAGCCCGTGGCTTCGCGGTTGCCATCGTACCAGCCGGAGCCATAGCCCAGCTCGCCGGCGTTGCCGAGACTGCGCACGTTTTCGATCAGGGAGCCCGAATAACTGATGGCATAGCCGGCGTAGTTGGCGAGACTCGCCAGGGAATTTCGCGGCCCGCTCTGGTAGGAGGAAACGCGGTCCCCGGTCCCGAAGATGTCGGTGAGGTTGTTGTCCGGGTGCTGGGTGGTGGTGCCGTAATACTGCGACCCCTTGAGATCGATGGAATCCTCCGCGAACTGCACGCGGTTGAGCTGGGTGTCGTCGCCGTTCCATTCCGGCCAATAGATCGGCTGGTGGTTGTGCCAGAAACGCGAAACGCGCACGCTGGCGGCGTGCGCGTCGGGAATCGCGGCGGCGAGCAAGACGAAGCTCGCGGCGCCCCAGAAGGGCAGGACGGGGAAGCGGCGTGCAGTATTCATGATCACCAACCGTACATTGCTCGAACCCGGAATGCCACCCGCCGACACGCGCCGGCGGGAACCTACGAAGAAACGCTACAATAAAACGATCTACTCGCCAACGGTTTTCGCGGCGTTTTGATCAAGCGTTTTACTCGCGGAGGCATGCAAAAGGGCCGGGAGTTTTCGCTCCCGGCCCCGGCGCGGCATCCGCGGATTCTACTTCTTGTTGGCCTGGATGTAGGCCCGCGCGGCGTCCACCTGGCCCGCGCTGCCGAGCAGCACGTTCTTGGCGGCGATGAACTTCGCGTATTCGGGCAGGAACTCCTTGCCGGGTTCGCGCAGGGCGATCTTCTCGGGATGGTCCCGGAAGAATTCGCGGTGCACGCGGCACCACACCAGGCGGCCGTCGGTGTCGATGTTGATCTTCGTCACGCCCAACTTGGCCGCGCCGAGGAATTGGCTGGCGTCCACGCCCGAGGCGCCCTTGAGGTTGCCGCCGGCGGCGTTGATGCGGGCGACTTCGTCCTGCGGCACCGACGAGGATCCGTGCATGACGAGCGGGAAGCCGGGCAGCAGCTTCTGGATCTTCTCGAGGATGTCGAAGCGCAGCTTCTGGTCGCCCTTGAACTTGAAGGCGCCGTGCGAGGTGCCGATCGCGCAGGCCAGGCTGTCGCAGCCGGTGGCCTTGACGAATTGGTAGGCCTCGTCGGGCTGGGTGTAGACGTGTTCGGCGGCCACGATGTCTTCCTCGATGCCCTTGAGCTGGCCGATCTCGGCTTCGACGACGATGCCCTTGGCGTGGGCGGCTTCGACGACGCGCTTGGTGATCTCGACGTTCTTTTCGAACGGTTCGGAGGAGGCGTCGATCATGACGGACGAATAGCCCGACTTGATGCAGTCCATGCAGGTGGCTTCGTCGCCGTGGTCGAGGTGGATGGCGAAGACGGCTTCGGGGAAGATCTCGTTCGCGGTCTTCATCATGGCTTCGAGCATGAGCTTGTGGGTGTAGCTCCGCGCGCCCTTCGACAGTTGCACGATGAACGGCGCCTTGCTGTCGACGTTGCCCTTGAACAAACCCATGGTCTGCTCGAGGTTGTTGATGTTGTAGGCGCCGATGGCGTACTTGCCGTAGGCGTGGGCGAACAGTTCTTTGGTGGTGACGATCATGGGATTTCCTCGCGGGTTGTTCTTTTAAAGGTACTGCTGGTCTTCCGGACTGATGCCGGCCGGCGCTTCCTCGCCCGCGTCTTCGTCGCCGTCTTCCTCGAGGTCGTCGGTTTCGGCCGGCGCCTGCTGCAGGTCGGTGAAGCGTTCGGGCGCGAGCAGGGCGGCCTGCCAATCGCGGAACAGGCTCTGGCCGCGGCGCACGCGGATGGCGGAAGCGATTTCCGCCTGGTAGGAATCGAAGGTGTCCGCATCGGCCGGCGTGCGGGTCTGGACGTGGGCCACGAGGACGCCGTCGCCGAACGGCACGGGGTCGGTCACTTCGCCCTGGTTGTAGCTCACCACGGCCTGCACGAGCGCCTGCACGGCTTCGTTGGTCGAGGAGGAACCGGAAAGCCCCGTGAAGGGTTCGACGGCGACGGCCTGCGCGCCGGCGTCCGCGACGGCCTGCGCGAAGGTCTTGCCCGCGGCGAGGCCGGCCGCGGCGGCGTCCCGGAGCGCCTGGCCCCGGGCGGCCAGCGCCTCGGCCAAGGCCTGTTGCTTGGCGATTTCCGCGACCTGCGCCTGGGCTTCGTCGAACGACGGCACGTGCGGTTCGAGCACCTTTTCGAGATACAGCACGTAGACGGCGTCCTGGCCGGCGATGGTCGAGCTCACGCGGTCGAAGGAATTGGGCGCCAGCTCGAACGCGGCCGCCGCGAACGCGGCGCCGCCGTCCGGCAGCGGCACGTCGAAGCGCGCGAAGGGGGGCAGGGTCTGCGCCTGCCGGCCGGTCTTGGCGACTTCGTCCGCGAAGACCGGCACGTTGCCGTCCCGGTCGGGAATCGCGCGGAACGCCAGGTCCGCGGCCGCTTCGTCGGCCAAGGCCAACGACGCCTCGCGGCGCAGCGCGCCGACGATTTCGTCGCGCACGTCGTCCAGGTCGGCGACGGTTTCGCGCGGCTGGCCGTTCGTGTCGGTTTCCGTGGTGGTGAAGTCCGCCACGTGCAGTTCGTAGTAGTCCTGGACCGCGTCGTCCGCAATTTCATTGGTTTCGGCCGGATAGTCCGCGATCGGGAAGGCGGCGTAGGAGATCACGCGCTGCTCGGGAATCGTGAACGCGGCGGGATCGGCGTCGTAGAGTTTCCGGACGTCGTCGTCCGAAACCGCGACGTCCTGTTCGACGTCCGCGGGCAGGACGGCCGCGTATTCGACGGTGAAGCTGTCCAGCAGCGTGTCGAAGGTGCGCCGGATTTCGAGCGGCGTGACCTGCGCCTGGCGGCCGATCAGGTGGGCGAGCTTCTGGATCTGGATTTCCTCGCGGAGATGCTGCTCGAACTGGGCGGTCGTGAAGCCCAGCGGCTGAATGGCGTTTTGCAGGAAGGCCTGGTAGCGGCGGGGATCGAAGGTGCCGTTCGTTTCCGAGAAATTGGACTGGATGGCGCCGATCAGTTCCTGGTCCGTGGCGACGATGCCCAGCTTGGCCACTTCGCGCAGCGTGGCCAGGCGCTGCCACGACAATTGCCGCAACGCGGCGTCGGTCGCCGGCGTGGATTGCACTTCTCGGCCCAGCGCCAAGGCGCGCGCCAAATACGTGCTCAGGTAGGCCGAGCGATATTCGCCTTGGGACACCGGCTGGCCGTCGAGCGTGCCGGCGGCGTTGGCGCGTTCGGCCTTCTCGACGTCCGAAGGCCACACCATGCCCCACACGACGAACGAAAAGACGATGATGATCAGAAACGCGCCCCAGAGCAGGCGGGACTGGATCAGCTTGTGGAACTTCGAAATCATCATGGCCATCGGCGGTCCTCTTTCCTTAATAAGCCTGAAAACGCGACCGCGCCGGAACGAATCCGGGCGGAGCACGTTGGGGCAGGAGAATACGGGGAGCCGGTGCGCCGGGCAAGCGTGAATTTCCGGCGGAAAAGCGTTTCGTCCATTCGCGGATTGCCTTTTTGCGCCGAACCTGTATTTTCGTCTCATTTGATCGCTTCCGGAAAAACCGGCGCATCGACATCGTGAAATTGCCGTTTACATACAAGATGCTGCAGGACTGGGGGGGGGCCGTCCCCTTCCGGGACGGCCGCACCCTGATCCAGCGCGGCCTCGTTCTGGACGCGTCGGCCGACGCCGACGGCATCCAAGGCACCATTTCCTGGGGCAGCCGCTCCATCAAGACCGCGGCCCGGATCCTGCCGGACCATTCCTGCGAAAACCGCTGTCCCTGCCGCGACAACGTCGAACGCGGCATCATCTGCGCCCATGTCATCGCGCTGGGGCTCGCGCTGCTGGCGCGGAACTCCGATCCGGAGCGCGAGCGCAAGCTGCAGGAAGAAGAACGCCGGGCGCAGCACATGCGCCAGATCGAGGAAAAGTCGTTCTTCAAGCGCGTGCCCCCGGGCACCCCCGGCGCGCTGAACTGCACCCTGCGCCTCGTCTTGCCGGGCCACTGGCGCGACGCCGCGCCGGCCGGCCAGGTCCCCGTGCGGGTTTTTCTGGACTACCGCGGTTCGCAGCGGCCCATCGGCGGCGTGCCGCGCGACGTCGTGCTGGGCCTGACGCCGCAGGACGAAGCGGTTCTGTTCGTGCTCGAGGAAATCGCCGGCGGCGCCGTGCCCAACGAATTGTCCGTCGCCGTCGCCGATTTCATCAATCTGCTGTCGCTGCATCAGGGCCGGTCGCTGGCGGAAGAAGGCGGCCGCGAGCTGGAAGTCAACGCCAGCCGGGTTTCGACCGTGCTCCGCGTGGATCTCGACCACGAAAACGGCGAGCTGCTGCTCGTGGCGCACACCGAATTGCCCTTCCTGCGCGGCGCGGAATTTCCGACCTATCTCGTGGCCGGGAAAAGCGGCTGGGTCTTCGGCGCGGGCCACTTCTGGCCTCTCGAAAAGCTGCTGCCGGAACCCCTGTGGGAAATCTACCGCCGGCAAGTCGTCGTGCCGCGGACGGACGTGCCGCGCTTCCTGCGCGAGGAAATGCCCCGGCTGGGCGCCTACGTGCGCGTCGAGGCGGAAGTCGAGCCCGACGTCTTCGGTTTCGAGCCCGAGCCGCCGGAATTCCGCCTGGAAGTGCGCGGCAGCCCGGCCAGCCTCGCCGCGCGGCTCGTGGCGGTCTACGGCGAGGTCGAACTCGTCGCCGCGCAGTCGTCGGCGCGCGGTTCCTTCGCCCATCCCGATCCCGAAGACATCCTGCGCTACACGGTGCGCGACGTGCCGGCGGAACAGCAGGCGCTGGCCGCGCTGGGCCGCTACGGCCTGGCCGGCCGCACCGGCGCGGATCTCAATTCCATCGTCGGCACCCGCGAAGTGCTCAATTTCCTCGGCAGCGCCGTGCCGGCCCTGCGCCGCAAGGGTTGGAGCGTCGTCTGGGATGGCCGCATCCGCGCGACCATGGAAAACGCCGTGTTCGCCACGCCCGTCGTGCGCATCGATCCCCAAAACGGCGCCGACGGCTGGTTCGACGTGCGCTTCGACTACGACGTCGGCGCGGAAGGCGGCCTGAGCGGCGCCGAAATCCAACGCGCGCTGCTCAAGGGCGATGCCTACGTCGAACGCGACGGCCGCGCGATCCTGCTCGACGCCGAAGCCATCCGCGCCCTGCAAAGCGTGTTCGCCGACTGCGCCTCGGGCGAGGGGACGCGCGCCGGCAGCTTCCGCCTCGCGCCCGTCTACGCCGCCTACGCCGCCAGCGCCCTGCAGGCGCTCGACGGCATCGACGTCGAAGCGCCGCCCGCCTGGATTCAAGGCGCCGCCCAGAAAAACCGCCTCGAGCCGATGCAGGCCGAGGAACTCGATCCGGCCTTCGAACGCCTCCTGCGCCCGTACCAGAAGGACGGCGTGCGCTGGCTCCGCTTTCTGCAGCGCAACCGGTTCGGCGGCATCCTCGCCGACGAAATGGGCCTCGGCAAGACGCTCCAGATGCTCGTCTGGCTCACGATGGCCTGCGCGGAACGCCCCGCCGACGGCCGCAAGCCTTCGCTCATCGTCTGTCCCACGAGCCTCGTGGACAACTGGGTGGCCGAGGCCGCGCGCTTCACGCCGTGGCTCAAGATCGGCACCATGACCGGCGCCGACCGCCACGCGCGCTGGACGGACGTCCGGAACCTGGACGTCGTGGTCACGTCCTACGCCCTCATGCGGCGCGACGTCGATCTCTACGAACCGATCGAATTCCTGGCCGTCGTGCTCGACGAAGCCCAGCACATCAAGAACCAATCCACCCAGAACGCGCAGGCCGCCAAGCGCCTGCGCGCCGAACACCGCTACGTGCTCACCGGCACGCCCATCGAAAACGGCGTTTCCGACCTGTGGAGCATCATGGACTTCCTGATGCCGGGCTATCTCGGCAGCCACGAATCCTTCCATGCGAACGTCGAGCAGCCCATTGCCCAGGGCGGTCCGGAAGGCGAACTGGCGCAGTGGCGGATTCGCCGCAAGCTGCGGCCGTTCCTCCTGCGCCGCATGAAGAAGGACGTCGCCAAGGAACTGCCGCCCAAGATCGAGCGCATCGCCGCCTGCGCCCTCAGCAACGACCAGAAGAAGGTCTACGCCGCGCTGCTGGAGGATTCCCGCCGCAAGATCGCCGAACTCGTCGCCGCGCAGGGCTTCCAGCGCTCCAAGTTCGAGATCCTCAACACGCTCCTGCGCCTGCGCCAGGTCTGCTGCCATCTCGATCTGCTCAAGCTGCCGGACCTCCAGTCGAAGGAACCGTCCGCCAAGATGGACCTGTTCTTCGAACTGCTCGACGAAGCGATGGACGCCGGCCACCGCGTGCTGGTCTTCAGCCAATTCGTTTCCATGCTGACCATCCTGCGCGGCGAACTCGGCCGGCGCGGCCTGCGGTACTGCTATCTCGACGGCGCCACGCAGGCACGCCTCAAGATCGTGCAGGAAGTCAACCGCGACGCGTCCA
>CAYTEK010000082.1:0-12991 GCA_964436715.1 uncultured Verrucomicrobiota bacterium | reverse complement strand
CTGCCCAGCGCGGGCACGCGGTCGATGCTGCCGGCGAAGGTGCCGCCGCCGACGCCCCACCAGTTGTTTTCGGCCATGACGGTCGCGCCGCCGCCGTTGTTGTAGCGGAAGTCGCGGTTGCCGTTGCCGAAGATGGAGCTGTTGCCGAGGCTGCCCAGGGTGCCGCCGCCGAAGTCGAGGGGCGGCGCGCCGCCGAGGCCCGACATGACCAGCCGCACGCCGTTGCCGAGGTTGTTTTCGGAAACGATGCGTTCGCCGCCGATTTCCACGGAGCCGTTGTAGTTCTCGACCACGTTGATGCCGTTGAGGTCGTTGCCGATGGTGCGCAGGTTCAAGAACCCCAGGTTGGCGGTGCCGCCGCCGCCGTTGAGCTCCACGTTGATGCCGTTGCCGCCGTTGTCGTTGTTCCAGTTGTCGCAGAACCGCGCGAAGATGCTGCCGTTCAGGGCGGTCAGGCTGACGTTGAACCCGTTGTTCGTGTTGAAGGTGGCGTCGGCGCCGTCCACGTCCAGCAAGACGTTGCCGCCGGTGCTGGTCAGGTCGGCCTGCAGGCCGCCGGCCCCGTTGCCGTAGAAGCTCGAGCCGCCCTGCGGGATCGCGTCCCAGAAGAAGTTCAGGACGTCGCCGCCGAGGAAGCCGGAGAATTCCAGGTCGAACAGCGGCAAGGCGTTGGTGCCCACCAGCAAGGCCGCATCGTCGCCGGCCGTGATGGCGAAGTGGGCGCCGCGGGCGCCGTTGAAGTCGCTGTACGTGTCCGTGACGCAGGCGGCGGCATCGCCGTTGAGCGCATCCAGGCGGTACCACAGGCCGACGCCGTCGTTGTCGAAGGCATCGCCGCCGCAGAGGAGCGCGTAGGCGTCCGCGTTGACGCTGGTCTGGGTCACGTGGATGCCGGCGTCGCCGTTCCGGTCCACGTCCGGGAAGATCATGGCCGAGATGGCATAGCCCGCGGCGGCGAGCGACAGATCGATGCCGTCGTCGCCGTTGTCGGCCGCATCGGTGTCCACGAGGATCGCGTAGGTGTCGCCGTAGGTCGATTCCTGGCTGGCGTTGATGCCGTCGAGGGCGTTGCCGTCCGCATCGAGGCCGACGAGGACGCCATAGGCGCCGCTGGTGCCGCTCTGGACGAGGTGCACGCCGTTGGAGCCGTTGCCCGAGGCCGAGATGCGGCCGATCGGATCGAATTCGATCGGTTCGGGCAAGACGTCCATGTCGTTGATCAGCCCGTACAGCAGGTCGCTGGAGACGAGCGCCGCGATGGAGGGGCCGTTGGTCGCGGTCACGGAAACGTCGAACCCGTTGGCGGAATTGTTGTCCGCCTGGGCATCGAGGAGCAGGGCCATGGCGAAGCCGTCGCCGGTGACGGTGACGCTGAAGCCGTTGCCGTCGTTGCCGGACGTCACGATGGGGCCGAAAGGATCGCCCGGCAGGGTGATGGGCCCGTCGAGGAACGTGTCGCCCAGCAGAGCGCCCAGCGGGCGGATGGCGTCGGTGGAGAGCGCGACGAACGCGGCGCTGCCGTCGGGGCAAGCGACGGAAGCGGTGATGCCGCTGTCGCCGTTGCCGGAGGCGTTGACGTCGGCGAGGATGCCGACGGCGGCTTCATCCAGGGCGTAGGTGTCGAAAAGCACGCCGGCGCCGAGGTTGCCCGACGCGTTCACGCGCGCCAGCGCGCCGATGGACAGGTAGTCGGAATACGTGCCGAGGAAGACGCCCGGTCCGCCGTTGCCGTTGGCCTCGAGGCCGACGACCGCGTTGACCGCCGCATCGTCGCCGAAGCTCTGCATGCTGAAACCCGTGCCGAGGTTGCCGTTGCATTGCATCTGGCCGCCGCCCGCGAGGGCGAGCGGCAGATCGACGCCCAAGGCGCTGCCGATCTGGGTGCCGAGCGCGACGATCTCGGAGAGGTTTTCGGTGGAACCGGCTAGGCCGACGGCGACGCCGTTGACGGCGTTCTGCATGGCGAACACGCCCGAACCCTGGTTGCCGTTGGCGGTCACGTCGAGGTAGGCGCCCAGCGCGAGGCCATCCTGCACCGAAATGATGGATTGGATGCCGAAGGCGCCGTTGCCGCTGGCCGAGACGGCGCCGGCCGGCGCCAGGAACTGGCCGACTTCGTCCGGCAGAGTCAAGCCGAACAGGCTCGCCACCGCGCCCACGCTGGCGTCCAGGCCGTCCGGCATGCCGAAGACGCTGACGGCGGCCAGCATGGCGTTTTGCTGGCTCATGATGCCGAAGCCCACGTTGTCGTCCGCCGCGACGTCGGAAACGTTGAGCAGGCTGAAGACGTTGTTGTTCTGCTGGTTGATGAGGCCGCCGCCGTTGCGGGCGGCGTTCACGCCGGAAATCAGCGTCATGGCGAACTCGGAATTCATTTGGATCGAGTTCAAGCCCATGGCGACGTTGCCCGAGAATTCCGAATCCGACACATCGGTCAGCGCGCCGCCGAATCCGACGGCGTAGAGCAGCAGGCCGGCGCCGCCGTTGTTGCGGAAGGCGCTGTCGGAGATGTCGGCCATGAACGTGCTGCCGTCGGCGGTCCAGACGTCCATGCCGTCGGATTCATTGTCGTCGATCCGATTGTCCTCGAAAGTCAGGTTGAAATCGCCGGAGCGCGCCAAGAGCACGCCGACGTCGTTTTCGCGGACGACGTTGTCGAGGATGGCGAGATCGGTGGCGTTGGCGCCGTAGATGCCGGCGCGGGCGATGTTGTAGGTCGGCAGGCCGGGAATGATGATCATTTGGTCGGGGCCGCCCATGTCGGTGTTCTGGACGCGGAAGCCGCGGACGGTGGTGCGGTCGGCCATGGTGATGGAAGGGCCGAGGCTCAGGCCATCGACGACGGGCCGGACGCCGCTGCCGAAGGAGCGGCCGCCGTAGCCCGGGATCAGGTTGCCGCTGCCCCAGAGGGTGGTGTCGGGCAGCAGGACGACGTTTTCATTGTAGGGGCCGGATGCGTTGTACACGTAGACGTTGCGGGTGCCGAACACCGCGTTGGCCGCATCCTGGATGGTGTTGAACGGACGGCTGTCGCGGCCGTCGCCGCCGGCGGGCGCATCGCCATCGACGAATTGGACGTCGTCCAGCAGGACGTAGGTTTGGCTGTCCGAGCGGGATTCGCTGGACGTCTCGACTTGTTCGAGCTGCTTGTTTTCGATGAACTTGGACTGCTCGAGGCGGATTTGGGGATCGCGCATGACCATGTCGGTCAGGCGGGCGGCGGCATCGCGCGGCGCGCCGGCCAGGCGGTCCTTGGCGCCGCCGAACGGATTGCGGCCCTGGGCGATCTTGGCCAGGTCCAGCGGCACGCTCACGCGCGCGCCGGCGAACCAATCGCTGCCGGTCAGGTCTTCGTTTTCATACAGGCCGCCGTCGATGAAGAACGAGGACAGCACGCGCAGTTCGGTGCGGACCTTCCAGCCCTCGGCGTCGTCGCCGAAGTCGCGGTCGAAGTCGTAGTAGCCGCCGAACACGCGGGCTTCCAGCGCATCGCAACGGATGGGCAGGCGCAGGCCGATTTCCCAGTCGTAGCCGCCCAGGGGCTGCTCGTACTGCTCGTAGGTCTTGGTGGTGGCGGTGGTGGTCAGGATTTGGGTGAGGGTGTAATCCTGCCTCACTTCGTGGCCTTCGCCGTAGGGATCGCCCCAGCTGTCGCGCGTTTGCACGGATTGGGCGGCCGTGGTTTCGGTTTCGGAGGCGACGACGTAGCGATCGTCGTCGGGATCGTAGTAGTTGAAGCGCGCGTCGAGCCAGGTGCTGAGCAATTCGAAGCCGACGCCCCACTGGTCGTAATGGGCGTAATCGACGTCGCGATAGTCGTAGTAGGCGTTCACGCCGAGAATCAGGTCCAGCTTCGGCAGGAGCTGGCGGTAGCCGACGCCGAGGTTGCCTTCTTCCTCGTCGGCGTCGGTGATGGCCGTGCGGGGATTGACGAACAGCAGGCCCGTGCCGCCGGGATTCCACACCGGAATCAGCAGGTCGCCGAGGCCTTCCGTCTCCGAGTCGCGCGTCTGGAAGCCGACGGTCAGCTCGGCGTCCGGGAAGTCGGCAGCGGCGGTTTCGACGGCGGCCGGCGGCGGCGCCTCCTTGGCTTTGGCCTTGGACTTGGCTTTGGCCGCTTGGACCGGGAGCGTGGAAGAAACGGCGAACACGATCGACATCACCAGGAACGTGCGAACCCACCGAGCACTCATGGCTACCTCCCTATGGCGACGACGAACCGACGATCGGCGGGGATACCCAAACCCGGCACATGCCCGTTCGCTATCACGGATGGAATCCTCACTCCGGCAGGCGGTTGAAAGCAACCAAATTTTGACGCTCCGGCGATTTTTAACGAAAAGCGAATCTGACGGCGGCGCGCAACCCGCACTTGACGCTGGAAAGGGGGAGTGTGAGACTTAGACAACATATGATCCAGCAAACAAAAATGGGGTTGGCGGCGGGGTTATTGACGGTGGCGTGGGCGCTGGCGGCCGGCGCGGAAGGCGTTGAAAATGCCGTCGAAAACCGGCCGATGGGACAGAACGCCTGGGACGAAACAGGCGTGGACGTGGTGCTGCCGGAAATCCCCGACGTCGGCGAAGTGCCGCCGGCCGTGACGCGGGCGCGCCGCCTGGCCAAGGCGACCGCGCTGGAGATGGGGGCGACGGAAGCGGAGGCGGAACAAGCCGCCTTCGTCGTGCCGGAAAACCTGGACGAATGGAAAAGTCCGCTGCAACAGGCGTACGAAGAGCATCTGGGCGAGGCGCCCACCGACGTCGATCCGACGGCGCGCCCGACCCGCACGGTCAAGAAATCGATTCTGCTGCAGCCCAAGGGCGCGCGGAAGGCCATCGCCGCCGGCAAGCGCGTGCTGGGCTGGCATCCGTATTGGGCGACGCTGACCGACGTCCAGAGCTACCAGTACACGAACCTGACGACGATCGCCTATTTCTCCTACGCCGTGAATTCGACGAACGGCGGCTACGACAGCCTCGGGTCGTGGAACACGTCGCCGGTGGTGGAATGGGCCCACAGCAACGGCGTGAAGGTGGTGTTGACGGCCACGCTGTTCGGCGACGCGGCCACGCATCGGCTGCTGACCAACTCCACGGCGCGCAACAACCTGATCCACAACCTGGCCACCGTGGTTTCCAACCGCGGCGGCGACGGCGTGTGCATCGATTTCGAAGGCGTGGGCTCGTGGACGGGCGCCACGACGAACATGACCGCGTTCCTGAGCAACCTGACGGCGCGATTCCACCAGGACATTCCGGGTTCGGAGGTTTCGGTGGCCCTGCCTTCCGTGGATTGGTACGCGAACTACGCGGTCTCCAACCTGGACAAGGCGGGCTTGGACTGCGCGATCATCATGGGCTACGACTACTACTATTCCGGCAGCGGGACGCCGGGGCCGGTGGCGCCGCTGACCAGCAGCGCGCAGTGGATCGGCGCCAGTTCGTGGTGTTCGGTCAACTATGCCATGAACTACTACCTGGGCAAGGGCATCAGCACGAACAAGCTGATGCTCGGCGTGCCGTACTACGGCCGACGCTGGGCGGCGGCGAGCACGAACCTCGGGGCCGCGAGCCTCGGCAGCTCGTATTCCGCGGCGCTGACCTACGGCCAGTGCGAAGCGGCGGCCGCGACCCACGGCAAGAAGTGGGACGACAACGGCAGCGTGCCGTACTACGTCTACGTGTCGAACAGCACCGCCTACCAATGCTTCTACGACGACGTGGCCAGCCTGGGGATGAAATACGACCTTTCGAACACGAAGGGCATGGGCGGCATCGGCATCTGGAACCTCACCCAGGGCACGGGCCAGACCGCGCTGTGGAGCCTGATCGACGAGAAGTTCGGCGCGGATGCCGCCGCGCCGGTCGATCCCGGCGGGGACGACACCGGCAGCTCGTCGGCGACGGCGGCCTGGACGAACCGCGCGTCGGCGCACGCGGGGAATTTCTACGGCGTGGCCAGTCGCGCCGGGCTGCACGTGGCCAGCGGCGCGAGCGGCGCCATCTACACCTCGACCAACGGCAGCGACTGGATCGCGCGCAGCAGCGGCAAGAGCGGCCTGCTGATGAACGTCAACGGCGAGGGCCCGCGGTGGGTGGGCGCCGGCGACGCCGGCGCGAGCGTCACCTCGCCCAACGGCGGCGATGGGACGTCGCGGACGTCGCCGACGAACGCCTTGTTCCGCGGCGTCGCCTACGGCAACGGCATCTACGTGGCGTGCGGCGACGGCGGCGCCATCGTGCGTTCGACCGACGGCACGAACTGGACCGCGATCGCGTCGGGCACGAACCTGTCGCTGCAGGGCGTCGGCTACGGCATGGACTTCGTGAATTCGGGCGATACCAACCAGGTCCCGACCGAGAACCCCCTGTTCGTCGTCGTGGGGGCCAACGGCTTGATCCTGACTTCGAGCAACGGCCTGAGCTGGACGCCGCGGACCTCCGGCACCACCGTCTACGTCTCCGACGTCATGTACGGCAACGGCTACTACGTGGCCGTGGGCAACACGCGCATCCTGCGGTCGTCGGACGGCGTGGACTGGAGCTTCGCCACCAACAGCGCCTATCTCTACCGCGCGGCGTACTGCTCGGGCGTCTTCAAGACCACCGGCAAGAACGGCGCGATCTGGAGCTCGACGGACGGCCTGACCTGGGAAGCCGAAACGTCCGGCACGACGAACGACATCCGCGGCATCAGCTATGCCGAAGACCAATTCGTGGCCGTTGGCCACAACGGCACGATCCTGACCAAGGGCACGATGGGCGCCGCGGCGGAAGGCGGCGGCGAGGAAGGCGGCGGCGAAGGGGAAACCGGCGGCGGCGAAGAACCCGTGGAGACGCCGGACGAAACCGGCTTGCCGCAGGTCGCCGCGGCCCAGCCGACGGGTCCGCTTTCCGGCGTGGTGGTCTACACCAGCGCCGGCCACGGTTTCGGCGCGAGCGCGGATCTCACGGCCTGGATTCCCGAACGCCCGCTGCTGTACGCGGTGAACGAGGACATGGGCAACGTGGACCAGATGAACCGGTTCGCGGAAGCGGCCTGGAAAGCCGGCGCCACGGTCGTGCCGTTCCGGCCCGTCGGCTACCAGACGAACGAGGTGGTGCTCGACAACATGGACACCAACGAGACGGCCCGCGGCAAGGTCACCTTCGGCGGCACGTGGTACAACTCGTCGCAAGCGATCTTCTACGGCAACGCCGGCGACGCGGTGCCGTACCGCTACGCCGCGGTCAGCACCAATGGCTCGACCTCGTGGGCGTCCTACCGGCCCAACCTGCCGGAAGAGGGCGAATACCCCGTCTATACTTGGGTGCGCCACGATCTGGACCGCGCCAACCAGCTCTACCGCGTGTACCACTCCGGCGGCGTGACGGACGTGCGCGTCAACCACCGCGACGTCGGCTGCGGCTGGGTCTGGCTGGGCAACTACCATTTCGCAGCCGGCACGAACGGCTGCGTCAACATCGGCAACCTCGTGCTGGCCGGCGACACGGGCGACTACGTCTTCGCCGACGCCATCCGCTTCGGCAACGGCCGCGGCAACGTGTCGCGCGGCGCGGCGGGCATTTCGGGATTCGAATCGGAACTGGAGTCGGGCCGGTTCTGGATCATCAAGTCCATGGGGCAGGGCATGGACAGCACGCTCTACGATCTGGCCGGCTACGACGATCGCAGCGACAACATCGGCCAGCCCGCGCGCATGGCGGCCTACATGTGCCGGTCCAACGACGCGGCGCGCTGGCAGCGGGTCTACGTGGGCTTCCATTCCAACGCCGGCGACGGCACCGGCCGCGGATCGATCGGCCTCTACGACACGCGCATCCAATCCAGCTATCCCACGTATTATGCGGCGCAGACCAACCTGGCCGCGGCGCTGGCCCGGCAGTGCAACGTCGATCTGCGCGCCGGCACGAACAGCGTCATCCCCAGCTGGAGCACGCGCACGACGTATCTCTACGGCGACACCTACGGCGAGATCTACAACTCCAGCGTGTTCCTCAAGATGGACACCACGATCAACGAAGTGGCGTTCCACGACAATTCCAACGACTGCGCGGTGCTGAAGCTGCCCGCCGGCCGCGAATGGCTGGCGCGCGCCTCCGTGCGCGGCCTGATCAAGCACCTGGCCGGCTACTACGCCAGCGGCATCGCCAACACCAACGCGCCCGACCGGCCGGTCAACCTCAAGGCCGTCAATTCCGGCAGCGGCCAGGTCACGGTGTCCTGGGCGATGCCGACGCGCGATGCGGCCAGCGGCGGACTGCCGCAGGGATTCGTCCTCTACACGTCCACCGACGGCCAGGGGTTCGGCAATCCCATCTCCGTGCCCGGCGCGAGCGCCACGAACAAGGTCATCACCAACCTGAACGCGGGCGCGACGATCTTCTTCAAGGTCTGCGCCACGAACGCGGGCGGCGAGTCGTTCGATTCCGCCGTGGCCGGCGCGCGCGTGACGTCCGGCGGGGCCAAGGCGGGCGTGCTGGCCGTGGACGGCTTCACGCGCAACGACGCCGGCCTGGCGCCGACGCGCTATTTCGCCAACGGCCTGAACGGCAACGTGACGCTCGTGCGGCCGCGCATGATCAACGGCTTCGACTACGTCAAGGAACACGGCCTCGCGCTGGCCGCGGCGGGCCAGACGTTCGACTGCGTCGATGCGGCGCTCGCGTCTTCCGCGCTGCTGACCAACTACGCCAAGGTCGTCTGGATGCTGGGCGAAGAGTCCACCGTGGACGAGACCTTCAGCTCCGCCGAACAGACCGCGGCGACGGCCTACCTGAACGCCGGCGGGCGCCTGCTGGTGTCCGGCGCCGAAATCGGCTGGGACCTGGGGCGGGCGGGCGTTTCTTCGACGGCGGACGTGAATTTCTTCACCAACGTCCTGCGCGCGGTCTATTCGGCAGACAGCGGGGCCACCGGCCAGGTCACCGGCACGGCCGGCGGCTTCCTGAGCGGCGTGTCCATCGCATTCAACTACACGAACCTGCTGCCGCAGGTCTACGCGGCGAACTATCCGGACGTGCTGCGCGTCGGCAGCGGCGCCGTCACCGCCGCGGTGTACGGCGCGAGCGCCTCCGGCACCAGCGGCGCCATCGTCCAATACAGCAACGCGACCTACCGCACCGTCGTCATGGGCTTCCCGTTCGAAACCATCACCAACGAAGAAACCCGCGCGACCGTCATGACCAAGGCGATGCAGTTCCTCGGCGATTCGGTGGTACCCGGCGCCATCCGGGTGACGCTCTCGCCGGCGGCCGCGACGAACGCGGGGCGGTGGATCGTGGCCGGCACCACGAACACCAGCGGCAGCGCGCGGACGGGCCTGAATCCGGGCACCTACCAGGTCACGTTCGGCGCCGTGGCCGGCTACGTCGCGCCGGCCGCGACGTCCGTCGTGGTGTCCGCGGGCGCGACCAACGTCTTCACGTCCGTTTATGCTTCGGCCTCCGGCTCGCTGACCGTGACGCTGACGCCGGCCACGGCGGTGGCCGATGGCCGCTGGAGCATCGATGGCGGCGCCGTCTGGCGCACGAGCGGCACCACGCTGTCCAACCTCACGAACGGCACCTACGCGGTGACGTTCCAGGACGTTGAAAGCCACGTGGCGCCGACGGCGACGAACGTGACCATCGCCGGCGGCGCGGTTTCCATCACGGGCGCCTACGTCGCGCTGGTGGGCGACCTGACGGTCAACCTGAGCCCGGCGGCGGCCGTGTCCGCGGGCGCGCAATGGAGCGTGGACGGGGGCAGCACGTGGTACAACAGCGGCGCCACGGCGACCAACCTGCTCGCCGGCCGCCAATACTTCACCTTCAAGGCCGTTTCGAACTACGTGGTGCCGGACACGGGCTACACGACCGTCTACGCCAACAGCAACGTGGTCCGGTCCTACAGCTACACGGCGCTGCCGGGCTCGATTTCCGCGACGCTGTCGCCGCCGGAGGCCGTGGCCGCGGGCGCCATGTGGAGCCTGGACGGCGGCACCAACTGGAACGAGAGCGGGGCGACGGTCCAAGACCTGGCCGTCAAGACGTACCCGATCACGTTCCTCGACGTGGCGGGTTTCGTGGCGCCGGCGGCGACCAACGTCGCGTTGGCGGCCGGCCAAGCGGCCAACTTGGGCGCGACGTACGACGAAATCGAACCCGTCGGCGCCGACTGCATCCGGTCGCAGGGCTTCGACGGCCTGGACGTGAATCCGTGGAGCTGGAGCGTCGCCTACCTGAACAACAGCGGCTTGGCGACCAATGAAAGTTTCGGCGCCGCCGCGGCGACGTCCGCGGGCAAGGTGCTGGTCGGCTCGAACGCCGTGCGGCTGGTCGGGTCCACCAACGG
Organism: uncultured Verrucomicrobiota bacterium; assembly: GCA_964436715.1. Classification (GTDB taxonomy): domain Bacteria; phylum Verrucomicrobiota; class Kiritimatiellia; order CAIQIC01; family Lenti-01; genus Lenti-01. The sequence continues at coordinate 2,656 of CAYTEK010000082.1, read as the reverse complement.
CGCGGTCAATCCGGCGGTCGTCTTCGCCAACGTGGACCTCGCCAACTACACGAACGTCACGTTGACCGTGCCGTTCGCGGCCGCCGGTCCGGACAGCGGCGACGACCTGCACGTGTCCGTCAGCTACGACGGCGGCGCGACCTGGTCGCCGTCCGCCTACGGCACGCAGATCGCCGACGGCTACAACGGGCTGGACTTGGAATACGGCACGCTCAGCGACACCAACCGGCAGCCGCAGGGCACCCCCTACGTGCTCGCCATCGCCGACGTCCGCACCCAGCTCATGGTGCGCGTCACGTTCTTCGACGCCAGCGCCAACAATTCCTCCGACTACTACTATCTGGACGAAATCCAGCTGAAGGGGCAGGCGGGAGCGGCGCCGCCTGCGACCGGCGCCTTGTCCGTGACGCTGCAACCCGCCGCGGCGGTCTCCGCCGGCGCCCAGTGGCGCGTGGACGGCGGCGCCTGGCGCGCGAGCGGCGCGGTGGCGACGGGCCTGACGGCGGGCGCGCACGTGGTGTCGTTTGGCGCCGCGCCGGGTGGGCCCGCGCCTGCCGCCGTCGCGACGGCCGTTACCACCGGCATCACCAATTCGTTCGCGGCGACGTACGTCGAGGAACCGGACACGAACTCGCTGGCCCTGATCGACGAGCCGTTCGACGTCACGCCCGCGGTGCCCGCCGGCTGGACCTTCAGCGGCATTACCACGAATTATCCCGCCACCTATTACGGACGGGCCGTGCCTTCGACCAAGTTCGACTCCACGAACGATGCCATCGTCAGCCCGGCCTTCTCCGGCGGGACGAACCTCCAATTCTGGATGCGGGGCGTGACCAGCGCCGGGGTCGGCGAATTCTGGGTCGAACAGAAGATCGGCGAAAACTGGAGCATTCTGGGCGTCGTCACCAACCCGTCGAACGTGGGCACGACGTATGCCTATGCGATTTCCGAAACGGTGACGCAGCTGCGCTTCACGTGGAAGAAATCCGCCAACAACATCGCCCTCGACGACGTCATCGTCAACGGCATGTGGTTGTCCGGCGCGGATTCCGACGGCGACGGGATGGACGACCATGGCGAATACGTCGCGGGCACGGACCCGCAAACCGAAAGTTCCGTGTTGGCGCTGGATCCCATCGCCACCAACATGACCGCGACGGCGAACCTGATCTTCCGCTGGCCGAGCGCGGCCGGCCGCACGTACTCGATCTGGCGCGCCACCAACGTCCTGGGTCCCTACACCCAGCACGTGGCGGGCATCTCCGCCAACGCGCCGACCAATTCGCTCACCAACGCCGCGCCGGCCGACCTGGGCGAATACTTCTACGGCATCGGCGTCCAGCGGACGCCCTGACGAAAGGGATTTCCATGAAGCGCTCCATGCGGTTTCTCGCGCTGGCATGCGCGCTCGGCGTGCTCCCGTGCGGTCGGTCCGAGGCGGCTTCGTCCGCGCCGAACGTGTCCCATCCCCGGTGGTCACCGGACAATTCCAAGCTGGCGCTGGCGGGCGAGGGGGGCCACGGGCTTTTCGTCTACGACGTGAACGACCAGACCCTCGTGCGCCTTGCGGAGGCGCCCGGCAGCGGCGCCTGGTGCCACTGGTCGCCCGATGGCGCCGGCTTGGGTTTCAAGCTGTTCGAGCCGGCGGAATCCAACGACTTTCCGCCGCAGGTTTCCGCGGTGTACCGGACCGATTCGGGCGTCGTGGAGCCGTTGGGTTCCGCCGCCCGCCGGGCCGGGGTGCCTTCGTTTTCGGACGCCGGCCGCGTCGCGTGCACCTTGGGAAACGAGGTGTGGATCGACGACGGCGCCGGAAACGTGGTCGCGCGCCACGACTTGGGGCACTACGTCAATTTGGCGCGCCTTTCGCCCGATGGCCGCCAAATCGCCTACAACGGCCCGGACGAACAAATCTGGTTGCTGGACGTGGATTCGGGCGATCGGGACCGCCTGACCGATCTGCCCGCCGCCTGCTTCAATCCGGTCTGGTCGCCGGACGGGGAGAAGTTGGCGTTCGAAACGGTCGCGGGGAACTTGTGGACGGTGGAGCGGTCGTCGCGCCGAGCATTTGATTTGGGACGCGGTTCGCAACCGTGCTGGGCACCCGACGGCCGGCACGTGTTCTTCACCCGGACCGTCCTGTCGAAATACATGGAAATCGAGTCCTCGGATCTGTTTTGCAGCCGCTTCGACGGCAAGCGGGAAACGCGCCTGACGGATTCGCCGGACGAACTCGAGGCCGGCGGGAATCTCTCGCCCGACGGTTCGCGCCTGGCCTACGTTTCGCTGAAGACCGGGCGGTTGCACGTCGCGCGGGTCGCGGCGGCGGCGACGAAGATGGGCACGGGCGACGCAGCTCCGTTCCGGATGGAAGCCGACGCGGAAGTGGTCTTGCCCGACAGCGCGGCGACGGTTTCCGTTTCGGCGCGGCAGCCGAAGGCGGCCAGGCAAGCCGTGCCGCGGGCCATCTGCACCATGCTGGACGTGCCGTATCTCAACCAGGTCTACGACACGCGGGACGATTTCACGAAAAAGCATTCCGCCTGCGGCGCCTCGGCCGCCCTGATGGCGCTCAACTATTCCGAGACCCTGCCGCACTGGGATTGCACCTGCGCCAGCCCGTCGTCGCATACGAGCCACTACGGGCAATACGTGT
>CAYTEK010000081.1:12251-13192 GCA_964436715.1 uncultured Verrucomicrobiota bacterium | reverse complement strand
GCAGTTGCAGCAGGTGGTTCTGGAACATGTCGCGCAGGACGCCGGCCTGGTCGTAGTAGCCGCCGCGGGAGCCGATGTCGACGTTTTCGGCCACGGTGATCTGGACGTTGGAGACGTAGCGCCGGTTCCAGACGGGTTCGAACAGCGTGTTGGCGAACCGCAGGAACATGATGTTCTGGGCGGTTTCCTTCCCGAGGTAGTGGTCGATGCGGTAGACTTGGTGCTCGCGGAAAGAATTGTGGACGCGATGATTGAGGGCCTCGGCGGACGGCAGGTCGTGGCCGAAGGGTTTCTCGATGACGATGCGGCGCCAGCCTTCGGTCTCGGCGACCATGCCGGCGGCGGCGAGCGCGTCGCAGGCCGGGCCGTAGTGCTCGGGGGCGGTGGCGAGATAGTAGAGGCGGTTCGCGGGCTTGCCTTCGATCTCGCGCAGGCGCGCATCGACTTTCGGAAAATCGGCGGGCACTTCGAGGTCGCCGCGGACGTAATGGAGGCGGCTGGCGAAGTCGTGCCAGACCTTTTCGTCGAAGGTGCCGCCGAATTTCTTCACGCCGTCGAGGAGTTGTTCGCGGAAATAGTCCGTGGACCAGTCGCGGCGGGCGACGCCGACGATGCGGGTGCGATCCCACAAGCGGCCCTTCTTGCGGTTGCGGTAGAGGGCGGGCACGAGTTTCCGGTGCGTCAAGTCGCCGGTCGCGCCGAAGATGACGATGGTGGTGGCGTCGGCCTGGGGGATCTCGTTGTTCATGGGGACTCCTTCAGGTGGGCGGCGGCGGCGCGGTCGAGCAGCCAGCGCGGGGAACCGGAAAGCCGTTGCGCGGGCAGGTCGCCCGGCGCCACAAAGATGCGGCCGACGACGGTCTCCTTGCCGGCGCCAGCGGCGCCGCCGAGCGTTTCGCGCGCGGCGTTCTGGACCTGGAAGGGCAGCGTGCCGCGGGCGG
>CAYTEK010000081.1:8125-12241 GCA_964436715.1 uncultured Verrucomicrobiota bacterium | reverse complement strand
CGGGCGGCGGCTTGGGGGCGCCATGGACGGCCGCGACGAGGCGCGCGGGCTCTTGCGTCGCGGGATTTCCGGGAAAGAGCGACGCGACGTGGCCGTCCTCGCCGACGCCGAGCAAAACGAGATCGAGGGGGAGGAAGGGAGCGAGTTCCTTTTCGTACTCGGCGACCGACCCGCGCAGTGGATGGACCTGGGCGCCGGCGAGCTTGGGCAGGAGTTCCGTTTCGGCGAGGCGGAAATTGCTCTGCGGATCGGAAAGCGGCACGCGGCGTTCGTCGGTCCAGAAGACGTGCCAGTTCGCGGCGGCGACCGGCGCAGCCAGGCCGTGGGCGAGAAGTTGGACGACCGCGCCGCCGGGAATGGCCAACGCGAAGCGGCCGCGCGCGGCGAGGGCCGCGGCGGCGGCGGAAACGATGCGCGCGGCGAGGACGTTCGCGAGCGCGGCTTTGTCGGCCAGGATCTCGATTTCAGGTTGCACGCGGAACATAGTATCGCCCAAGAAACCCCGATTCGCCACTTTCGTGTTGCACTCCGCGCGGTTTTGGGCCGCGGCCGGCCTCCGCGTTTCCTGCCGTTGCGTCGCAATATCGTATGATCCTTGGTTAACCATGATACGATTTGAAAATGGAAAATCTCCAATGAATGCCGGGATTATTGAAATATTTCGTATGATGGTTGCTTAACCATCATACGATCGGTTGGGCGGGTTTGGCGGCGGCCTTGAACGGAAAATCCAGATACAAGACGTCGGGGGTGCGGGTCCAGCCGCGGGCGTGCTGGAGGTGGGCGAGGACGCGCAGGCAAAAGGCGCGGAGGGCGGGCGCATCGAGGGGCGCGTAGGCGGAGTGGGCTTTCGTTTTGCGCCGGCGGGGCGTGGGGGCGAAGCCGGCGGCGTAGAGTCCGCGCAGGCCGAGCAGGCCGGCGCCGGCGGAATCGTCCCACGCCGGCGCGAGCTGTTCGAGGAGCGCGCGCAGGCCGGGCAGCAGCGTGATCTCGAGCCAGCCGGCCTGCTCCTTGCGCAGGCGGCGGAAATCGAGCGTCCACAGGATGCGGCCTTCGGCGGTGACGGTGCGCGCGGGGTGCACGAGGCGGGAAGCGAAGAGCTGCCAGACGAGCAGCGGCACGGGGCCGGGCCAGACGTCGGGATCGAAGACGGGCACGTCGAGGCCGGGCAAATGCGCGGCGGCCCAGCGACCGGCGGCGTCGCGCTGGTTGAGGGAACGCAGCGCGCGGTAGATGAGCAGGTGCAGATAGTCGTCGGGCAGCGGCGGAGCCAGGCGCTGGTCGGCGAGATAGGCGACGGCGGCGGCGGAGACGGCTTCCGCGACGGCGGGGTCGAGGTCCGTCCCGCGCAGGAGGGTTTCGAGGTGCGCGCGGAGCGTCGCGCGGAGGTCGTCGCTGGAGGGGATGGGGATCATGCGGCGGCGGCGGAGGGTGAAAGGCGGGGATTTCGTTCGGAATTGGCCGGCGCAAAAACCAAGCGCGTCTTTTTCGCGCTGCCGCTTTGCGACCGACCACTCGCGGACACGAGTCCTGCTCGGGTCATCCGCACAGCGGCATCATCGGAAAATCCGCTGCTTATTTTTGCGGACGATCCCGTCCAATTCCGAGCGAAATCCCCTGCATCCACGTCCAGCGGACGGCGAACCGTCGAGCCGCGAGCCGCGAACCCCCGCTTTTTCACGGAGTGGAAAAACTTTGCGCGGATTTTCCACGAAGTGGAAAAACTTCGGGGCATTTTTCCACACTGTGGAAAAAAGTTTTCCACGCCGTGGAAAAACCGATGAGCCGCGATTTCGCGCATGGGGAGGAAGGGGCCGGCTATTGGCGGCCGATGAGGTTTTCGATCTCGGAAAGGAACTGGGAGGCGTCGCGGAAGCGGCGGTAGACGGAGGCGAAGCGGAGGAAGGCGACTTCGTCGAGCTTTTCGAGCTTGTCCATGACCTTGCGGCCGATGACGGTGGAGGGGACTTCGCGCTCGTACTCGGTTTCGATTTCGTGAACGACGTCGTCGACGAGGACGTCCAGCTGGGGGTCGGAGATGGGGCGCTTGACGGCGGCATGGCCGATGGCGGCGCGGAGCTTGGCGCGGGAGAAGTCCTCGTGGCGGCCGTCGCGCTTGAGGACGGTGAGGACGGTCTTGACGACTTCCTCGTAGGTGGTGAAGCGGTGGCCGCACTGGGAGCAGACGCGGCGGCGGCGGATGACGTCGCCGTTGCGGATCGAACGGGAATCGATCACCTTGTCGTCGTCGTGGGCACACTTGGGGCAGCGCATGAACGGAAGTGTCGCGGGGGCGGCGGGGGAAGTCAAGCGCGGCGAGGCTTGCAATCGGGGACGCGGCTTGGGATTATGGGGACATGGACGAACGCGACGACCAAGGGATGCGGATCTACCTGCGCGAGATCGGGCGGGTCAACCTCCTCACGCCCGCCGAGGAAGTCAAGCTGGCGCGGCGGATCAAGAAGGGGGACGAAGAGGCGCGGCAGCAGATGATCCGCGCGAACCTGCGGCTGGTCGTCAAGATCGCGGGCGATTACGCGCGGCTGGGGCTGCCGCTGCTGGACCTGATTTCCGAGGGCAACCTGGGCCTGATGAAGGCCGTGGACCGGTTCGACCCGAAGAAGGGCGGCAAGCTGAGCACCTACGCGGCGTGGTGGATCAAGCAAGGCATCCGCCGGGCGCTGGCGAACCAGGGCAAGACGATCCGGCTGCCGTCGCACATGGTGGACAAGCTGTTCCGCATGCGGCGGATGCAGGAGACGCTCTCCCACGAGCTGGGTCGCGCGCCGACGGCGGCGGAACTGGCGAAGCGGCTCGACGTGCCGGAAAAAACGGTGAAGTACTGGCTGGAGGTTTCGCAGCGGCCGTCGTCGCTCGATGCGCCGATCGGCGAGGACGGGCGCGAAAGCCAAGGCGACACGGTCAGCGATCCGGACGCGAAGTCGCCGTTCGACGAATTGAACGACAGCCAGCTGCTCGAGGAAATGGGCGAGCACCTGAAGACGTTGACCGAGCGGGAGCGGATCATCCTCGAGCGGCGCTTCGGCCTGAACGGGCTGACGGCGGAATCGCTGGAGGAAGTGGGGGCGCGGCTGAAGATCACGCGGGAGCGCGTGCGCCAACTGCAGAACCAGGCGCTGGCGACGCTGCGGGAATTGATGCTGAAGGAATGAGGCGCCGCGCGGCGCGCACCACGCAAACCGGCGGCGCGAGCCGCCGCAGGAGATCATCATGGCGGAACACGAAGGCAAAGACATCCAGATGGACGCGGGCAACCTGTACCGCGAGGAAAACTTCACCGACCTGAAGGCCGGCACGCTGCGCAAGCTGGTGCCGGTGAAGGCGGACGGCTCGGACGATCCGGCGCGAGAGCCGATCTTCACGGCGGCGACGCAGGTGATGACGCCGGGCGGCGTGCTGCCGCTGAGCGGCGAGGTCGAAGGCGCCAAGACGCTGGCGGACGCGGCGGCCGGCTTTGCCCCCGCGATCAAGCAGGCGCTGGCGGACTTGCGCGAGGAAATGGCCGCATACCAGCGCGACCGGGCTTCGCAGATCGTCGTGCCGGGCCGCGATGCGCCGCCGCCGCCGGATCTGCTGATCCGCTGACGGGCGGCGACGTGACAAGGTCGGGGCGGGCCTAGGATTCCAGCGCGTCGAGCAAGTGCCGCAGGGCGGCTTCGGCGGCGGCTTGGCGGACGTCGGCGCGGGTGCCGGAAAAGCGGTGCTTGAACGCGGCGACGCCGGTGGGGCCGGCGACGCCGACGTAGACGAGGCCGACGGGTTTTTCAGGGGTGCCGCCGTCGGGGCCGGCGATGCCGGTGAGGGACACGGCATAATCGGACCGGGCGGCGGCGCGGGCGCCGGCGGCCATGGCTTCGGCGACGGCGAGGCTGACGGCGCCTTGCGCGGCGAGTACGTCGGCCGGCACGCCAAGCAGGCGGAGCTTGAGATCGTTGGCGTAGGCGACGAAGCCGGTGCCGAGGCGCTTCAGGCTCTCGTCGATCTCCCAGAGGATATTCTTCCGGGAGAGGTCGTTTCGGGTCGTGTGGGTTTCATCCCAGCGCAGACCGCACTTTGACGCGATGAGACCCTTCTCCCGCAGGCCGCCCGCGCGCG
>CAYTEK010000081.1:7139-8115 GCA_964436715.1 uncultured Verrucomicrobiota bacterium | reverse complement strand
GGCGGAGCGTGAGCTCGTTGGCGGAGGCGACGATGCCGCCGAGATACCAGGCCGAACTGCCGGGCCGGCCCGTGAGCAGCGCGCCGACGAGGCCGCCGGTGCAGGATTCGGCCGTGGCGAGCGTCTGCCGGCGGGCGAGCAGCGCGGCGGCGAGGGAGGTAACCAGCGTTTCCATGCGGAAAACCCTACGCCGATTTTGCCGGCTTGGAAAGTCCGGGCGAGACGTTTCCGGCGATTTGTGGCAAAGTGAACCCATCATGAAAACAGCGTTGGTGACGGGTGCGGGCGGCTTGGTGGGTTCGGAAACGGCGCGGCATTTCGCCGGCCAGGGCTATCGCGTGGTGGGCGTGGACAACAACCTTCGCGAATATTTCTTCGGGCCCGAGGCTTCGACGAAGTGGGCGGTGGAGGAATTGACGAAGGCGTTTCCGGAGGCGTTCGCGCCGGTGGTCGCGGACATCCGCGATTTCGCGGCGGTGCGGAAGGCGTTCGAAGCGGCGGGCGAAATCGACCTGGTGGTGCACACGGCGGCGCAGCCGTCGCACGACTGGGCCGCGCGCGAGCCGTTCACCGATTTCGGCGTGAACGCGCAGGGCACGCTGAATTTGCTGGAAGCGACGCGCCAGTTCGCGCCGCGGGCCACGTTCATCTTCACGTCGACGAACAAGGTGTACGGCGACACGCCCAACCGCCTGCCGCTGGCGGAGCGGGAAACGCGCTGGGAATGCGCGAGCGGGCCCTACGCGGAAAAGGGCATCGACGAGACGATGAGCATCGACCAGACGACGCATTCGCTCTTCGGGGCGTCGAAGGTGGCGGCGGACGTGATGGTGCAGGAATACGGGCGCTATTTCGGAATGAAGACGGGCGTGTTCCGCGGCGGCTGCCTCACGGGGCCGGGCCACAGCGGCGCCGAGCTGCACGGGTTTCTGGCGTACCTGATGAGGTGCGCCATGACGGGCCAGCAGTACCGCAT
>CAYTEK010000081.1:0-7129 GCA_964436715.1 uncultured Verrucomicrobiota bacterium | reverse complement strand
CCGTACACGGTTTTCGGCTACAAGGGCAAGCAGGTGCGCGACAACATCCACAGCGCGGATCTCGTGGCGGCGTTCGCGGCCTTCCACGGCGCGCCGCGGGCCGGCGAGGTCTACAACATGGGCGGCAGCCGCTTCAGCCACTGCTCGATGCAGGAAGCCGTGCGGCTGTGCGAAGAACTGACCGGCCGCAGGATGAAGACGACCTACGTCGAGACGAACCGCATCGGCGACCACGTCTGGTGGGTGAGCGACGTGTCGAAGTTCCAGGCGCACTATCCGGGCTGGAAGCTGAAGAAGAACGTCCGCGACATCCTGGCGGAGATCCTGGAATACAACCTGCCGCGCTGGAAGAAGGAAGGCTGAGCCGGGCATGGATGCGGCGGGCGCCACGTTCGTTTTCTGCGACGGGCTGCTGCTGGTCCGCGCGGGCGGGCTGGAGCCGGCGGGGGCGGAGGCGTTGCCGGAGCTGCAAAAGACGCGCGCGGTCTTGGACGATTTCGTCGTGCGGCCGCAGGGCTGCCGCACCGTGGGGGTGGCCGGCGCGGCGGACGATCCGCCGGCCGGCTGCGCCTGGGTGCGGTTGCGGGAGCTATTGGGCGCGGCGGCGCCGCAGGCGGCGCTGGCCTGCCGCGCGCTGGGCATGCTGAATTGGCGCGCCGCGCACCGTTTTTGCGGCGCGTGCGGCGGGACGTTGGCGGAGCATCCGACGGAAACGGCGCGGGCCTGCGCCGCCTGCGGGCGCGTGGAGTATCCGAACCTGGCGCCGGCGGTGATCGTGCGCGTGGAAAAAGAGGGGCGGATCCTGCTGGCGCGCCACGTGCAGCGCCTATCGGATTTGTGGACCTGTTTGGCGGGCTACGTCGAACTGGGCGAATCGCTGGAAGAATGCGTGCGCCGCGAGGTGCGGGAAGAAGCCGGCATCGAGGTGGACGACGTTCGCTACGTCGGCAGCCAGCATTGGCCGTATCCGAACCAGATGATGGTGGGTTTCCGGGCGCGGTGGACGTCCGGCGAATTGAAGCTGCAGCCGGAGGAATTGGCCGAGGCGCGCTGGTTCGATCCGGCCGCGCTGCCGAAGATTCCGCCGCCGGGCTCGATGGCCTGGCGCCTCATCCACGAACGGATTTGAACGATGGGGTTCCATGATTGAACGGATGCTGTTCCTGGACTTGGAAACGAACCTGAAAGGGGATTGCGTTTCCAAAGCCGGGCTCTGCATCGAATCGCTGGGCGGCGGCCTGGCGTGGTCGTGGACGGAGGCACAGCCCAAGTCGTGGTTGAACGAACGATTGGACGACGCACTCTTTGAGGCGGCCGCCCTCTCGGGCCACAACATCTGGCGCCATGACTTGCCGGTGCTGGCAAAGCAATTTCCGAAACTGGCGTTGCTGGAAAAACTGCCGGTGGTCGATACGCTGGAACTGTCGCCGCTGTGTTTCCCGCGGAATCCCTACCATGCGCTGGAAAAAGACTACAAGCCGATGGGGCGCGAAGAGAACGATCCGCTGGGGGATGCGGTTCTCGCCCGGGAACTGCTCCGCCGGGAAGTTGAGGCGTTGCACGATCTGCGCGAACGGGATCCGGTCTTGCACGACGCGCTCCACGACCTCTGTGCCCAGGGTTCCGGCCGCATGGAGCAAGGGTATGCGCAGGTGTTCGGCGGACCGGTTCCTGCGGCGGAAAAAGGGCGTGCGGCCGTGCGTGCATGCGCCGGTCGGAACGGCTGCCGGACCGCGGCGGCGCGGCTCGAAATTCCGGCGGGCCGCGATGACCGCATGGGCCTGGCCTACGTTCTGGCCTGGCTGGCGGTGGCCGGCGATTGCCGATCCGTGCTGCCCGGCTGGGTGTGGCGGCAGTTTCCGGCGTCGCGGGAGTTCGCCGCCGCGCTTCGAGACCGGCCTTGCGGCGATCCGGCCTGCGTTTGGTGCCGAAGCCAGTTCGATGCCCAGGCGCGTCTCCGGCGCTGGTTCCCGGGATTCCAGGATTTCCGGACGGACGCCGACGGCCGCAGCCGCCAGCGGGAAATCGTCGAGGCCGCGCTGGCCGGGAAGTCGCTGATCGCCATCCTGCCGACGGGCGGCGGAAAATCGCTGTGTTTTCAGCTCCCGGCGTTGGCGCGCATGGAGCGGCGCGGGTCGCTGACCATCGTGATTTCGCCGCTGCAATCGTTGATGAAGGATCAGGTGGATCAGTTGGCCCGGCGGGTGCCGGCGGCGCAGGGGTGCGCCGCGGCGCTGAATGGATTGCTTTCGCCGTTGGAGCGCCGGGACGTGCTGCACCGGATCGCGCTGGGCGACGTTTCGCTGCTGTACGTCGCGCCCGAACAGCTGCGCAGCAAATCCTTCGTGCAGGCCGTGCGCCAGCGCGAAATCGGCGCCTGGGTGTTCGACGAAGCCCATTGCCTGTCGAAATGGGGCCATGATTTCCGCACGGATTATCTCTATGCCGAGCGTTTCATCCGCGAGCGGATGGGTGCTCCCGTGCCGCCGGTGACGTACGTGACCGCCACGGCCAAAGCCGAAGTGCTGGCCGAAATCCGAGCCTTCCACGAGGCCATGACGGGCTCGCGCGAACTGGCGCTGTTCGAAGCGTCGGTGGAACGGCCCGGTCTGCGGTTCGAGGTGTTGCAGGTTTCGCCGGGCCATGAACGCCTGCTGAAGATTTCGGAACTGCTTTCCGAACGGCTGGGCGGGTATGGCCGGGGCGGGGCGATCGTCTTTCGGTCTACGCGGGCCAAAACCCGCGAAACCGCGGAATTCCTCCAGGCCGCCGGCTGGAAGGCGGCCCATTACCATGCCGGCCTGCCGCCGGAAGAAAAAAAAGAAGTCCAGGACCGGTTCAGCGCCGGCGACTTGCAGGTCATCGCCGCGACCAATGCCTTCGGCATGGGCGTGGACAAGGAAGACGTGCGCGTGGTGATCCACGGCGACATGCCCGGATCGGTCGAAAATTATCTGCAGGAGGCCGGTCGCGCCGGCCGCGACCGGCGCGCCGCCGATTGCATCCTGCTGTTCGACGAGAACGACGCCGACTGGCAGTTCAATCTCAACGGCCTGAACCGGCTGGGCCGGCGCGAAATCGGCGAAATCCTGCGCGCCCTGCGGAAATACAAGCGCAAGGACGGCGAGGCCATCGTGGTGACGGTCGGGGAATTGATGCGCGACACCCGCCTGCAGGAGGTGTTCGAGGAAGAAGACCCCAGCCTGCACACCAAGTTCAAAACCGCCTTGTCCTGGTTGGAACGGGCGAAATTCCTCAAGCGCGACGACAACGTCACGAGCGTGTTTCAGGCCAAACCCATCGCGCAAACCCGCGTGGAGGCGGAACTGCGGGCCGTTGAAACCGGTCAGCCTCCCGAGCGGCAGAAACTTTGGGGCGATGTCCTGAACGAATTCGTTTTCGCCCGCGCGGATGCGGGGATCGATGCGGACCGGCTTTTGGCGCTGGAATCGCTGGAAACCTGGCGCAGGCTCCAACCGGTGCCGCGGCGGGCCAGCAGCCTGTTGTTCGAAGAGCTGCGGGCCATGTCCAAGGCCAAGATCCTGCGCGAGTGCACGGCCATGACCGCCTACGTGCGGCACAAGGTGGTCGATCCTTCCCATGCGCGCCACGAGCGCTTGGCCCGCGGCGAGGAACGCCTGCTGGCCGTGCTGGCGGAGCAGGGCGTCGCGGCGCAGGAGGATTTGGTCCTGGACCTGGCGCTGGTCAAGCAGCGGTTGCAAACCGCGGACGACGCCGGCCCGGCGCTGCACGATCTGGAACAGATGGTGAACGCGTTGGTTGGACTGGAGGAAAACGGCAAGCGGCCGGTGGACCTCCGTCCGGCCGGAGCCACGCGGCATCGCGTTCGGTTGAACGTCGAAATGCCGGAGCTGGTCGCCATGGCCGGGCGGCGGCGCGAAACCGCCGCCCGGGTCCTCGAAACGATCCTGGCGCAGATTCCGGCGGAAACAGCGCCGGGCAAGGACGTCCTGGCCGAATTCACCATGGAGCAGCTGTGCGCGGCCGTCGAGTCCGGCTCCCTGTTCCAGAGCGGGCCCGTCAACGTCGCGGCGGCCGTCGAGCGGGCCCTGCTCTGGCTGCACGACTTGCAGATCATCCGCCTGCAACGGGGTCTCGCCCTGTTTCGTTCGGCCATGACGCTCCGCGTGACCGCGGAGGCGACCCGGGCGTACGGCGTGAAGGAATACGCGCCGTTGGGGATGTACTACGACGAAAAGACGTTCCAGGTCCACGTGATGCTGGAATATGCCCGGCAGGGCTTGCAGGGCATCCAAGCCGCGCTGGCGTTGGTGCTCGATTATTTCCGGCTGGAAAAGCGCGCGTTCATGGAACGCTATTTTCCCGGGCGGAAGAAGGAACTCGAACGCGCCGCCACGGCGGAGGCCTATCGTCGCGTGGTCGAGGAGCTGGGCGATGACGAGCAGCGCCGCGTGGTCGAGGCCAGCGAGGAGGAAAACCTGCTGGTGCTGGCCGGTCCCGGATCGGGCAAGACCAAGACGGTCGTGCATCGCATCGCCTGGCTGCTCAAGATCCGTCACGTGCCCGCGCAGTCCATTTTGGCGTTGTGCTTCAACCACGACGCGGCGGTCCAGTTGCGCCGGCGGCTGCGCGAATTGGCGGGCGACGCCGCCCGCGGCGTGACCGTGATGACCTATCACGCCCTGGCCATGCGCCTGACGGGCACCTCGTTCCGCGCGCTGGCCGATGCGCCGTCGGCCGGAAAGTCCGTCGCGGCCGAAGTGGATTTCGCGCGGCCGATCCACGAGGCGATCGCGCTCCTGAAAGGACAGGCCGGCGCCGATCCCGGCGAGCGCGACGAAGCGCGCGACCGGTTGCTGGCCGGCTTCCGCTTCATTCTCGTGGACGAATACCAGGACGTGGACGATGGCCAATACGATCTGATTTCGGCCTTGGCCGGCCGCACCTTGCAGGAGCCAGAGGCCAAGCTCGGTCTGCTGGCCGTGGGCGACGACGATCAAAGCATCTACGGCTTCCGCGGCGCGGACGTCCGGTTCATCCGGCGGTTTGAAGCGGATTACGAAGCCGGGATCTATGGCTTGACCTCGAACTACCGTTCGACGGCGGCCATCCTTGCCGCCGCCGGCCGGATCATCGCCGGCAACCGTCGCCGGATGAAGGCCGATCTGCCGCTGCACGTGGATGGCCGGCGCAAGAACGATCCCCCCGGCGAACCGGTGCGCCTGATCGGCGCGGCGGGTTTGGCGGCGCAGACGGCCGGCCTGCTCCGCCAGGTGCAAATCTGGCGCGCGGCCGGCGCGGATTGGTCCGACATGGCCATCCTCGGCGTGAACCACGACGATCTCGATGCCTTCCGCTCCGTGGCCGAAGCTGAATCCATTCCGCTGAACGTGCGGGTGGTTTCCGAAAGCCGGCGTTCGGGATCGGGCCTGCCGCCGTTCTGGCGGATGCGGGAATCCATGTGGCTGCTGGAACGCTTGCGCGACCAGGCCGGGAAAGAGATCGACCGCGCGGGCATGCAAAACCTGCTGGCTGGCTTGTGCGCGGCCTGCGGTCGCAGTCGTTGGACGGACCTGCTGGCCGATGCCGTGGCGGCATTTTCCGAAGAGACGGCGCTGGCCGACGAGTGGTGCGAACACCTGCATGAGCATCTGGCGGGCAGCCGCCGGGACGGGCGTCTGGGGGCCGGCGGCGTTTGGTTGTCCACCATCCATGCCGCCAAGGGCACCGAGCACGGGCAGGTGGCGGTGGCCGGGGCATGGCAGGACCACGAGCGGGCCGGGCCGGAAGAAGCCCGGCGCCTGCTTTACGTGGGGATGACCCGCGCCAAACGCGCGCTGGCGGTGGTGGATCGAACCGACGTGCGCGCGACCTTGCTGCAACCGCTGCGCGAAGCGCCGGGGATCGTTCGGGAAACGGCCGCGGTTCCGGAGCCTTCGCTGGCCTTGAAGAATTACCGGATCCTGGGACCCGCGGATTTCGATCTCGGTTTCGCCGGCCGTGGCGAGAAAGCCCGCGTGCAGCGCATCGCCGATGCCCTGCGCGACGTGCGCGTCGGCGATTCATTGAAATGGGCCGAAAATTCCGGCGGCATCCTGCTCCGGGCCGGCTGCTGTCCGGTGGCCATGCTGTCGCGAGAGGGAACCCGCAAATTCCGCGCTTGGGCCGATCGGGTGGAATTCGTGCGCGTGCTGGGAGTCTACGGCTGGCGCCAGGAAGACGTGGGCGCGGAATGGCGCAGCACCTACGTCGCCGACCGCTGGGGCGTGCCGCTTTGCGAAGTCGTGTTGCGGGCCGACAAGGTTCCGCCCGCCTTTCAGGACTGCAGGAAGTAGTTGTCGCGCCGTTCGCGGGACAAGGTGGTGGGCTCGCCGTGGCCGGGGTAGACGGTCCAGTCGCCGTCCAGCGCGGCGAGCTTGCGGAGGGACCGCGCCAAGGCGCGGGAATCGCCGCCGGGGAGATCGGTGCGGCCGGCGGTGCCGCGGAACAGCGTGTCGCCGGTGAACAGGGCGCGGTCGTCCTCGAGCTTCCAGCAGATGCCGCCGGGGGTGTGGCCGGGCGTGTCGACGACGGACCAGCGCGCGCCGGCGAATTCGAAGACGTCGCCCTCCTGCGCGGACACGAGCGGCGCGCGGGGCGCGGCGGGGGCGTCGTAGAAGCCGGGGAGGTTGTTGCGCGCGGAAAAGCACCAGGCGGCGTCGAGCGGATGGAGATGGATGGGCGCGGGATGGACGGCGCACAGCTCGGCGAGAGCCGTGACGTGGTCCACGTGGCCGTGGGTGAGGAGATAGGCGACGACGACGGCGTTTTGGGCGCGCAGGTGGGCCAGCAGTTGCGGGGCGTCGTCGCCGGGATCGATCACGACGGTCGCGCGCGTGGCGGGGTTCGTCGCGAAATAACAATTTTCTTCGATAAAACCGGTGACTCGTGTTTCAATGCGCATGGCCATGAAACCAACAGATTCGAACGGACGCGTCAAGGACGGACCCGCCGCCGTGTTGACGGCGACGGGGCTGGGCGTGGGCTTGTTTCTGGACGATGGGCGGCGGCTGGAAGTGGTGGCGGGGGTGGAGCTGTGCCTGCGGGCGGGGCGAACGACGGCGCTGGTGGGGGAGAGCGGTTGCGGGAAGAGCGTGACGGCGGCGGC
>CAYTEK010000080.1:0-13301 GCA_964436715.1 uncultured Verrucomicrobiota bacterium | reverse complement strand
CCCTCTGCCGCTGCCCCGCCTACGCCACGATCATCCAGGCCGTGACACTCGCCGCTTCCCGCCTGCCCCGGCGGAAATGATCGAAAGCCGACCATGAAAGCCACCGAAAACATCGCCATCCGCTTTCCCAAGACCCTCGCCGAAGCCCTGCGGCTCCAGGCCGACGAAAAGACCCGCGGCAAGCTGCTCGCCGGCGGCACCGACCTCATGGTGCAGTGGGCGGCCGGCGTGCCGGTCCCCGCGCGCGCGACGTCCGTCTGGAACCTGCCCGAGCTGTCGGCCATCGAAATCTTTCCGGAGTTCGTCGAAATCGGCGCGGGCGTCACCCACGCGTTTCTGCGCGACTGCGTCCAGATCCGGCCGCATGTCCCCGCGCTCGTCGCGGCGGCCGCGACCGTCGGCGCCCGGCAAATCCAGGCGCGCGGCACGCTGGGCGGCAACGCGGCCAACGCCTCGCCCGCCGGCGACACCGCGCCCGCGCTGCTCGTCACCGGCGGCACCGCCGTGCTCGCGTCCCGCGCCGGCACGCGCGAGGTGCCGCTGGCGCAATTCTGGACCGCCTATCGCCAGATCGCCGCGCGGCCCGACGAAATCGTCGTGGCCTTCCGCCTGCCCAAGAAAGGCAAGGCCCGGGAACGCTTCCGCAAGATCGGCACGCGCCAAGCCCAGGCCATCAGCAAGGTCATGGCGGCTTCGCGCATCCTCGTGGAAAAAGGCGTCGTGCGGGCCGCCGCCATCGCCCTCGGCTCCGTCGCCGCCACGCCCGTGCGGCTGGGGGCCGTGGAAGCGTTCCTCGTCGGCAAGTCCCTCTCCCCGGCCTTGATCGACGAGGCCGAAGCCCTCGCCCAAACCGCCGTCCAACCCATCGCCGACATCCGGTCCACCGCCGAATACCGCCGCTGGGCCGCCGGCCGCTTGGTGCGCGACGCGCTCGAAAACCTCTAAGCGTTTTACGTTTTCTTCACATAAATCCGTTGCGCCGCCCCGGCCGCTTGGGCTATCTTTCGCCCTGATTACTTACTGAAAAGGAGACCGCTATGTTGCGCTGGTTGATCCCGTTGGTTTGCTCGTTGGCTCTCGCCCTCCCCGCCTTCGCCCAAGAAGACGATTTGGATGCCTTGCTCGCCGGTCTCGGCGACGAACCCGCCGCCGAAGCGCCGGCCACCGATGCCGCGCCCGCCGCAGCCGTCGCGGAAGCGCCCGCCGCAGCCGAAGCCCCCGCCGCCGTCGAAGCGGCTCCCGCCGATGCGCCGGTCGAAGATCCGTTCGCCGATCTCCTCGCGGCCGAGCCGGCTCCCGAAGCCGCACCCGTCGCGGAAGAAGTTCCCGCCGAGGTCGCGCCGATCGAAGCCGCGCCCGCGGCCGAAGAAGTCGCCCCCGCCGCCGAAGCGCCGGTAGAAGATCCGTTCGCCGACCTCCTCGCGGCTCCCGCCGCCGAAGAGGAGCCGGTGGCCGAAGAGGTCGCCCCGGTCGCCGAGGAAATCCCGGCCGAAGCGGTGCCGGCGGAAGTCGCGCCCGCCGCAGAAGAAATTCCCGCCGCGGTCGAAGAAGCCCCCGCGGTCGAAGAAGCCGCGCCGATCGCCGAAGAAGCGGCCCCTGCCGCGGAAGAACCCGTCACGACCGAAGAAGTCGATGCCGCCATGCAAGCCCTGCAAGAGCAAGCGCCGGCGGCCGACGAAGGCGCGTCCGTCGTCTCCCCCGTCTCGGAAGAAAAGCCCGCCGCCAAGGAAGCCAAGGCCGAAAAGAAGGCCAAGAAGAATGGCGACAAGAAGGAAAAGGCCGAGAAGAAGGAAAAGCAGGACGAGCCCAAGGCCAAGCTGAAGCCCCGCGTCGGCGACACCGTTCCCGAGTGGAACGAGCCCGTGGAGTGGTGATCGTCCCGGTTTCTCGCAAGCCGGCGGGCGATGCTCGCCGGCTTTTTCATGCTCCGGCGCCGGACGTTTCCGGCGCCTTGTGGAATTTCTCGACGCTCAAGGCGCGCCTTGCAAAGCCGCCCATTCCGCGGGCGTGTTGGCGTTGCGCAGGATGGCGGGGTCGTCCACCTCCAGCGCCCGCGAACGCGCGCGCGCCCATTCGTCCACCCGGGCATCCGCGGGCAGCGCCAGCAGCTCCTGCGCCGCCGCGCGCGGCAGCCACAGCAAATGCCCCGGCGCGCCCCGATGCGTCGGCCGCCAAATCGCCGCGGGCTCCTGCGCCGCCGCCGCCAGCACGGCGCGCACGGTCGCGGGCCGCGCGCCCACGGCGTCCACCGGCAAGAACAGATAGCCGTCCGCCTCCGGAAACGCGGCGATGCCGGCCTGGAGCGAACTGGCGCGGCCCTGCGCCCAGCGCGGATTTTCCGCCGTCGCCAGTTCCGGCGGCAGTGCGCGCCGGATGCGTTCGATTTCCGACCCCAGCACGACGGCCACCGGCTCGCAGCCGCCCGCGCGCAGGCTGGCCGCCTGCCGCGCCGCCAGCGGCGCGCCGTCCGCCCCGCGCAACAACGCCTTGGGACTCCCCATGCGCTGCGACGCCCCCGCCGCCAGCACGATGCCGACCGTCTTCACGACGCGCTCAGGCCCGTTTCGCCGCCACGCGGCGATAGACGTCCACGTAGCGCCGCGCCGAGGTCTCCCAGTCGAAGCGCACCCGCATGGCCTGTTCGCGCATCTGCGTGACGTGGCTCGGTCGTTCGTACCACGTGTCCACGGCCCACGCGATGGCGTCGCCGAACGCTGCGGCCGTCGGCGCGTAGAACTTGAAGCCGGTGCCGCGGCCTTCGCCTTCGTTGTATTGCTCGATCGTGTCTTCGAGGCCGCCCGTGGCGTGCACCACCGGCAGCGAACCGTAGCGCAGCGCGTAGAGCTGGCTCAGGCCGCACGGCTCGAACAGCGACGGCATCAAGAAGAAATCCGAACCGGCCTGGATGCGGTGCGACAGTTCCTCGGAATAGCCGATTTCCACCGCGACGCGGCCGGGATGGGCCCGCGCCAGCCAGCGGAAGAAATTCTCGTCCGCGGCTTCGCCCGCGCCGAGCACGGCGAGCTGGAGCTTCCGCTCGGCCAGCGCGCGCGGCAGCGCCGCGCGCATGAGGTCGGTGCCCTTCTGCGCGGCCAGCCGGGTCACGATGCCGAACAGCGGCGCGGTCGGATCCGGCGCCAGGCCCAGCTGCGCCTGCAGTTCCTGCTTGCACAGCCCCTTGCCGATCAGCGATTCCGCCCGGAAAGTCGCCGGGATCTTCCGGTCGTTTTCCGGATTCCACACGTCGTAGTCCGCGCCGTTGAGAATGCCGGCGAAATCGTCGCCGCGCTTCTGCAAATAGCCCGACAGGCCGTTGCCGCCGGGTTCGCCCAGGATTTCCTTGGCGTAGGTCGGCGAAACCGTCGTGATCGCGTCCGCGAACTGGATGCCGCCCTTGAGCAGGTTGATCTTGCCCCACGCCTCCAGCGCGTCGGGCGCGAAATAGTCCGGCCCGAGGCCCAGGTAGCCCAGCGCCGACGGATGATAATAGCCCTGGTAGCCCTGGTTGTGGATCGTCAGGACGCTGCCCGCGCGGCCGAACGGCACGCCGGCCTTGCGCCACGCGTCCAGCAGCACCGCCAAGACCGCCGTCGGCCAGTCGTGGACGTGGACGACGTCCGGCAACCAGTCGCGGTCGCGGCAGAGCTGCGCCGCCGCCATGCACAGCAGGCCGAAGCGGAAGGCGTTGTCGCCGAATTCGGCGCCGCGCTCGTCGTAGATGCCCCCGCGCGCGAAAAAGCGGTTGTGCTCGACGAACCAGACCGGCACGTCGCCGTCGGCCGTGCCGCGCCAGATGCCGCAGCCGTTCACCTCGCCGCCGCCGCAGGCGACGCGGCAGGGCGGTTCCTCGCGCAGGCCGAATTTCGCGCGGTCGATGGACGCATAGAGCGGCAGCGCCACGCGCGCATCCACCCCCAGGCGCCGCAGGGCCTTCGGCAGGCTCGCCACGACGTCCCCCAGCCCGCCGCACTTCGCGTAGGGCGCGCATTCCGAGGCCACGAACAGCACTCGCAGGGCGGCGGATTCGGATGCGGGCGCGCGGTCTTTCATGCGCGGCAGTATAGTCCCCGCCCATTTCCGCGCGCAACGGAAAATCGCCGGCCGCGCGCGGCGCCTATTTCGGCGAGGGCGGAATCACCAGCACGGGGCAGTCGGCCTTGCGCACGACGCGCTCCGTGACGTTTCCGAACAGGATCTTGCCCACCGCGCCCGCTCCCTGCCGGCCCAGGATGATCAGATCGACGTCCTGCTCCTGCGCGTATTCCAGGATCTTGTGGCGGGCCTCGCCGATGCGCATGGCGATCACCAGCTTCACCCCCGCGGGCACGCGCGGCTGATAGGCCTCCGCGAGCTTGGCGTCGATCTCGCGCTTGGCGCGCGCATCCACGTCTTCGTCCACTTCGTAGATGTAGCCCTTCCAGAACTGCGCCGGCGGCTCGGGAATGACGTGCAGCAGGTGCAGTTCGCAGCCGACGTTGCGCACGGCCGCATTCGCCGCGAAAACGAACGCGCGGTCCGCGTTCTCCGAAAAATCGGTGCAGAAAAGGATCTTCTTGAAGTTCTCGTGCCGGATCGCTTCGCCCATGGTCCGCCTCCCTCCGCGCCTATTTCACCCAACTCGTCGCCAGCGTGACGATCTTCGCGAACGCCAGCAGCAGCAGCGCCGCGACGACCAGCGCCGCCAGGAACGGCAGCGCGCCCTTGAACACGCTCTGCAGCGGCACGGCCCGGTCCATGCCGCTGACCACGTACACGTTCACGCCCACCGGCGGCGAGATCACGCCCATCTGCGTCACGAGCACGATCATCACGCCGAACCAGATCGGATCGTAGCCGAGGTCCAGCACCACCGGGTAGAAGATCGGAATGGTCAGCATCACCAGCGCCAAGGCGTCGAGGAAGGCGCCGGCGACGAGGTAGAAGGCGATGATCGTCAGCAGGATGCCCCAGCCGGGCAGCGGCAGGCCCGCCATCCAGGCCGCCAGTTCCGTCGGCACGTTCGTGATCTGCAGGAAATGGCCGAAGACCGTCGCGCCGGCCACGATCACCAGCACCATGCACGACGTGCGCAGGGTTTCGCCCATCGCCGTCGCCAGCATCCGGAAACTGCACTTGCGGCCCAGCAGGGCGATGGCCACGCTGCCGGCCGCGCCGATGGCGGCGGCCTCCGTCGGCGTGAACCAGCCCGCGAACATGCCGCCCATCACCAGCGCGAACAGCGCCAGCGTCTCGCCCACGCCCGCCAGCGCGCGGAACCGTTCCCGCCAGCTCGTCGCCGTCGCCGCCGGCGCCAGGCCGGGCCGCAGCGCGCACGCGAGCGCGATGGTCGCCGCGAAGAGCGCGGCGATCAGCAGGCCCGGCACGATCCCCGCGATGAAGAGCTTGCCGATGCTCTGCTCCGTCATCACGCCGTAGACGATGAAGACGATGCTGGGCGGAATCATCATGCCGATGCTGCCGCCGGCCGCCACCGCGCCCGCCGCGAAACCGGGATGGTACTTGTAGCGCTTCATTTCCGGCAGGGCCACCGCGGCCATCGTCGCGGCCGTCGCCGGCCCGGACCCGCAGATCGCGCCGAACGCCGTGCAGGCGCCAACCGTGGCCATCGCCAGCCCCCCGCGCAGCCAGCCGCACCAGCTTTGCGCCGCATCGAACAGCTTTTTGCTGATGCCCGTGTGGAACGCCACTTGCCCCATGAACACGAACAGCGGAATCACCGTGAGCCCATAGCTCGAGAACGTGTCGTAGTAGTCCGTCGCCAGCACGTGCAGCGCGGCGGGCACGTTCACCACCGCGGCGAAACCGCCGAGCCCCACGAGCGTCATCGCGAAGGCCACCGGCATGCTCGTCGCCAGCAGCGCGAAGAGCAGCGCGATCCCCGCCAAACCTATTTGCAGCTCGGTCATCTCAGCGCGGCCGGATCATGGACCGGCCCGGATGCAGCAGGTGCCACAGCGTCACGCCGGCGGTGACGAGGCACGCGAGCGCCGCGAGCCACGGCACCCAGAACATCGGCATGTGCAGCGTGGTCGTCGTTTCGCCGCTCTCCAGGAACGCGTTGCCCTGCAGGACGAACTGCCACGCCAGCAGCGCGAACAGCGCCAGCAGGACCAGGCGCATGAGCGTGTCCGTCGCCGCGCGGCCGCGCGCGCCTAGCTTCTGGAAGAAGTACTCGATGGCGATGTGCCCCTTGACCGCCTTGGTCAGCGGCAGCGCGCAGACCATCGCGATCGCCCCCAGCACCCGCACCAGATCGTAGGCCCCTTTCACCGGCAGCCCGACCTGGCGCCCGACCACGTCGCCGACCGTCACCGCGATGATGCCCGCCACCGCGCAGCCGCCCACCGCGGCCAGCGCGTGCGTCGTCCAGCGCAGCAGGCCCGTGCGCGCGCTGGTGCCCGACAGCGGACTCATGGCTGCGGCGCGCGGGCCGCGGCGATCAGCGCCTGCGCGTCCTTCAGGAAGTCCGCGCCGGGCAGGCCCTTTTCCGCGGCCTGCGCCAGGTACTTGTCCACGATCGGCGCCACCTGCGCCTTCCAGAGCGCTTCTTCCTCGGGCGACAGGGCGATGATTTCGCGGTTCAGGCTCTTCACGAACTCCAGCCCTTCCGCGTCGGCCTGGTTCCAGGCCTCGCCATGCTTGTCCACCCAGGCCGCGCTGACGTCGGCGACGATCTGCTGCAGGTCGGCGGGCAGCGCTTCCCACGTCTTCTGGTTCATCGCCACGAACATCGCCGTCGTGTAGCCGATGGCCTTCGTGTCGGTGATGCATTCGACGACTTCGCCCTGCTTCCAGCCCTTGAGCGTCTCGATCGGGCAGAACGTGCCTTCCACGACGCCCTTCTGCAGCGCGTCGTAGGTTTCCGGCTGCGGCATGCCGACGGCCGTCGCGCCCAGCGCCGTCGCGATGCCGGCGGAGAGGCCCGTGCCGCGGATCTTCATGTTCTTGAGGTCGGCCAGCGCGCGCACGGGTTTCTTGGTGGCGAGGATGCCGGGGCCGTGGGCGTGCACGTAGAGGATCTTCGCGCCTTGGATTTCGGCGGGGTTGTACTTCGCCGTCAGCGCCGTGGCCACGCGCGTGGCGGCGAGGCCGTCGGGCCAGCCCAGCGGCAGGTCCAGGGCCTCCAGCAGCGGGAACCGGCCCGGCGTGTACGCGAAGCAGCTCATGCCCAGGTCGGAAATGCCGTTGACCACGCCCTGCCAGCACTGGTCGGCCTTCGTCAGGGAACCGCCCGGATGCACCGTGATCTGGATCCGGCCGCCGGAGCGCGTTTCGATTTCCTGCGCCCAATCCATGGCCGCCTTGGCCTGGACGTGCATCGGCGGGAAAAACACGCTGTAGGTCAGCTTGGAGGTCTTCTCCGCGGCCGCGGCGCCGCCGGCCGCCTCCCGCTTGCCGCAACCGACGCTCCACGCCAACCCGACGGCCAACGCCGCCGTTCCGCCCAGCCGAATGACTCTGTTCATGCGCGCTCCTTGTGGAAGTTTCAACGAAAGCGCCATCTTAGCCCCTCGGTTTCCGCCGCGCAACCCTTTCCCCCCGTTCCCCGCGCGAAAATCCCCGTTCCCATGCGGCCCGACGCCGCCTGGGCCCCGGCGGCGCCTTGCCGCACGGGAAACCGCGGCCGGCGTCAGAGCAGCGGCGCCAGCAGGCCGCAGGCGTTTTCCAGGTAGCGCTGGCGGATCGGCCGCCGCTTGAAGTCCACCAGCGGCACCTCGCGGCTCGCGTGGAGATCCTCGGTCATCAGCATCTTCAGGTGCATGACCATTTCCGCGTCGTACACCGCCAGGCTGGTCTCGTAGTTCGAGTACAGGCTGCGGTAGTCCCAATTCGACGAGCCCACCACCGCCATGCGGTCGTCCACCGTCATCGCCTTCGCGTGGATGAACGGCGGCCGGCGCTCGAAGATGCGCACGCCGGCTTCCAGCAGGTCCTCGTACGTCGCGCGGGCGGCCCAGGTCGTGTACCAGTGGTTGCTCTTCTCCGGCACCACCAGATAGACCCGCACGCCCCGCAGCGCCGCCAACCGCAGCGCCCGCAGCAAATCCTCCGACGGCAGGAAATACGGCGTGATGATGAACACCTGCTTCTGCGCCGCGTTCACCGCGTTGAAGAACAGGTCCACCGCCACGCGCAAATCCGACGACGG
This sequence comes from uncultured Verrucomicrobiota bacterium, assembly GCA_964436715.1. GTDB lineage: Bacteria > Verrucomicrobiota > Kiritimatiellia > CAIQIC01 > Lenti-01 > Lenti-01. Next base: position 5,152 of record CAYTEK010000080.1, on the reverse strand, counting down.
TCCGCTGTTCACCACGCGCGCCAGCGCGGCGCCCTCCGGCGGCAGGCGCCGGAAATGCTGCGCGCTGAGCAGCTGCACCGGATCTTCCTCCGTCATCACGTGCCTGTCGCGCAGGAAGGAGTACTGCAGTTCCTGCACGATGGGACCCAGCAGCCGGAAGTGGTAGTCCTGGATCGCCGCCTGCCGCCCGTTGCTGCGCGAGTATTCGTTCAGGTTCACGCCGCCCGTGAAGCCGATGCGCCCGTCCACGATCAGCGCCTTGCGGTGGTTGCGCAGGTTGAAGTGCAGCTGCTTGCGGAAGAGGTTCGACTGCGTCCAGCCCGCGAGGGTCAGGTTCGGCACCTTCCGGTATTTGCGGAACAGGCCGCCCCACAGCGCGTGCGACGAGCCGAACCGGTCGTAGAGCACCCGCACCCGCACGCCGGCGCGCGCCTTCGCCGCGACGGCTTCCATGAACTCGCGCCCCACGGCGTCGTTGCCGATGATGAACGACTGCAGATGCACGTGGTGCCGCGCCTCGCGGATCGCGTCGAGCATCTTCGGGAACGCCTCGTCGCCCGTCAGCAGCGGCGTGATCCGGTTGCCGCCCAGCAGGGGAAAATTCTCCAGCAGGACCGCCAGCGGGCGGTCGAGTTCGCGCACCCATTCGTCCTCCGGCGTCGCCGCGGCCTTGCCCATGGACCGCCAATAGGCCTCCGGCAGCACGTCGCCCGTCGCCGCATCGCGGGCGCCGTCCATGCGCACCCGGCGCTGCACGCTCCGCTGCCAGCGCTCCTTCGGCACGCGATCCACGCCGAACATCGCGTAGAGCAGCGCCCCGAACACCGGCACCGACCAGGTCGCGAACAGCCACAGCAGCGTCGAATCCGCGCGCCGCCGGTGCCGCAGCGCATGCAGCGCCACCGCGACGAACAGCAGCACGTGCAGCGCCGCGCCGCCCGACAGCCACGGCGCGCCTTCGAAGTGCTCGATCCACGCAAAACCGTTCATCGCCCGGTATTGTCGCCCCCCGCCCGCGGCCCGTCAAGCGCGCGGGCGACAAAGTTCAGGGAACGGCAGAAAACAGAGGTCGGAGGTCAGGACGATCCCGGCGCCGGGTCACCGCCCCGGCCTACAGCAAATCGACGAGCCAAGCCCCACCGACAGGTTGCGAATGCCGGGGATTTCTTCCGGATTGGGACGGGGCTGTTGCGCGGGAATAACCCGCGAATTGTTCGGAGATGCCGCTTTGCGGACGATCCGAGTCCCGATTCTGCAAGAGGTCGGGATCGGCGAGAGGTCGCCCGCGAAACGGCAGAACGAAAAAGGCGCGGGTTGGTTCCCGCGCCGTCAAAATGCGGAAGAAATCCTCGTTCCCCGCTGTTTCGCCCCGCCGCCCTACGGCAGCATGCGGCGGAAGGCCTTGGCGCGCTCCTCCAGCTCCGCCCGCGTGATCTGCCGCAGGCGATCCACGCTGAACGCCTCGCAGGTGTACGCGGCCGTCACCGTCGCGTTCACCAGCGCCTTGTGCAGGTTCTCCCGCGTCACGCCGCCCAGCGCCGCCAGCGTGCCCAGCAGCCCGCCCGCGAACGTGTCGCCCGCCCCCGTCGGATCGATCACCTCCACCAGCGGCCACGCCGGCACGATCAGGATGTCGTCCTGCGACATCAGGAACGCCCCGTGCTCGCCTTTCTTGATCAGCGCGTACTTCGGCCCCATGTCCAAAATCTTCTTCGCCGCCTTCAGCAGCGAACCCTTGCCGGTCAGGTGTCGCGCCTCGTGCTCGTTGACCGTCAGCAGGTCCACGCGCCGGATCACGTTCATCAGCTCTTCACGCGTGGTGTTGATCCACAGGTCCATCGTGTCCAGCACGGTGAATTTCGGCTTTTCCATCTGGTCCAGCACGCGCGCCTGCAGCGCCGGCGCGATGTTCTCCAGGCACAGGTACGGGCTCGTCCGATACGCTTCCGGAATCACCGGATTGAAATGGGCGAACACGTTGAGGTCGGTGCAGTTCGTGCGCCGGTTGTTCATGTTGTCCTCGTAGACGCCGCTCCAATGGAAGGTCTTGCCCTTCTCCTGCTGGAGCCCCTGCGTATCCACGCCGGCCTTTTCGAAGATGTCGAAGTATTCCCGCGGAAAATCCTCGCCCACGACGCCCACGACGCCGGTCTTGGCGAACAGGGCCGCGGCGATGCTGGTGTAGCTCGCCGAGCCGCCCAGCAGCTTTTCGTGCGCCGCCTTCGGCGTCTGCACGCTGTCGAACGCCACCGAGCCCACCACCACCACGTCCGGAGTCTTCGTCTTGTTCATGGATGTCCTCTCTGCGCTCGTCGCGCGCTTTCCGCCCCGCCCCCGGACCGGCTTCAGCCGGCCAGTTGTTCTTCGATCAATTCGCACAGGGCGTGGATGATCATCGCATGCCCTTCCTGGATGCGCGCCGTGATGCGCGTGCTGCCCACGCACAGCGCCACGTCGGCCGCGGCGGCGAGCCGGCCGCCCTTGCCGCCGCACAGCGCGACCGTCCAGATCCCCGCCGCCTTCGCGGCTTCCGCCGCGCGGCACACGTTCGCCGCGTTGCCGCTGGTCGAGATCGCCAGCAGCACGTCGCCCTTGCGGCCGAGCGCTTCCACCTGCTTGGAAAACGCCTGGCTGAAATCGTAGTCGTTGCCGATCGACGTCAGCACCGACGTGTCCGTCGTCAGCGCGAGGCCCGCGTAGGGCTTGCGCTCCCGCTGGAAGCGGTTCACGAGTTCCGCCGCGAAATGCTGGGCGTCCGCCGCGCTGCCGCCGTTGCCGCAGGCCAGCACCTTGCCGCCCTGGCGCAGCCGCTCCGCCATGCCCGCCGCCACCGCTTCGATCGCCGGCCGCAGCGTCGTCAGCACTTCGTGCGCCGCGTCCAGATGCCCTTCGGCGAATGCGTCCCAGTCCATGGTTCCTCCGCCCCCGCGCCCTACGCCGGTTCTTCCGTCGCCGCGCCCGCGGGTTTCTTCCGCGACTTGATTTCGGCGACTTCCACCGCGACGCCCGCCAAGTCGCAGGTGCCGAGGTGTTCTTCCAGCAGTTCGCGCGTGCGTTCCTGCATCAGCTTGCACAATTCGGGAATCCGCGTGCCGTCCCGCACGCCCAGCACCAGCCCCACCTCCAGCGCGCCGCGCACCACCCGCAGCTTCGATTTCAGCCACAGCACCGCCGCGAATTCGTTCTTCAGGACGTTCAGGTATTCCTGCACCGCCGCCGTGTCCACGCTCACCGTCCCGTTTTCGTTCACGAACGTGATGAACGACTTCCGCCGCCGGCTCGCCGCGCCCGTCAGGAGATACGCGAGCGGCGCCAGCACCGCGACCACGCCCGCCGCCACCTTCAGCCCGTCCGGCCAGCTCGCGCCGAACGCGATCGCCATCTGGATGAAGTCCGGATATTGCGGCGACACGATCAACGCCGCGCCGCCCGCCGCGAACGCGAGAAACAAGACCAAGCCGAGCAAGATGTGGATGGCTTTCATGGGATGTTCTCCTGTCTTCCGCCTTTCTATACCCCACTCCCGCCCCGCTTGCCCACAAAAAACGGTAAACGAAAGTGGAAACAGAGGGCAGGGTGAAGAGGTCGGGGTTCAGAGGTCAGAGGTCAGGATAATCCAAGAGACCGGGTCGCCGCCCCGGCCTACAACAAAACCCGAATGCTTGCCGCCAAGACGCGGCAAACTCGGGTGCACAGTTCACGGTTCAGCCGGTGGAAAGCCATTTCGAACCACCGGTTCATTTCCATGGCAAACCCCCATTGCCCACCGAAGGACGTGGATGCAGAGGGTTTCTTTCGGGTTTGGACGGGGCTGTTTCGCAGGAATATTCCTTCGCCCAGATTCCCGGGCTTCATGTGTCCGCGAACCGCAGGTTGGGCAGGCGCGGGAAAGGATTTGGAAAAACGCGGGGAGCTATCGGCAAAATAAGCGCCCGGATTTTCCGATGATGGCGTTTTGCGGGCGACCCGAGCCGTACTCGTGTACGCGAGAGGTCGGTCGCGGAACGCCAGGGCGGAAAAGACGGGCCTTCGTTTTGCCGCCTCGTTTTTCCAAAGCCTTTCCCGCTGGCTTTATTCTTCGCCGCTGATCGGCAACAGGTCGTAGCCGTACGCGATCGCCTCGCCGATCATCGCCCGCACGCCCTCCGAGCACGTCCACCAATCCTCGCGGCCGTACGCCGTCGGCGTCAGCGCCACGCTGCCCACCTCCGCCCGCCCCGCGAACTCGTCGCGAAACGCCCGCCAGCTCCGCCGCGCGTGCGGCCCCTCGCTCGCCAGATTGAACGCCGCCGGGTACGCGCCTAGCGCCGCCCCCAACGCCCGCGCCGACTCCCGCGTGCGGCCCCGCCGCACCTTCTCCGCCGGCACCGCCGCCAACTCGAACTTATCGTCCAGCCCCAGTTTCTTCAACCGCGCCTTCGTCATCTCCGCGTAGGTCTTCCACGCGACCAGATAGCCGCCCAATTCGATCGGGCCGCCGGTCGCCACGATCTTCTGCACCCCGTTCGATTCCGCCCCACGCGCCGCCTGCGCCAGCAGTTCATCGCTCATCCCGCCCTCGACCACGAGCACGTCCGCCGGCACCGGCGCCTGCCGCGCCAGGAACGGATACGCCTGCGCCCACGCGAAACCGAGCGCCGCCGCCAGCAGCACCAGCAGCAGCAGCCCGCACCCGCCGCCCTTGCCGCGGCCCCCGCTCATTGCGCCTTGCGCGGCGCCTTCGGCATCCGCTTCGGCGGCATGTCGCCCGGCGCGTTCTTCAGGTCCGGCACCTGCATCAGCTTGCCGCAGGTGGGACACTCCACCAACTCGCCGAACAGCTCCCGCCCCGCATCCACGTGCTGTCCGCAGTCCGGACACGCGAACTTCAGCCCCAGCACGTCCTTGCGCGATATTCTCCACGGTTTCATGGCCGGATTGTGCGCCGCAAAGCGACGAGATTCAACCGCGAATCAACGCAAATACACGCCAATCGGATGGACCTGTCAAACGAACGGCCTTGTTCACCACAGAGTCCACAGAGATGCACCGAGTTTTCCGGTGGGACAGGGACGAGACGCGCCCCAAGGACGCGTAGGGCTGCGTGGTTTCTTCGCGGAACGCGCCCTCCGTGCGTGCCCGCGAAGAAACCTCGCAGCCCCGCCATCTTGCG
>CAYTEK010000079.1:0-13424 GCA_964436715.1 uncultured Verrucomicrobiota bacterium | reverse complement strand
AAGTTTTTCCACTCCATGGAAAAATCGCCGAAACTTTTTCCACTCCGTGGAAAACCTTCGGGATTGAATCCGGCCCCGACCGCGCGCTTAATCCTCCGCCGTGCATCCCGCGCCCGAAAACCCCACGGACAACATAGTCGTCCTCCGCGACGACGCCTCTGACCGCTGGCTCCGGTTCCAAAACCCCGTCGCCGTGGTTTCCGCCGAACGCCTCGACGACGTCCAGCCGCGCCTGCGCGAAGTCGAACAGGCCGTGGAAGCTCGCCGCCTCCACGCCGCGGGCTGGATCGCCTACGAAGCCGCGCCGGCGTTCGATCCCGCGCTCGTCGTGCGCCCGCCCGGCGCGTTGCCGCTCCTGTGGTTCGGACTCTACGACGAACCCGAACCGTGCGAACTGCCGCCGGCCGCCGTGGCTCTCCCGGACGGCTGGTTGGCCGATCTCCGGCCCGCGGCCTACGAAACGGCCTTCGCCGAAATCAAGCGCCGCATTCGCGCGGGCGACACCTATCAGGTCAATTTCACCCACCGCCTGGTCCGCGCGGCGTGCGAACTCGATCCCTGGCAGGCCTTCTTGACGCTCGTCCACGCCCAGCGCGCGCCCTTCGGCGCCTACGTCGCCGCCGGCCCCTGGCGCCTGTGCAGCGCCTCGCCCGAGCTTTTCTTCCACCGCGACGGCTCCCGCCTGGAATCGCGCCCCATGAAGGGCACCGCTCCCCGCGGCGCTTCCGCCGCCCGGGATCGCGCGCAGGCCGCCGCGCTCGCCGCTTCCGAAAAAGACCGCGCCGAAAACCTCATGATCGTCGACATGGTCCGCAACGACTTCGGCCGCGTCGCCCGGCCCGGCACCGTCCAAGCGCCCGCGCTCTGCCGGCTCGAAAAATATCCCACCGTCTGGCAGCTCGTTTCGACGGTCGTCGCCGAAACGGACGCTTCGGTCGCGGACGTGTTCGCGGCCGCTTTTCCGCCGGCGTCCGTCACGGGCGCGCCCAAGGCCCGCACCATGGCGCTCATCGCCGCCCTCGAAACGGCGCCGCGCGGGATCTACACCGGCGCCATCGGGCACCTCGCCCCCGGCCGCCGCGCGCAATTCAACGTCGCCATCCGCACGCTGCAGCTCGATCTCCGCGCGCGGCGCGCCGAATACGGCGTCGGCGGCGGCATCGTCTGGCATTCGGACTGCGCCGCCGAGCAGGCCGAGTGCCGCGCGAAGGCGCGCATCCTGTCCGCGCCGCCCCGGCCGGAGTTTGCCTTGCTCGAAACCATGCTGTGGACGCCCGCCGACGGCATCCGCCTGCTCGAACTGCATCTGGCGCGCCTGCGCTCTTCCGCGGACTACTTCGATTTTCCGTGCGACCTCGCCCGCGTCCGCGCGGCAATCGAAACGCTCGCCCGCACCTTTTCTCCCGCCCCGCAACGCCTCCGCCTTCTTCTCGCCGAAGACGGCACGCCGACCCTCCAGTCCGCGCCCCTCGTTCCTCTCGCCTCCGGCCCGTTCTTCCGCGTCGCGCTGGCGCGCCGCCCCGTGGATCGGAGCGACGTCTTCCTCCACCACAAGACCACGCAGCGCCGCGTCTACGAAGAAGCCCAAGCCGACTTTCCCGACCGCGACGACGTGATCCTGTTCAACGCCGAAGGCGAAGTCACCGAGTCCACGATCGCCAATCTCGCCGTCGAGATCGACGGCGCGCTGTGCACGCCGCCCGCGGAATGCGGCCTGCTGCCCGGCGTCGCCCGCGCCGAACTGCTGGCCCGCGGCGTGCTGCGCGAACGGCGCATCGCCCGCGCCGAACTCCGCGCCGCCGCGCGCGTCTTCCTGCTCAATTCCGTCCGCGGCCTGTTTCCCGTCGCGCTTGATCCGGCGGACTGAAAGCCGCGCCTTGGTCCCGGTCGCTTCCGACCGGATGGGCTTGCCGCGCGCCGGGGCGGGGCCGTATTCTGTGCCGGAGGTCGCCCCGTGAACGCTCCGCGCGAAAATCGCAAGCTGACGCCCATCCGCCCGCTCCGGCGGGCGGGGATGCCGTATCCCAACCCCGGCGCCCGGGCGGGGGATTTGGACACGTCGCCCGTCGTCGGTTTCACGGTGACCGGCCGCGGGCCGCCGCCGCCCAACCACGTGCCGACGCCTCCGCCCGTCGGGGATCCTCACCGTTCGCTGGACGTGCAAATGGCCGCCATGCAGACGGAAGACGACGTCCTGGCCTTCGTCGCGTTTCCGCTGTTCGCGTGCGCGGGCTTGCTGTTCGCGTCCGGAAAATACGTCGCGGCCGGGCTTTTCGTCGCGCTGATCGCGCTGCTCTTCCTGGCCACTTATTTTGCGCGACGGCCGCGCATCCAGCATCGCCTGGCGCGCCTGCTCCGCGGCGCGTTCTACAAGTCCTTCACCTATCCCGGCGACCGGCGCCGGCCGCGGCTCAGCTTGCGGCTGTCCGTGATCGTCGTCGTTTCCATCCTGCTGGGCTTGTTCGCCCGCGGGCGGTGAGGTTCCGCCCCCGCCGCGGCCGGGCGGGCCGGCGGACCGAGAATTTCCCGCCAGGCGGCGAGCTTCTGCGCGAAGGTGCGCGCGGCGTGGGCCGGGCTGGTCGAGGGCAGGCGCACGAGTTCGAGGGCGGCGAGCCGCGCGCCGCATTTCCGCGCCACGTGGCGCCGGAACAGCGCCTCCGCCGGCGCACCGTTGAATGCGATCCGTTCCAGTTCCGGATGCCGCGCCAGGAGTTCGGGAATCGCGTTGGGTTCCAGGCGCCGCGGATGGATCGCGGAATCGAGGCTGCCCGGCCGGTGCGCCGCGCGCAGCACGTCCCACAGGATCACGCCGCGCGCCGCGAGCCGCCGCAGCCGCGCCGGATACGGCCGGTCCCGGCCCGCGCCGAACAGCGCGCCCATGATCGGCCAAAAGGCGTTGCGCGGATGGGCGTAGTACTGGCCTTGGCGGATGGATTCCGCGCTCGGCAGCGTGCCGAGAATCAGCGTCCGCGCCCGCGGCGGCTCGACCGGCGGAAAGCCCTCCGCCCAGCCGCGCGCTCGGTCGCCTATCGGCTTCATTTGTCCGCCGGAAGCGGCTCGAAGCGCAGGGCAACGGAATTGATGCAGTAGCGCAGGCCGGTGGGCCGCGGCCCGTCCTCGAAGACGTGGCCGAGGTGGGCGTCGCACCGCGCGCAGAGCACCTCCGCGCGCACGAGGCCCAGGCTGCGATCCTCGCGCAGGACGACGCGGTCCGGCGCGATGGGCCGGAAGTAGCTCGGCCAACCGGTGCCGGATTCGAACTTGGCGTCCGACGAAAACAGCGGCAGGCCGCAGCAGACGCACGCGTAGGTGCCCGGCGCGTGGTGGTCGAAAAACGCGCCCGAACAGGCGCGTTCGGTGCCTTGGCGGCGCGTGATCCGATACTGCTCGGGCGTGAGCAGCGCGCGCCATTCGGCGTCGGTCTTGACGATTTTTTCCATGGACGGTTCCTCCGGGCGTTCCGGCGCGGCGACGGCGGCCGCGAGGCCCGCCGCCAGCGCCGCGGCGATGGCAAGTGCGCGTTTCATGTCTTCCATTCTACCCCACGTCGGGCTTTGGCGCTTGCGCGGGGCGGGGGCGCGTGGCAAATTGTCGCCATGGACGGCGCGTGGCTAGATGCATTTCGGCGGATTCCCCTCCCCGGCGTGGGCGGGTTGCTGGAAATCCTCGTCCTGGCGGTGCTGTTCTACTACACGATCCTGTTCTTCCGGGGGACGCGCGGCGCGCAGGTGCTGCTGGGCTTCGTCACGGCGATCGTGGCGATGCTGGTGCTGACGCGGATGTTCAACCTCGACACGCTGAACTGGCTGCTGCAGCAGCTGTCGGTCTATCTCGTCGTGGCGTTCATCGTCATTTTCCAGCCCGAAATCCGCCGCGCCCTCGCGGAGCTGGGCAAACAGCACGTCTTTTCCACGCAGCGCGAGCGCGGCACGCTGGACGAGATCGTCCGCGCCGTCTCGCGGCTGGCCGAGGGCAAGATCGGCGCGCTGATCGCCATCGAGCGGGAAATCGGGACGCTCGCGGTGCAGGAAACCGGCACGCGGCTCGATTCGCTGGTGTCCGCCGACCTGCTGGCCACGCTGTTCTATCCGCGCACGGCACTGCACGACGGCGGCGTGATCATCGAAGGCGACCGCGTCCGCGCGGCCGGCTGCGTCTTTCCGCTGTCCTCGCGCGACATCGGCAAGACGGGCACGCGGCACCGCGCGGCCGTGGGGCTGTCGGAAGAAAGCGACGCGGTGGTGGTGGTGGTGTCGGAGGAAACCGGGGCGATTTCCCTGGCGTACAAGGGCCGGCTGATCCGCGGGCTGGACGAAGAGCGCCTGCGCCGCATCCTGTCGTCGGTGCTGATGCGCGGCGGGCAGACCCAGAAGAGCCGCTGGCAGCGCCTGCGCCGCAACCTCGATCTCTCCCCCGCCGGCGTGGCCCGCACCGAAGAGCTGATGGAGCGCGAATTTGAAGAATCCCCGAAAAATCCTTGAGTTCCTCGGCACGCGCAACGGCACCCGCGCGGTGGCGTTCGTCGCCGCCGTGGTCGTCTGGTACGCCATCCGCGCCGCCACCAGCAACTCCACGCTCGTCACCGACGTTCCGCTCGCGATCCAGCCGCCGGCGGACTGGAGCGTGGTGGAGTGCTCGGCCAAGACGATCGACGTCGCCTTCCTCGGCACGCGCGACGACCTGCGCTACCTGAACCGCGAATTGATCAAGGCCGCCGTGGACGCCCGCGCGCACGGCTCCGGCGAGCCGCTGACCGTCGCGCTCGGCGCGGCCAACGTGAACACGTTCGGCAACGCGCGCATCGACTTCATCCGCCCGGCGACGGTCACCCTGCGCCTCGACCGCAAGATCGCCAAGCAGGTGCCCGTGAAGGTGGAGACCCAGAACCTGCTGCCCGACGGCTACGAGATCGAAAAGACCGTCGTGACGCCGGCCACCGTCGCGCTGTCCGGCCCGGCGCAGATCCTCGACGGCGTCGAATCCGTCAGCACCGCGCCCGTCGATCTCGACGGCCGCATCCGCTCCATCAACAAGCGCCGCCTGCCGCTGGTGGCCGGCGACAACTTCGCCGACGTGAAGCTGGACCCGGAGGCCGTGACGCTCGACCTGGCCATCGTCGAGCGCTCGATCAGCGCCCGCTATCCGGACCTGCCCATCCTGCCCATGATGCAGCCCGGGCGCGCCTTGCGGGTGGAGCTCGAGCCCGACGTCGCGACCCTCACCGTCAAGGGCCGGCCCGAGCGGATCAACGCCCTCGCCGCCGAAGACCTGCGCCTGTTCGTGGACGTCGCGACCCTCGCCGGCGACAAATCCACCGCGCTGCCGATCCGCGCCGTGCTGCCCGACGGCATCAGCCTCGTGCGCACCGAGCCGGCCACCGTCGACGTCGGCTTGAAGGAGTAGCGATGATGCGCGCCGCTTTCGCCGCCGGCCTGCTGCCGCTGCTGTTCGCGCTGGGCGCGGCGGCGGGGGAATCCGCTTGGCGCGCGGCGCCGCTGCCGCCCGAAGCCGAACGGCTCAACCGCCTCGCCGACGTCGCCGCCAGCTCCGAGACCGCCGCGCAGCTCTACGGCCAATCCCTGCGCCTTTGCCGCACCAACGGCCCCGCGCTCTACGGCCTCGGCCGCGCGCTCCTCGATCTGGACCGCGCCGCCGACGGCCTCAAGGTTTTCCAGCGTCTCGACGCGCTCTATCCCGACGACCCCGCCGTCCTCGAAGCCCTCGCCACGGCGCACGCCCGCCTGCCCGAACCGCGCCGCGCGGACGTCGCCGCCGGCCTGGCCTGCGCCGAGCGCGCCGTCCAGCTCAACCCCGCCGCCCCCGAAGCCTGGCACGTGCTGTCCGTCCTGCGCCACCTCGACGGCGACTACGCCGCCGCGCTCGAGGCCGCCCGCCAGGCCGTCGCGCGCGACGCCCAGAATCCTTCCGACGCCGAAACCACCGCCCTCTACCAGCAACAGGAGACCGCATGCAACGACGCCCTATCGGTGTTCTCGCCCTTGGATTGAGCCTCGCCTTCGCCGCCGGCGCCCGCGCGCAAGCCCCGGTGCCCCAGCCCGTCCCGCCGCCCGAACCGAACTTCGACGTGCCGGTGCCGCCGCCCGGTCTCGCCGCCCAGCCCGTCGTTCTGCCCGAAGCCGCGCCGGCACCTGCGGCGGCGGAAGCCGCGGCGCCCGTCGTCTATCCCGTCGGATCCGAGCCGCAACCCGCGCCCTCGCCCGTGCGCTGGGAAGGCCAGACGGCCATCCTCGGATCCGTCAAGCTCGACTCCGCCACCAAGACCGTCAGCGTCACCGGCTGGGTCAACCAGACCGCCGGCCCCATCGAAGTCCTCGCCTGCGGCCCCGGCGGCAAGGTCCACGAATCCGTGTTCGTCGTAGCGTTGAATCCGCTCGACCTGCAGGCCGCGCTGCTGCTGGCCGGACTCAAGGCCGGCGCGCCCATGCCCGAGATCGGCCAAGGCCCGCCCAACGGCTCGCCCGTCGATCTCTTCGTCGATTGGCAGGTCGACGGCGCAACCCGGACCGCCCGCGCCGAATCGTTCGTGTGGAACGTCGAGGCAAACGCCGTCGTGCCCGACGCGCCGTGGACCTTCACCGGCTCCGTCGTGAAGGACGGCCAGTTCAAGGCTTTCGCCGAGGAATCCTTCGTCGTGACCTACTGGGACCCCTACGCCATCGTCAACATCGCCCAGCCCTGCGGTTCCAACGACGAGATCCTCTCCGTCAACACCAACGTCGTTCCCCCCTACCAAACCCCCATCACCCTGCGCTTCGTCCCGCGCTGAAGCGCCCTCCGCTTCGCGCGCCATTTTCCCGCGCGTCTTCGGTTTTTGTTGCAACCGGTCGCGGCGAGGCCGGCGGCGTTTGATTCGAAGGCCCAGAGGCAAACGCCCCCGGGTCTCCATTCCGCGAAATTCAATCCAACCACGGATGAACACGGATGGACACGGATTGAACGAGGGAGCTGTCCAGGAAAGCAGATTCATTCCCCGTTCCGCCGGCCTACTACTGCCTGCTCCCCCAGCGCGAACGACGGATTGACCGCCCGTCCCCCCGGGCTTATCCTGCCCATCAGTTGACGAATGCTGGCCGTGCAAAACAACTTGATGTTCGCTGAATAAACACTGTTGGCTCCAAAGAAATATATGAAATATAAATGGATACTGGTTGTTGCCGTCCTCATGGCCATAGTGGCGGGATACTATCTTGGTGATTATCGCGCACGTCGCCTTGCATATAACAATTGGGGTTTTTTTGTCGCAAAACAGCTAGAATCCGAACTGCGCTGGCAAGAAAACGCAGCGTTCTACGCTTACTTGGATGAACCGCCCGCCGTTGCCGCATGGGCGCTAGAAACCCTGATTAATGCCTATCAGCGCTACGCCGCTAATGTGCTCAACATTACAGGAAAACAGGACCAGAATTACCAATCCCATGAAATGTTCGCACATGCACGACTATCCAAGGTCTACTCTGGCCAGAATATGACCGATAGAGCGCAGCTACATCTTGACCGGGCGATTAGCCTCAGTAACGGCAAAGACGCCGATGAACTTATGCAAATGGTGGCATGGGCAGACGAATACGAAAAGAAATCGAGCCAACAATGGGCTGCACCGTACGGCGCACAAGGCGCGCCGTCCGATGAGCCCTGACGTTAACTAACGGCCACAGTGATCGTCATTCGCCAAGAGATTCGGCCGGAGGATTGCCGGCGCGCGGTTTTTCTGCATCTGCGGCCGCGGCCCGTCTTCAAGGTGGCCGGAATCCTGATCCTGGCGCTGGCCACCATGGGGGCCATCCAGAAGATTTGTTCGCCCGGCCCATGGCACTCCTCCACGTTCGCGCCTTTGGCCAGCCTGGCGTTTCTCGCCGTCTACTTCTTCGGCGTGATTCCCTGGCGAGCCACCAAACACTTCAAGCAAAACCGCTTCTTGGCCCATGCCGCCGAATTCCGGATCGACGAAACCGGATTGCACGTTCGGTCCGACCTCGGCGCGTCGGAGATCCCGTGGGACCATCTGCACAAGTGGAAGGAGAACAAGCGGCTGATCCTGCTGTATCCGACGGACGCGATGTACTACCTCTTCTCGCGCCGCCTGTTCACCGCCGAGGAATGGGAAGAATTCCGCCGTCTCGCGGCCAAGCACCTGAAAAAGATCCGCTGACCCACGACGCCAAACCCAGATGAGCACGCAGGCGCAAACATCCAGCAAGCGCGCGATATGGGCCGCTCTATTTGCAGCCGTCTGTGTGGCCGCCTGCACCCGCCTTGACGAACCGGCGGACAGCAAACGATGGGACGGCTACGCCAAAGGCCAAAAGTTCGTGCTGCGGCACAATTGCTTCCTTGCAAAAGTGTCCGACGGCACCGCCGGCGCCCGTTTCGCCTTGCTGCCGCCGGGAGAGTTCTGGAATCCCGCCCAGATCCATTCGAGTCCCAAAAGCGTCGCCGCATGGCGCCGAGTCGGCACGAACGATTATCCCGACGTCGTCGGCGTCGTTCCCGGCGGGACCGCGATCGAGTGCTGCCGGTTGAGGACGGATCGGGGCTGGCATTGGTTCGTCGGCGCGTATTGCATCTCCACCGTTTTCGCTTCGATCTGCGACGGAGAATACGCGGGCACGGAAGTCGATCTGACCGACTTGTCCGTATTCGGGCCGATCGAACGCGCTCCCAACCCGGTCTTGCTGGGGCCCATAAACCGGACCGCCGAAGCGTTCGCGAACTTCTTCGTGGAGCAGGTGCCGTTCACGCACATCGTCGCGGACGACGAATGCCCCGCCGATTCCCTGTGCGGAACGTACAAAAACGGCAATCCCGACTTTGGCGGCTTGAGCGGTCGATGCCTGTATCTCTATCCCGGCCGGGCCTTCGTGTTGACCCGCTGGGCCGACATTTTACCGGAGGCTCCCGTCGTCAAAGGCATCTGGACGCGCACGGGTTCCGCATTGACGCTCGTTCCCCAGCCGGCGACCAATCTCCCATGGCTGGATTTTTCTTATACGACCGTCCTCTTCGACGACGGTCGCAAACGCTGTCGGCTGCTCGTGGGGACGGAGTGGGGCGAAAAGACGTTTCGGGATTTTCTGGACCGCCATGGGGAGGCCCTCGATCGCGCCCGGCCGGCCTACCTCGCCAGCGCAGAACGCGCGACCGATTTCGCCTGCCGCACGTGGGAAGAGGAAATCGTGTTCGTCATGACGTTTTCGACGGGCTTCGCCTACACGCATCCCCTCTCGGAACGGGACTCCCGCTGGTTGACCGCCGAACCCCTGCGCTGACCGCGCTACGCCTTCCGTACGGACAGGCGGCCGATGGGCTTGGAGGCGATGTAGTACCGTTCGAAGTCGGTTTGTTCGTCTTCCGGCGGCACGTAGGGGGCGACGGGCGCGAAGCGCGCGTCGGCCGCGAAGATGCCGGAGAGCTGTTCAAAGTACGGCAGGTGATCCGTCGCCACGTGCGCGATGCCGCCGGGCGCGAGGGTGCGATGCAGGGCGTCGAGGAACAGCGGGTTGAACAGGCGGTGGCCTTCGTGCCGCGCCTTGGGCCAGGGATCGGGGAAAAACACGTAGTAGACGTCCACGGCGGCGGGCGGAATCAGGTAGGCGACGGCATAGTAGGCCTCCACGCGCATGAGCCGCACGTTGGCGAGATCGAGCCGCCGGGCGCGGTTGTCCACCTTGCGGATGCGCCGCAGCATGCGGTCGATGCCGAGGAAATTGATTTCGGGGCATTTCGCCGCGCGGGCCAGCAGGAAGCGGCCCTTGCCGCAGCCGAGATCGATTTCCAGCGGCCGCTCGGGGCGGGCGTACCAGCTTCGCACGGGCAGCGGGCCGAGCCATTCGGCTTCCGTCTCGGGTTCCTTCCGCAGGCTGTCCGAAATCATCGCGGCACTCAGCCGTAGGCCAAGACGACGGGATTGCGCAGGGTGCCGATGCCGTCGATTTCGCATTCGACGACGTCGCCGTCGTGGAGGACGACGGGCGGCATGCGGGCCGAGCCGATGCCGCCGGGCGTGCCCATGGAAATCAGGTCGCCCGGCTCGAGGGTCAGGACGCGGCTGAGGTCGGCCAGGACCATGTCGATGCGGAAGATCATCTGCGACGTCTTGGATTCCTGGAGAATTTCGCCGTTGACGCGCTGGCGGATGCCGAGGGCGTGGGGGCGCTTGATTTCGTCGCGCGTGACGAGCCAGGGGCCCAGCGGCCCGAACGAGTCGGCGCTCTTGGCGAAGAACCATTGCAGGCGCGCCTTCTGCAGGTCGCGGTTGGTCACGTCGTTGAGCACGGCGTAGCCGGCGACGTGGGACAGCGCCTCGCCTTCGTGGATGCCGCTGGCGCGCTTGCCGACGACGACCGCGAGTTCGGCTTCGGCGTCCACGCGCTCCATGCCGGGCTTGAGGCGGATGGGATCGTGCGGGCCGCTGAGGGAGCCGGGGCTCTTGGAGAAATAGACGGGAAATTCCGGCACCCTGGCGTCGAATTCCTTGGCGTGGTCGCGGTAGTTCTTGCCGAGGCAGATGATCTGCCGCGGCGGAGCGATGGGCGGACCGAGGCGCACGCCGGCGGCGGGGATCGTCTTCAGGTTCGGTTCCTGCAGGAGGGCCTTGAGGCGCTCGACGCCGAACGTGCGCCAGAAGCGCGCGTCGTAGTCCTCGACGTCGAAGACCATGCCGCGCACGTCGACGATGCGGGCGGGTTCCGTCTTCGTCGCATCCAGCCAGATGCCCGGGCGTTCGGCGCCGGGCGCGCCATAGCGCACCAGTTTCATTTCACGGGCCTCCGAGGGACGAAGACCTTGCGTTCGGGCGCGGCGGGGAGGCCTTCGCCCGCGCGCGTCTTGCCGAGCGGGCCGAGCACGTCGTCGGTGGTCTTGAAGTGGCACTTGGCGACTTCGAGGAACGCGGCCCCGCCGTGCTTTTTCGCGATCTCGCCGGCCACCTGCTTGACCTTGTCCGATGCGCCCTTGGGCAGCTTCACGCCGAATTTCTCGCCGAGCTTGTCCATGGCCGTCAGGAAGCCCGAGCGCGCGAGGATGGAAGCGGCGGCGACGGCGACGTCGCTTTCGGCCTTGTGGCGCTGCTCCAGCTTGATCTGACGGCCCTTCTGCTGCAAGGCGCGCTGGATCTGCTGCTCGGGCCCGAACTGGTCGCTGAGGGCGCGGGGGCAGCTCGGGACTTTTTCCAGGAGGTTTTCGATGGCGCGGGCGTGGCCCCAGGCCAGGATGCGGTTCACGCTGCCCATCGTGGCGTAGAGCCGGTTGTAGGCCGCCGGACCGATGGACACGACGGCGAACCGGTCGCCGAGGCGCGCGCGGATCTTCTTGGCGAGATCCTGCGCCGCCTTGTCGGACGTGATGGTCTTGCTGTCGCGCACGTTCATGGCCTTCAGGTCCTTCGCGATCGTCTCGTCGACGTAGGCCGACGCGATCACCAGCGGACCGAAGAAATCGCCCTTGCCGCTTTCGTCCACGCCCATGTGCGGCGCGTGGGCTTCGGGGTTGAGCACGTCTTCGTAGCCCAGGCGGGCTTCGCCGAGCACCTGCGGCTCCAGCACGAACGTCACCCAGTCCGCCGCGCCCTTGCCCTGCACCAGGCATTTGCCGCTCTGGTACAGCACGATCTGGCAGTCTTCCCCCTCCGCCGCCGCCACGGCGTACTCCACGCGGCGCGGCCGGTAGTTGCCCTCGCGCAGGATCTGCGCCGCCGCGTCCAGCTGCGCCGGCGTCAGCTTGATCGTGTACGAATTCTTCTGCTCGGTCATGGTGCGGACCCTAGCAGACGCCGTCCCCGCTGGCAACCGCCCGGCCATTGACATTCCGATTTTCGGGGCATAGAGTCGGGGCGTGAAATGAAAGCGCGCGGGTCGCGCGCCAACCGCCTGGAGAGTCCCGACATGAAAATCCCGCTCCGCCTGCTGGCCTTGGCCGCCGCCGCGATCCTGTCCGGCTGCGCCGCCCTCGAAGGCCAAGACCTCGCCGCCGAACCCACGTCCGACGAAGGCATCGCCGCCCTCGCCAACAGCCGGCTCAACGACGACGCCATGGTCGGCCGCTGCACGCTGAGCGCGTCCGTCGAAAGCGGCTTGGCCACGCTCTACGGCACCGTGCCGGACGAAGCCACCCGCCAGCGCGCCATCGGGATCCTGGAAAACACGCCGGGCATCTTCGACGTGCTGGACCAGACCCGCAAGCGGTAGGCCACTACGCCGCCGGCCGAACGATGTGCGCGCCGCATCACGTCCATCGCTTCCGCCGCTTCCGCCGACTGCTGCTGCCGCTCCTGCTGGGCTGGGCCGCCGGGTGCGCCACGACCGGTCGGGAAGGCGCCGGCCGCATCGCGCTGCGCGCCATGCCGCCCGTCCCCGAAAGCCAGCTCCGCGCCGATCGCGCCATCCTCGCCGCCTTTTTCGCCGCCAGCGGCGCGCCGATCTCCGGCGCCCAGCTCGACAAGATCGTCCCGCCCGCCGCGCCGGCGGGCCGCCTGGACCGCCACGCCCTGCGCACCGTCGCCGGCACGCGCGGCCGCGTCTTGACGGTCGTGAAGGCGGACGAAACCTTCCTGTGGGAGGCGCTCGGCGACAATCTGCCCCTGCTGGTGCTTTTGCCCCCCGACCGCCATTACCATCCCACCGCCGCCGCCGTGATTCCCGTGGCGTGGGACGCGGCGGCGGGCACCCTTGACCTCCTCGACGGCAACGGCATTCTCCAGACGTTGAGCGCCGATGAATTCTTCGCGCGGCGCGAACCGCTCAAGCACGCCGCGCTGTGCCTGCTGAAACCCGGCGCCTTGAACCGCCTGCAGCCCACCCGGGAGCAGAAGCTCGTCTTGGCCGATTTTTGGTTCGACCAAGGCTTCTACCGCCGCGCCAACGCCGTCTACACCGCCATCCAGAAGGAATCCCCCGACGGCATCGGCGACGTGGAAGCGCTGATCGGCAAAGGCAACGTGCTGGTCCTGAAAGGCCGCTACGCCGAAGCCAGCGACTTCTTCCGCGCCGCCCTCCTGCGGGCGCCCGACGACCCCCGCATCCTCAACAACCTGGCCTACTCCATGCTGAACGGCGGCGGCGAACTGCTCGTGGCTCTGCGCCATGCCTCCAAGGCCGAACAACTCGATCCCGAAAACCCCGTCGTGCTTGAAACCGTCGGCAGCATCCACCTGCGCCTCGGCGACGCCCCCGCCGCCGCCAAATATCTGGAACGCGCCTGGGCGCGCTCCCTGAAACGCCCCCCGGAAATCCAGATCGCCATCATGGATCAGCTCGTGCGCGCCTGGCTTGCCGCAGGCCGCCGAGACCTGGCTTGGCAGGTCGCCGAATATCGCCACCGCGCTTTTCCCAACCACCGCATCCCCAACGATATATTGAAAATCTTCTCCGACCTCCGCAAACCCGCCGAACCCCTCCCCGAAAAAAAGT
>CAYTEK010000078.1:0-13566 GCA_964436715.1 uncultured Verrucomicrobiota bacterium | reverse complement strand
TCGCCGCCGTCATCGGCCACGAAATCGCCCACGTGAACTGCCGGCACTCCACCGAGGCCATGACGCGCGAAATGCTGCCCAACCTCATCCTGGCCGGCGGCCTGATCTACGCGTCGATCGAGGACGACGACGACCTGCAGCTGCTGTTCGGCGGCCTGATGCTCGTGCACAACGGCCTGATCGTCACCAAGTATTCCCGGGTGGACGAACTGGAAGCCGACCGCGTGGGCATGGCCTACATGGCCAAGGCCGGCTACGATCCCGCCGCCGCCCCGCGCGTCTGGGAGCGCCTCGCCGGCGCCAGCGACAACCAGGTCGAGAAGGTCCTCAGCATCTTTTCCACCCACCCGCGCGACTACAAGCGCGTGCAGGAACTGCGCAAGCACCTGCCCGAAGCCCAGGCGCTCTACGCCGCCGCGCCCGTCAAGCGCGACGGCTCCAAGAAACTGGCCGACCTCCCCCCGCCCAAAACCAAAAAGCCCGCCGCCCAGCAGGCCAAGAAAAAAGACTCCGGCTCCTCAGCCGCCGCCGCGCCCCCAGAACCCCACGGCCGACCGCCGGGGATGCATCAGGTCCCGCCTTCCCCGCGCCACCCGTTGCGGCTTGCCAGTTTTACATACTACGTAAAACCGGGGCGTTGCCGCCCAATCCGTGCCATCCGCGAAATCCGTGGTTGTCGCCTGCTCCCCATCGCCGGCCCGCCGCCCCCCATCGACAGCCAACGTCCTTTCTGCTAAATTCTTTTCCATGCCGCTGAGCTGGAACGAAATCAAGGCCCGCGCCATCGCCTTCTCGCGCGAGTGGGCCGCCGAAACCCGCGAAACCGCCGAGGCCAAATCCTTCTGGGACGCCTTTTTCAACGTCTTCGGCATGTCCCGCCGCGCCGTCGCCAGCTTCGAGGAACCCGTCCGCTCGCTCGCCGGCACCTACAACCGCATCGATCTCTTCTGGAAAGGCCGCCTGCTCGCCGAACACAAGTCCGCCGGCAAGGATCTCGACAAAGCCAAGAGCCAAGCCTTCGACTACGTCCAAGACCTCTTGCGCGAAGGCCGCGCCATCGACGTCCCCCGCTACGTCGCCGTCACCGACTTCGCCCGCCTCCAGCTCTACGACCTCGAAGACGCCGCCGCGCCCGGCCATCTCGTCGCCGACTTTCCCCTCAAGGAATTCCACCGCCACGTCAAGCACTTCGCCTTCGTCGCCGGCTACAAACAGCACGCCTTCGCCGAAGAACCCGCCGTCAACGTCGCCGCCGCCGACCTCATGGCCCGGCTGGCCGACATCCTCGAAGACGCCGGCTATCCCGACCACCAACGCCAGGTCTTCCTCGTCCGCCTCCTGATCTGCCTCTTCGCCACCTCCTTCGACCTCCTCCTCCACGAATCCGGCCCCGACTGCAAGGACCTCGGCCCGCGCCTGGCCGAATTCTTCGAGACCCTCGACCTCCCGCGCGAGCAACGCCAGACCACGCTCGACGAAGCCCTCGCCGCCCTGCCCTACGTCAACGGCGGCCTCTTCGCCGCGCCGCTGCCCGTCGCCCACTTCAATGCCGCCATGCGCGAGGCCCTCCTCGAAGCCACCCGCTTCGACTGGTCGCGCATCTCCCCGGCCGTGTTCGGCGCACTTTTCCAGGGCGTCATGGAGCCCCCCGCCCCCCGCCAGATCGGCGCACACGACACCTCCGAAGCCAACATCCTCAAGGTCATCCGCCCCCTCTTCCTCGACGAACTCCGCGCGGAACGCCAAAAAGCCGGCGCCAACCGCGCCGCCCTCGAAAAGCTCCACGCCAAGCTCGCCGCCCTGAAGTTCCTCGATCCCGCCTGCGGCTGCGGCAACTTCCTCGTCATCGCCTACCGCGAACTGCGCGCCCTCGAAAACGACCTCCTCGCCGCCCTCCACGGCGGAACCCAGGGCATCGTGGACGTCGCCCAACTCGCCCGCGTCAACGTCGATCAGTTCCACGGCATCGAAATCGACGAATGGCCCGCCCGCATCGCCGAAGTCGCCATGTGGCTCATGGACCACCTCATGAACCGCGACCTCGCCGAAAAACTCGGCCAGTACTTCGCCCGCCTACCCCTTACCAAGGCGCCGCACATCCTCTGCGCCAACGCCCTCCGCACCGACTGGAAAGAATTGCTGCCGCCTCCGGAATGCGCCTACGTCATGGGCAACCCGCCGTTCGTGGGGCATCAGTGGCGCACCGCCGAACAGCAGGCGGACATGAAGGCCATTTTCGGTGACAGCGCCAAGGCGGGAAAACTGGACTACGTCACGTGCTGGTACAAATTGGCCGCGCAATACATCCAGGGAACCGCAATCGAATGCGCCTTTGTGTCCACCAATTCCATTTGCCAGGGCGAAACCGTCGCCCCGCTTTGGCAATTGCTGTTCGATCCGTACGGGGTGAAAATCAATTTTTCCCATCGCACGTTTTCCTGGACCAGCGAAGCCAGAGGCAAGGCCCACGTCCATGTCGTCATCATCGGTTTTGGCCTGAAAGAACGCGCCCGCAAGCTGTTGTTCAACTATGAAGGCGATCACGGCGAGCCCGTGGTGATCGAAGCCAAGCGCATCAATGCCTATCTGGTGGATGCACCGGATGTTTTCATCCAATCGCGCGGCCATAATCTGAATGCTGGCTATCCCGACTTGACCAAAGGCAGCCAGCCCACCGACGGCGGCCATTTGATCCTCAGCGAAGCAGAACGCAACTCGCTTCTCGCAAGGCATCCTGACGCCAGCCCTTATGTCCGTCGCTACATGGGTGCGGATGATTTCATCAACAACCGTCTGCGCTACTGCCTCTGGCTAGTCGATGCGCCTCCGCACGTCATCCGCCAAATTCCTGAGATCGTCGATCGCCTGACCGCCGTTGCCGAATTCCGGGCGAAAAGCCCGACTAAATCCGTGCAGGCAGATGCCCGCCGTCCCGCCTTGTTCACGCAAATCCGCCAGCCCGAAAACGATTACTTGGTCATTCCTGAAGTGTCCTCCGAGCGACGCCATTACATCCCCATCGGATATAACGACAAATCGATCATCGCGAGCAACACGGTGCAAATTGTCCCCTCTGCATGCATGTATCTCTTTGGCCTTATCACATCAGCCATGCACATGGCCTGGATGCGCCAAGTTGGCGGGCGACTGAAAAGCGATTATCGATATACTCCCGCGGCGTTTCACAATTTCGTTTTACCCCAGGAAACAACCACGCGCCGCGCGGAGATCGAGCGCCTGGCGCAAGCGGTGTTGGACGAGCGCGCGCAGCACTTGGCAAAGGGCGCGACGCTGGCGGACCTGTACGATCCGGTGACGATGCCCCCCGGGCTGGCCAAGGCGCACGCCGCGCTCGACCGCGCGGTGGACCGTGCCTATCGCGCCGCACCCTTCGAAACCGAGCGCGCCCGCGTCGAACATCTCTTCGCCCGCTACCAAGCCCTCACCACCCTCTTCCCCGAAAAGCCGAAGAAAAAGCCGCGCAGGAAACAGGCCGCGGGGGCATGAACGGGCCTGCTTCAAGTCATCCGCCGGATCCGTCTGATCGGACGGATCGGTCGGATCCGTCGGATTCTTCAAACCGCAGACCCCAACGCCTGCGCCCCAGCGGGGGCTACCGCCAGTTGCGCAGTTTCCAAACGGCGACGATCGTCTACGACGCCACGGTGAAGTTCTGCGCGCGCTTCCTGGACCCGCGCTCGCGCACGGTCGACCAGATGGTGCAGGCGGCGCGCAGCGGACGCCAGAACGTCGCCGAAGGCAGCCGCGCGGCGGCCACCTCCAGCCAAACCGAATTGCGGCTGGTCCAAGTGGCCCGGGCCAGCCTCGACGAACTGCTGCTCGACTACGAGGACTTCCTTCGCCAGCGCAATTTGCCCACGTGGACCAAGAATTCCCCCGAGGCCAAAGCGGTGCGCGAGTTGGGGTTTTTCCATCCGTCCGATCCGCCCGATCTGTCGGATCCGACCGAACGCGGCGACCGCGCGCGCTGGGCGCGCTATGCGCCCTGGCTGGAGAGCGCCGATCCCGCCGGGGCCGCCAACGCGACGATCTGCCTGATCCACCAGGCCAATTTCCTGCTCGACCAGCAAATCGCCGCGCTGGAACGCGGCTTCATCCGCGACGGCGGCTACAGCGAAACGCTGGCCGCCGCGCGCATCGCGGAGCGCGAGCGCCGCCGCAACGATCCGGCCGATCCGGCAAAAGCCAAGGCCCCCGACTGCCCTCGGTGCGGAAAACCGATGACCCTGCGCACGGCGCGCAAAGGCCCCAACGCCGGCAAGTCCTTCTGGGGCTGCCCGGCTTTTCCCGCCTGCCAGGGCGCCCGCCCGTTGGCGCCGTAACCGCGGGCCAACCCCCACCCGCCGCGGATTTATTCCAGTCCGCGGTCTTCCAGATCGCCTTCCTCGAGGCCGATGTAGTGGCCCAGTTCGTGGAAGTAGGTCACGCGGACTTCTTCGCGGAAGGCGTCTTCGTCGCCGTCCGCGAAATCCCAGAGGTTTTCGAGGAAGAGCAGGATTTCCGGCGGCAGCGGATCGCCGCTTTCCACGCCTTCCGCGCAGTTGGGGCCCACGAACAGCCCCAGCAGGTCCGGATCGATGCCGTCGTCGCGCACCATGGCCTTCGTCGGCCGCGCGAGCATCACCACCGGCACCTCCGCGGCGCGCCGCGCCATCTCCCGCGGCAGTTCGAGGCGCAAGGCCTCCACTTCCGTCTTCGCGATCCGTTCCAGCGCCACTTGATTCATGCCGCCATTGTGCCGCGCTTCCGCGCGGAATGCCATTTTTTCCGCGCCGCGGAAAAACGTTTTCGGCGCCTTGGGAAAATGCGAAGGTGCCCGCCATGCGCGTGACGTTTCTCGGAACCGGAACTTCCTACGGCATCCCGATGCCGGGCTGCGATTGCGCCACGTGCCGTTCCCCCGATCCGCGCGACCGGCGCTTCCGCACCGCCATTCTCGTCGAGACCGGCGACGCCGCGCTGCTGATCGACACGCCGCCGGATCTCCGCAGCCAATGCCTCGCGCACGGCATCCGGCGCATCGACGGCGTGCTGATGACCCACGGCCACGCCGACCACGTGTTCGGGTTCGACGACCTGCGGGCCTACACCAACCGCATGCCGGAACCCATGCCCGTCTGGGCGTCCGCCGGCACCGCGGCCACCCTGCGCAAGATCTTCGACTATCTCGACCTGCCGCCGATTCCCGGCACCTCGCTGGCACGCATCGACCTGCGCACGGCGGAGGGCCCGTTCGAGTTCCGCGGCTTCCGCCTGACGCCGCTGCCCGCCGAGCACGGCCGGGCCGACATGATCGGCTGGAAGATCGAACGCGCCGGCCGCGCCTTCGTCGCCATTCCCGACTGCAAGGTCCTGCCGCCGGAAACGCTCGCGCTCTGCCGCGGCGTCGATCTGGCGGCGATCGACGCGCTGCGCATCCGGCCCCACCCCACGCACATGAATTTCGACGAAGCCGCCGCCGCGCTGCGTGAAATCGGCGCCCGGCGCTCGCTGGTCCTGCACCTGTGCCACGAGGTTTCCCACGCCCAGGCCGAACGCCTGCTCCCCGCCGGCATGGCCCCCGCCTACGACGGCCTGCAAATCGAGCTGTGACGGCGCGCCCTGTGGCTTGAAAGCCGCTCGCAAATGCGCTAGATTCCCTCTTCATGAAAGCAACCTTGTTCCCGGCATTGGTTCTAGGCGCTCTGCTGCCCCTTTCTCTCGCGGCCCAGGAGGCGCCCGCTCCGGCGGAAGCCGCCCTGACGCCCCAGATCGTCTGCGCCGAGCCGATCTTCGATTTCGGCGAGCAGTCCAACACCGGCTTCGTCGAACACGACTATCCGATCCGCAACGCCGGCACGCTTTCGCTGGAAATCCAGAACGTCCATGCTTCCTGCGGCTGCACGGCCGTCAAGCCTTCCCAGAACGTGATTCCGCCCGGCGGCGAAGCCTTCATCCACGCCAAGCTCGATCTGCGCGGCCGCTCCGGCTTCCAGCAGAAATCCATCACCGTCCAATGCAACGACCCGCAGAATCCGACCTTGATCCTGCAGCTCAAGGGCACGGCGCTGCAGATCCTGCGCGCGGAACCCTCCAGCCTCTTTTTCGGGCGCGTCGAACCCGGCGCCGTCCGCAGCCGCGAATTCGAGATCGTCTGCGCCGCCGGCCCCATCCGGATCCTGGAATCCCGCGCCGACCATCCCGGTTTGCTCCTGACGCCGGTCGCGCCGGCTGCCGACGCCGACGGCACGCGGCACCGCTTCACCCTGGCGATCGACCCCGCGCTGCCCGAAGGCAACGTCAACGGCACCGTCTTCATCCGGACCGACCGCGGCGACCAGCCGGAAATCACCATCCCCGTGGCCGCCTACGTGGTGGCCCCGCCTCCGCCGGCGCCCGCGGCGGAACCCGCACCCGCGGACGCCCCCGCGACCGAGCCGCCGCCGCTCCCGGCCTCCTGATGCCCGCATCGGCGGCAACCTCCCGCGGCGAATGCCTGTGGCTGGCCGGCAAGTGCGCGGCTTTGCTCGTGTTGGCGACCGCGCTGGGTTTCGCCGCCAACGCCTTGCGCCCCGTCGCCACGCGCCTGCCGTGGATCGGCGACTGGGAACACCACGTGGAAAACCTGGCTTTTCGCCAAGGCGTGCCCGTCGCGTTCCTGGCCGCCGTCCGCGAGCGCGCGAGCGATCCCGCCGCGGCGATCTTCGACGCGCGGACTCCGGAACAGTACGCGGCCGGCCACCTGCCGGGCGCCCGCAATCTGCCCGTGGCCGAGGCCGAGCGGCGCCTCGGCGACTTTGTCGCCTGGCTGAAGCCCGACACGCCCATCCTGACGTACTGCGGCGGCGCCGACTGCGACGACGCGCTCGAGCTGGCCGTGAAGCTGCGCGGCTACGGCTTCGGCGACGTGACGCTCTATCCCGGCGGCTACGCCGAATGGACGGAATACGAAGGCGCCGTGCGCACGGGAGCCGAGCCATGAACCGCGTACGCCCCGTCTTCATCTGGTTGGCGCGCCTGGCCGTCGCGGCGGTCTTCCTCGGCGCGTGCATCGCCAAGATCCGCGATCCGGAGCTGTTCGCGCTGGCCGTGAACCGCTACCGGATCCTGCCCGGCGAATTCGTGAATCTGGTGGCCATCGTCTTGCCGTGGATCGAGCTGACGGCGGGCCTGGCGGTACTGGCAGGGCCGGCGCGGCTGCGCGCGGCCGGCGCGACGCTCATCGTCGGCATGCTGACGGTCTTCACCCTCGCCATTTCCCTCAATCTGGTGCGCGGCATCGAGGCGTCGTGCGGCTGCTTCTCCACGCGCGCGGACGCGGCCGTTTCCGACGGCTGGAACCTGGTGCGCAACGGCGCCTTGATCTGGCTGGGGCTGGCGGTCCTGCGCGACGCCTTCCGCCGCGTCTGCGCGCGGTCGGCCGGAGGCACGGCATGAGCGGGCACCTGCAATCCATCTTCGAGGTCTACGCCCTCGGCGCGGGCCCCTCCAGCACCCACAGCATCGGCCCGCAGCGGGCGGCGCGCCGCTTCGTCGCCGGCCTGCCCGCCGCGCCGGCGCGCGTCCGCGTCACGCTCTACGGCAGCCTCGCGGCCACGGGCCGCGGCCACTGGACGGACCGCACCCTCGTCCGCACCCTCGATCCGATCCACGTCGAAGTCGTCTTCGACGCGCAAACCCAAGACCTGCCCCATCCCAACACGCTGAAGTTCGAGGCCTTCGACGCCGCCGGCAAGCCGCTGCGAGAATGGACCGTCTGCAGCATCGGCGGCGGCAACCTGCGCGAAGCCGACGGCACGCCCGTCGTCCTGACGCCACCGGCGGAGTATCCCGTCGCCAACATATCGGAAGCGATGGACTGGTGCCGGGCCAACGATCTCGCCTTCTGGCAACTGGCGGAAAACGTCGAGCGCGACCTCTGGTCGCGCCTGGGCGACGTCTGGGACGCCATGGTCGAAACGATCCGGCGCGGCCTCGGCAGCCAGCAGATCATCCTGCCGGGCACGCTGGAGCTGGCGCGACGCGCCGGCACCACCTGGCATCGCGCCAAGGCCCTCAAGGGCACGCCGCGCGAACTGGGCCTCGTGGCCGCCTTCGCGCTGGCGACGGCGGAGGAAAACGCCGCCGGCATGCAGGTGGTCACGGCGCCGTCCTGCGGCGCCGCCGGCGTGCTGCCGGCCGTGCTCTATTTCTTCCAGACCGCGCGGCGCGTGCCCCGGCGCAAGATCCTCGAAGCCCTGGCCACCGCCGGCCTCTTCGGCGCTTCCATCCGCGCCAACGCCACGGTGTCCGGCGCGGAAGCCGGCTGCCAGGCCGAAATCGGTTCGGCCTGCTCGATGGCGGCGGCGGCCGCCGCCCAGCTCTGCGGCGCCACGCTCCACCAGATCGAATACGCCGCGGAAATGGCCATGGAGCACAACCTCGGCCTCACCTGCGATCCCGTCGAAGGCTACGTGCAGATTCCCTGCATCGAGCGCAACATGAACGCGGCCCTGCGCGCCATCGAATGCGCCGCCTTCACGCTGCTGACCGACGGCCGCCACCTGATCCACTTCGACGACGCGATCGAGGTGATGAACCGCACCGGGCGCGACCTGCAGGCGGCCTATCGCGAAACGGCCACGGGTGGCCTGGCGCAGCTGTGGCGGCGCGACATCGAGCGGCGCCTGCGCAAGCCATGAGCGCCCTGGCCAACGAGTTTTCCTGGTCGCACGCGCGGCACGAAAGCTTCCAGACCTGCCTCAAGCGCTACTACTTCGCCTACTATGCCGCCTGGGGCGGTTGGGACGAATCGGCGCCGGCGCGCGCCCGCGAACTGTACCGCCTGAAGCGCCTCGCCACCCGCCAGCAGTGGGCCGGCCACCATGCGCACCAAGCCATCGAATTCCTCCTGAAAAACGCGCGGCGCGATCCGTCCGGCGAAATCGCGGCGGCCGCCGAACCGCGCCAGATCGAGCAGATGCGGCGCGAATTCCGCGATTCCCGCGCCGGCGCCTACCGGGACGACCCCGTGCGCGTGCCGGGCCTGTTCGAGCACGAGTACCGCCTGGAGGTGCCGGCCGAAGAGTGGAAAGCCATCGTGGACCGCGCCGCCCTCGCCATCCGCCGTTTCCTCGCCTCCGACCTCTGGACCGAACTCCGCGGCCTGCCGGACGACGCCTTCCTGGCCGTGGAGCGCCGCGCCCATTTCCTGCTCGACGGCCTCAAGGTCCACGCCGTGCCCGATTGCGTCGTGCGCCGCGCCGGCCAAGTGGTCGTCTACGACTGGAAAACGGGCGCGACGGACCCGGCGGAACACCGGACGCAGCTGGGCGTCTACGCGCTGCTGGCGCTCGACCGCTGGACGGCCGCGCCGCACGAGATCGAAGCCGTCGCCTACAACCCCGTCCTCGACCGGCGCGAAACCTTCGCGTTTTCGGCCGACGACCTGGAAACCCTGCGCGAATTCGTCCGCGATTCGGCCGACGAAATGCTCTTCCCCCTCGAAAATCCGGAAGCCAACGACGCGGGCGACGGCGCGAACTTCGACTGCACGGAAAACGACGCGCCCTGCAAGACCTGCCCGTTCCTGCGCGCGTGCCCGCGCTGGGGCGCCTGAGCGCGCCTCACGGCGCCGGCGCGGCGGCGGCTTCGCGCGCCTGCCGGCTTTCCAATTGGCGGACGTTCAGGCGGGTGACGTCGCCCGCCACGCCGTCGGCCACGTTCCGCCGGAACACCTCCAGCGCTTCCGCGTCGCGGCCCATGCGGCGCAGCTGGATGCCCACCTGTTCGCGATAGAACACGTGCTTGCGCTGGTAGGCGGCGGCGCGGCGCAGTTCCGCCAGCGCGGCCTCCGCATCGCCCCGCGCGTTGTGGACGCGGGCCAAGTTGTACGCCACGGCCATGTCGGCCGGATTCAGCTCGCCGGCGCGCCGCAGGTGCGCCTGCGCCGAAGCCGCCAGCGCTTCCCGCCCGACGCGTTCCGCGGCCGGATCCGGATCGCGCAGCCACTGCGCCCGCGCGGCGTCGAGCATGCCGAGCCCCAGATGCGGCTGCCAGTTCCGGCCGTCCCACCGAATGGCTTGCGCGTAGTGCGCGGCGGCGGCTTCCCAATCCAAGTTCGCGCGGGCGACGTCGCCCTTGAGGTTCCAGACGTACGCCACGCCGCCCGCCAGCGCGAGCCACGCGCAGCCGCCGCAGGCCAAGGCGCCCGCGATCGCGACCGCCCGGCGCGGCCAGCGCCCGCGGGCGTCCGCCGCTTCGAGCCCCAGTTCCCGCGCCTGCCACGTGCCCCAGGCCACGCCGCCCATCCAAACCAGGACGTGCGGATTGGGGAAAATATGGA
The DNA here is from genome assembly GCA_964436715.1 of uncultured Verrucomicrobiota bacterium. Taxonomy (GTDB): domain Bacteria; phylum Verrucomicrobiota; class Kiritimatiellia; order CAIQIC01; family Lenti-01; genus Lenti-01. The sequence goes on along the minus strand of CAYTEK010000078.1, from coordinate 3,242 downwards.
AATTGAAATCGAAAAGCGCCTGGATCAAGGCCGCCGCGAGGCCGCCCAGCGCGCCCGCCAGCAAGGTCGCACCCACCGGATCGCGCGCGCGAAGGATGGCGCGCAGGACGGAAACCACCAGGCCGAGCAGGCCGATCAGCAGCAGCCCCGAACCGACGGCGCCGTATTCCACCTGCATCTGGAGATATTCGTTGTGCAGGAAATCCCAGTTCAAATGCTCGTCGACGTGCTTTTGGAACGGCGGATAGGCCCACACGAACGAGCCGGCGCCGTAGCCCGCGACGGGCCGCGCGCGGATCATCGCGGGCATGTCCTTCCACATGGGAATGCGCACGCCGGCGGCGCCTTCCTTCAGTTCCAGCACTTGCCGAACCCGCAATTGCACGCCCGGCAGGGTCTGCCAGGCGGTCCAGCTGCCGGCGGCCAACAGCAGCGGCAAGCCGACCAGCGCCGCGCAGAACCAGGCCCGGCTCTTGCGGGCGGCCAGCAGCAGGCCGGTCGCGCACAGCCCCCCCAGCGCGCCGGCCCAGCCGCTGCGGCTGAGCGACCAATAGAGCGTCGGCGCGGCCGCGGCCAGGAAATAGATCGCCATCAGGCGCAGCGCGAAGCCGGCCTCGCGCAGGAACGCCAGCGCGACGGCAAGCGGGAACAACATCGCGAGCACGTTGGCGAAATGGTTCGGGCACAAGAACGTGCCGCTCGCCCGCATGCCATACTGTCTCGGCCGCGGCGCCCAGAGCACCAGGCGCGAACCGTCGATCTTCTGCACCAGCGCATACAGGCAATCGAAGGTGGCCGCCAGCAGCAGGACGAACAGCAGCCAGCGCCAGCGGCGCCGCGCGCCGGACGTCTGCAACCAGGCCCAGGCCGCCGCCAGCAGGCAGATCCAGCGCAGGGCTTCCCAGCGGGCCGCGTAGGGCACCGCGGCCCATGGCGCGCCGGCCACCACGTAAACGGTCAGCGCCGCGAACGGCCAAAAGGCGAACGGCACGCGCCACCGCGGCGTTTCAGGAAAAAACAGCGGCCGGGCGAACGTCAGCGCCGCGCCCAGCAGGGACAGCGCCAAGCCCGGCGCGTAGCCCCAGGTGCGGGTGGATCCGAGCAGCCACATGCCCGCCGTCGCGGGCCACATCAACAAAAAAAGCGCGCAACCGTCGTAGACTCGCCGGGAAACGGAGAATCGTTCCGCCCCCCAGCCGTCCACGGATTGCACGCCGTCCCTCGCCGCCTAGATCCAGCTCCGGAGGACTTCGACGACGTCGTCCGGCTCCAGCAGGATGTCGTCTTCCGGCGCGCGCTCCAAGCGCCGCGCGTTGCGGATGACCTTGATGATCTGGCCGCCGCGCTTGATCTGCACCTTGCCGCTGGCGAATTCGGTGTAGCCGCCCGCGCCCGCGATCGCCTGGGACACGCGCGTGGCCGACATGATCTGGTAGCGGCCCGGCGCGCGGATTTCGCCTTGGATGAAATAGGAGCGCGTCGGCACCACCACGTTGACGGTGATGTTGCGATAGATGTCCTGGTCGAGATACGTCTGCCGGATGGTGCGTTCCAGATCGGAAGCCGACAGGCCGGCGGCCTGGACTTCGTTGATGAACGGCAGGGTGATCCGGCCCGCCTCGTCGATGACGTCTTCGATGACTTCCGGCGTGGGAATGCCGCGCAAAAAGACCTGCAGGCCATCCCCCACCTTGAGCATGTAGCCGCTTTCGGGCGCCGCCGGTGCCGCGGCGGGCGCGACGGGCGCCGGTGCCGGCGCGGACGGAGCCGCGGCGGGAACGGCAGCGGGCGCAGGCGCGGCCGCGACGGGAACCGCCGCCGGCGCAACTTCCGCCGGCGCCGGAAGGGCGGCCTGCGGAGCGGCCGGGCGCATCGCCGGAGCCGCGGCGACGGGCTTGACCTCCACTTTGTCCGCCGGCTTGGGCGCGATCACCTGCACGGGGGGCGCGACGGGCGCAGCGGCCGCCGGCGCGGGCTTGGCCGCGGGCGCGGTCGGCGCCTTGGCGGGAACCGGCGCGACGACCTTCGCGGGCGCCGCGGGCTTGGCGGCCGGCTTGGCGGTCGTCGCCGGCGCGGTTTTCGCCGGCTGGTTGCGCGAAGCCACCAGCTCCGCATAGCGGTCGTAGACCTTCTGGGAAGACGAGGGCGTGGAGCATCCGGCCAACAGGCCGATCAACAGGCCCGCCAGCCCGCCGGCGGAGAGCATTCTGATTTTGTTGCGCGCGAGGTTCACTTCAAGCTTCCGTCGTGTCGTCTTCTTTTTCGTGCTTGGTGCTACCATAATACTTCTTGGTCGTATAGTGGTAGTAGTAATAATAATCGTCGCGCATGATGTTGATGTTGTTCAACACCGCGCCCATGAGGTGGCCGCCGGCGTTTTCGATCATGCGCTTGGCGCGCAGGGAAATGATCTTGGGATACTTGCGGTACTGCACCACCAGCAGCACGCCGTCGGCCTCGCTGGCGAGGATCGCCGCATCCGTCCCGCCCAGGATCGGCGGCGAATCCAGCAGCACGAAGTCGTAGCGATCCTTGAGGGCGTCCAGCATGGCGCGCAGGCGCGAGTTGTTCATGATGCCCAGGGAGCCGCGGCGCAGGCGACCGCTGGTCATCATCCACAGGTTCGGCACGCCGGTTTCCTGGACGACGTCTTCGATCTTCAGTTCGTCGGTCAGCACGTTGACCATGCCCGTGCGGTTGGCCAGGCCCACCATCTTGTGCTGGACCGGGCGGCGCAAGTCGGAGTCGATGATCAGCACCTTGCTGCCCTGTTCCGCGCAGACGTAGGCCAGGTTGAACAGCGTGGTGGATTTGCCCTCGCCCACGCCGCCGCTGATGACGGTGAAGACCTTCTGGCGGCCTTCGCGGGCCAGCAGGGCCAAGCTCGTCCGCAGCGCGCGATAGGCTTCGCCCTGGCCGCTCGACTGGCCGGCTTCCGTCAGCGGCCGGGACTGCTGCGGAATGACCGCCAGCACGGGCAGGCCCAGGTACTTTTCAACCTCGTCGACCGTCTTGATCGACACGTCGAGATATTCCACGAAGAACGCCAAGCCGGTGCCCGCCAACAGGCCCAGCACCACGCTCAGGAAGATGTTCAGCACCACGAGCGGGCTGGACGGCCGTTCGGGCGCCTCCGCTTCTTCGATGATTTCCACGGTCGTGCGGGGCACTTCCACCTCGATGCCGGTCTGCGTGATGCGCGCGCGCAGCGCCGTCAGGATGTCGCGCTGGACGTTGACGTT
>CAYTEK010000077.1:4654-13678 GCA_964436715.1 uncultured Verrucomicrobiota bacterium | reverse complement strand
GGTCCATTCCTTCAGGAGGGCGGCGGGATCGGGGGCGGCGACGAGGGTTTCGCCGACGAGAAAGCGGCGGATGCCGGCGGCGAGGGATTTTTGGACGTCGTCCGCGCCGCGGATGCCGCTGGCGGCGACGACGGCCGTCCCGCGCGGCAGGACCGCGGCGAGGCGCGCGGCGCGATCCACGTCGGTCTGGAAATGGGCCAGATCGCGGTTGTTGATGCCGACGACGGGGACGGGGAGCCCGGCGAGGCGGCGCGCGTCGTCCTCGTCGTGGATTTCGACGAGCGTTTCGAGGCCGATGCCGTGGGCGAGGGCGAGGAGAGATTGCAGCTGTTCGTCGTTCAGGATGCGCACGATGAGCAGCATGGCGTCGGCGCCCATCGCGGCGGTTTCGTAGACTTGGTAGGGATCGAGGATGAAATCCTTGCGCAGCACGGGCAGTTCGACGACATCGCGCGCGCGCTTGAGGTCCTTGGCGGAACCCTTGAAGAACGCCGGCTCGGTCAGGACGGAGAGCGCGGCGGCGCCGCCGGTCTGGTAGGCGAGGGCGAGATCGCCGGGATGCAGGTCGGGCCGGATGTCGCCGCGGGAGGGCGAGGCGCGCTTGATTTCGGCGATCACGCGCACGCCGGGGCGCGCGAGGGATTCCGCAAAGCCGCGGAAATCCTCGCGCGCGGCGGCGAGCTTCTCCACCTCGGCCTGCGGCTTGAGGTTGCGGGCGGCGGCGATCTCGGCGCGCTTGGCGGTCAGGATTTGGTCTAAAAAGGACATAGAGTTCAGAGGTCGGAGTTCAGATGGTTGGATGGCAACGGCATGTCGCATGGTTCATTCTGGGCGAAGGTTCGGCCTGACCTCTGTTGTCTGACGTCTGGCCTCTCCTCAGGTCTTGGAGAATGCCACCAGTTTCTCCAGTTTGTCGAGCGCGGCGCCGGAGTCGATGGCCTGGGCGGACTGGCGGATGCCCTCGGCCAGATCCGCGCAGCGGTTGGCGGAAAGCAGGGAGGCGGCGGAATTGATCAGCACGATGTCGCGCTTGGGCCCGGTGATTTTGCCCTCCAAGATGCCGCGGGTGATGGCGGCGTTGTCGGCGGGGGCGCCGCCTTCGAGGTCTTCGTTGGTGCAGTAGTTTTCGAAGTAGACGGCCGGATCGATGTCGTAGGTCTTGATGCGGCCGTCCTTGAGTTCCGAGCAGCGCGAGGTGGTGGTGAGGGTGATTTCGTCCATGCCGTCGTGGCCGTGGACGACCAGCACGCGGCGGGAACCGAGTTTTTTCAGCACTTCGGCGAAGGTTTCGGTGAGTTCCGGGGCGAAGACGCCGAGGAGCTGGCAGGGGGCGCCGGCGGGATTGGTCAGCGGTCCGAGCAGGTTGAAGAGCGTGCGCACGCCCATCTGCTTGCGGACGGGACCGGCGAAGCGCATGGCCTTGTGGAACGACGGGGCGAACATGAAGGCGATGCCGATTTCGTTGAGCGCCTGCTCCATGAGTTCGGGCGCGGCAGACAGGTTGAAGCCGAGGCATTCGAGGCAGTCCGCGCTGCCGCTCTTGCCGGAGCTGGCGCGGTTGCCGTGCTTGGCCACGACGGCGCCCGCGCCGGCGGCGACGAAGGCGACCGTGGTGGAGACGTTGAAGGTCATGCCGCCGTCGCCGCCCGTGCCGACGGTGTCGAGGGTGTCGGGCGCGAGCGACTGCAGGCGGGTCGCGGCGGCGCGCATGGCGCGGGCGGCGCCGGCGATTTCGTCGATGGTCTCACCTTTGGCGGACAGCGTGCCGAGGAAGGCGCCGATTTGGCCTTCGGTGAATTCGCCGGAAAGCATGCCGTGGATGGCGTCGAAGGCTTCGTCTTCGGTGAGGTCCTTGCGGGCAATGAGTTTCTTGAGGAGGGCAGGGATGGGGATGTTCATGGAAAACCTTTCGAGAGTTCAAGATTCAGAGGTCAGGAAGAGCCGAAGACCATTTCACCACAGAGAACACAGAGAGGCACAGAGATTTGGATGTTCGATTGGGCTTCATTCGGCTTTCCGACCTCTGACCTCTGCACTCTCGGAATTTTTGAGGAAATTCCGCAGGATCCGCTTGCCGACGGGGGTCATGATGGATTCGGGGTGGAACTGGATGCCTTCGACGGCGAATTGCTTGTGGCGGATGCCCATGATTTCGCCGTCGTCCTCGGCGGTGGCGGAAACCTCGAGGCAGTCGGGCAGGGAGGCGCGGTCGATGGCCAGCGAATGGTAGCGCATGGCCTTGAAGGGGCGGCTGTCGAGGCCCTTGAAGATCCCCTTGCCGTCGCAGGCGACGTCGGACACCTTGCCGTGCATGAGGCGCTTGGCGTGGACGACCTGGCCGCCGAAGACGAGGCCCATGGCCTGGTGGCCGAGGCAGACGCCGAGCAGCGGGATCCGGCCAGCGAAGGCGCGGATCGCGTCGCACGAAATGCCGGCGTCTTCGGGACGGCCGGGGCCGGGGGAAATCACGATGGCGGCGGGCGCGAGTTTTTCGATTTCGGCGACGCCGATCGCGTCGTTGCGGAAGACCCGCACCTCCGCGGCCATTTCGCGCAGGTACTGCACGAGGTTGTAGGTGAAGGAATCGTAGTTGTCGATCATCAGGATCATGGGAGTTTCCAGGGGTCAGAGTTCAGGGGCAGCCCCCGATCCTTTTCGGGCGGCGGTTTCGGCTCGTTGGGCGGTTTGGAGGAGTTCGAGGGCGCGGGACATGGCGGCGGCCTTGTTCTGGGTTTCGCGCAGTTCGGCGTCGGGGTCGGAATCGGCGACGATGCCGGCGCCGGCGCGGATCGTCAGGCGGCCGTGTTCGGCGACGGCGGTGCGGATGCAGATGCAGAAATCCATGTTGCCGTCGAAGGAGACGTAGCCGACGGCCCCGCCGTAGGGGCCGCGGGGCTCGTCTTCGAGGTCGGCGATGATTTCCATGGCGCGGATCTTGGGCGCGCCGGAGAGCGTGCCGGCCGGGAACGAGGAGGCGAACAAGTCGAAGGCGTCGGGGCCGGGCTCGAGGTCGGCGACGATGTTGGAAACGAGGTGCATGACGTGCGAGTAGCGCTCGACGATCATGAGGTCGGTGACCTGCACGGTGCCGGGCAGGGCGACGCGGCCGAGCTCGTTGCGGCCGAGATCGACCAGCATGAGATGTTCGGCGCGTTCCTTTTCGTCCTGCAGCAGGCTGTCGGCCAGCTTGCGGTCTTCCTGCTCGGTGGCGCCGCGCGGACGGGTGCCGGCGATGGGCCGCAGGCAGGCGGTGCGGTTGTCGAGCCGGATCATGGTTTCGGGCGACGAACCGATGAGGGTGCAGCCGGCCGCCTTGAGGAAAAACAGGTAGGGCGACGGATTCACGTGCCGCTGGGCGCGATAGAGGCTGACGAGGTCGTCCGGCGCGGGGCCGACGAAGCTCTGCGAGACGACGCACTGGATGACGTCGCCCTCGTAGACGTGCGTTTTGACCTTCGCGACCATGTCCTTGAAGTGCTCGGGCGGGTGGATGGCCTGCGGGAGGCGGATGGGCGTCTTGCCGGTGGGAGAACCGGCGGGCACGGGCTTGGCCAGGGTGGCGAGGAGTTCCTGCACGCGGGCGGTGGCGGCGTCGAACAGCGCATCGGCCTCGCCGTCTTCCTTGAACGCCAGGGCGACGGCGGTGAGGGTGTGGTTGACGTTGTCGAAGATGAGCAGCGCGTCGGGAATGACGAATTCAGCCAAGGGGCGCTCGGGCGGCAGCTTGTTCGGCACGCGCGGCTCGAAGAAATGGATCGTTTCGTAGGCGAAATAGCCGACGAGGCCGCCGCAGAAGCGGGGCAGGCCGGGCAGGTGCGCCAGCTTGTAGGGTTTCATCAGGTCGCGCAGGACGGCCAGCGGCTCGCCGCCGTGCGGGATGCGCTTTTCGTCGATGCCCTGGCGGACGACGACGTCGTGGCGGTAGACGGCGACGGTGGCGCGGGCGGTGACGCCCATGAAGGAATAGCGGCCCCAGCGCTCGCCGCCCTCGGCGCTTTCCAGCAGGAACAGGTGGGGGTGGGGCGGGGCGAAGCGCGCCAGCACGGAAACGGGCGTTTCGGTGTCGGCGAGGATGCGCGCGCCGACGGGCACGACGGTGGCGGAGTCCAGCCGTTCGCGGAATTCCGCGCGGGCGGGAAAGGTTTCGAGCAACATGGGATTTCCTGGGTTCATCGAATCTTCTGCGGGCGATGTTTCTGCATATAGAAACATCGTTTTCCCGAAACGTCAAGCCCCGAAGAGAAAAAATTCCGCCCGCCCGCGCAACCCCCCGGCCGCGGAGGGGGGGGCGACCCCGGAGGCCGGGATCCGGCCGCGGCGGGCGCCGGCGGCGCCGGACCGCATGGGGGGGGGACAAAACGGCTTGCGGGCATTGACTTTGCGGGGACGCGAGGGTAGTTTTTGGCGCTTTAGGAAGGATTCTGCCTGTTTTCATGAAGCCCGAGCAAATTGGTTTGGAAACGATGCGCCACAGCGCGGCGCACGTGATGGCGGCCGCGGTGCGGCGCCTGTGGCCGGATGCCCTGTTCGACATCGGTCCGGACACGGCCGACGGTTTTTACTACGATTTCGACCTGCCGCACCGCCTGACGGCGGAGGATTTCCCCGCGATCGAAGCCGAGATGGCCAAGATCGTCGCCGAGAACGTGCCCTTCGTGCGCGAGGAAAAGACCCGCGCCGAAGTGTGGGACATGATGTCCAAGCGCGGCCAGAAGTACAAGCTGGAGCGCTTGGCGGACATTCCCGAGGGCGAAACGATCAGCCTGTACCACAGCGGTGATTTCACCGACCTGTGCCGCGGGCCGCACGTCGCGAGCAGCGGCGCGATCAAGGCCTTCAAGCTGACCTCCGTCGCCGGCGCGTATTTCCGCGGCGACGAGAAGAACCCCATGATGCAGCGCCTCTACGGCACCGCGTTCCTGTCGCAGGCCGACCTCGACGCGCACCTGAAGATGCTGGAAGAAGCCAAGCTGCGCGACCACCGCACGCTGGGGCGCGATCTCGATTTGTTCAGCATCCAGGAAAGCGTGGGTCCCGGGCTGGTGCACTGGCATCCGAAGGGCGCGCGCATCCGCGCGACGATCGAGGAATTCTGGCGCCGCGAGCACTACCGCGCCGGCTACGAGATGCTCTACCCCCCGCATATCGGCCGCGCCGGCCTGTGGGAAACCTCCGGCCATCTCGGCTTCTACAGCGAGAACATGTACGCGCCGATGGAGATCGACGAGCAGCGCTACTACATCAAGCCGATGAACTGCCCGTTCCACATCCAGATCTACAAGACGCACAAGCGGTCGTACCGCGAACTGCCGCTGCGCTGGGCGGAACTGGGCACGGTCTACCGCTACGAGCGCGCGGGCGTGTTGCACGGCCTGATGCGCGTGCGCGGCTTCACCCAGGACGACGCGCATATCTACTGCACCGAAGAACAGGTCGAAAGCGAAGTGCGCGAGTGCGTGCGCTTCGCCATCGCCATGTGGAAGGCGTTCGGCTTCGAAAACATCACCGCCTATCTCGCCACCCGGCCCGAAAAGGCCGTGGGCGATCCGGCCCGCTGGGAGCTGGCGCAGCGCTCGCTCGAAGCCGCGCTGAAGGCCGAAGGCATCGCCTACGAGATGGACGAAGGCGGCGGCGCGTTCTACGGCCCCAAGATCGACCTCAAGACCCGCGACGCCATCGGCCGCGAATGGCAGATGAGCACCGTGCAGTTCGACTTCAACCTGCCCGAGCGCTTCGACATGATCTACGTCGGCGCGGACGGCCAGGAACACCGCCCCTACATGGTGCACCGCGCGCTGCTGGGCAGCCTCGAGCGCTTCTTCGGCATCTTGATCGAACACTACGCGGGCGCGTTCCCGCTGTGGCTGGCGCCCGTGCAGGCGACGCTGATTCCGGTGACGGACAAGCAGATTCCCGTCGCGCGCGAAGTGGCCGCGAAGCTGCGGGCGCAGGATTTCCGAGTGGTCGTGGACGAACGCGGCGAGAAGATGGGCGCCAAGATCCGCGACGCGCAGATGCAGAAGATCCCCTACATGCTCGTGATGGGCGGACGGGAGATCGAAAACGGAACGATTTCGGTTCGCGGCCGGGTGGCCGGGGACCTGGGCGCCATGCCGCTGGACGCGTTCATCGCGAAGATGGACGCCGAACGGCGCGTGGCGCTGAAGTGAACAACGCCCAGCGGAGCGGCGCCGAGCTCCCAACCCCAAGGAAATAATGGCCTTCTCTCCACCGACCAACCCCCGGGATCCGCGCGGCGGATTCCCCACGCGCATCAACCAGCGAATTCGCGTCCCCGAAGTCTTTCTCATCGGCCCGGGCGGCGAGCAGCTCGGCATCGTGGATACCCGCGATGCGCAGGACCGCGCCCGCGCGGCCGGCCTCGATCTGGTGGAAATCTCGCCGATGGCGCGCCCGCCGGTCTGCCGGATCATGGACTACGGCAAGTTCCAGTACGAGAAGAGCAAGAAGGAAAAGCAGAATCGCCGGAACGCCTCCGCCACGCGCGTGAAGGAAATCCAGCTGCATCCGTCCGTGGGCGACAACGACTACCAGGTCAAGCTGCGCCACCTGAAGGAGTTCCTGGAGGACGGCCACCGGGTCAAGGTGTCCCTCTTCTTCCGCGGCCGCGAAAACGCCCACAAGGAACTGGGGTTCGAACTGATGAACCGCGTGCTGGCCGACGTCCGCGAGATCGGCGTGGTGGAACAGGCCCCGAAACTGCTCGGCAAGAACATCCTCATGGTGATCATGCCCAATCCGAAGGCCAAGCAGCACGTGCCGAAACCGGCGGCGCCGGGCGCGCCGGCCTGAAAATCGCCGGCGGCCGGCGGATTTGACTGGACGGGCGGGGGCAAATCCCGTACAAGTCGCCGTCTGTTTTGAAAAAAGGGTTCCGACGCCGGGCAGGTTGCCCGCGGCCGGTCCCCGAAAACACGGAAGCAGAGTTGCGAAAATGAAGAAGAAAACGCGCAAGTCGGTCGCCAAGCGCTTCAAGCGCACGGCCAAAGGCAAGATTTTGCACAAGAAGCCGGGGCGGCGCCATCTGGCCGCCAGCAAGACCCGCAAGCAGAAGCGGCGCCTGCGCCAAAACGTGCAGGCCGGCGGCAAGTTCGCCAAGTCCCTCTCGATCGAGTTGGGCGTCTAACCCCCGCGAAGTAGGAGAATCCCATGCCCAGAACCACCAATGCCGCGGCCAGCCGCAAGCGCCGCAAACGCCGTCTCGAACTCGCCAAGGGCTTTTACGGGTCCCGCAGCAAGCTGTTTCGCCTCGCCACGGAAGCCGTGGACCGCGCGATGGTCCTCAGCTACACCCACCGCAAGGACAAGAAGCGCGATTTCCGCGGCCTGTGGATCACCCGCCTCGCCGCGGCCTGCAAGCTCAACGACGTCAGCTACAGCCGTTTCATCGAAGGCCTGAGCAAGGCCGGCTTCGAACTGAACCGCAAGATGCTCTCCGAAATCGCGATCCACGACCCGGAAGGCTTCGCTTCCATCGCCAAGATCGCCAAGAGCAAGGCCACGCTCGCCGCCAAGAAGTAATTTCGGCGGCCGCTTCCCGGCGCGCGGAACGCAAGTTCCGCGCGCTTCGTTTTGGACCGGCCCCGGCGCCTTTCAAGGTTCCCAACGGATGCGGAAGTAGGCTTGCGCCGCGCCGACGTCCACGGTGGCGCCGGTCTGCGGCCAGGTCGCGGGCAAGTTGCTCGCGACGACGATCCAGCCGGGAATGGTCAGGTTGGTGCTGCATTCCACGGCGTAGAATTTGTTCGACAGGCAATTCCACTTCAGGCTCGCGCCGCCGTCCGGCGCGACGGCCACATCCGCGGCCGCGAGGCTGCCGGCGTAGGTCGGCGCGTTGGTCGTGCGCAGCGTCCAGCCCCACGTGTGGCCGTCGCCGCTGCAAACCCACGCGTAGGTGCCGACGGTGGGGCCGTCCCAGGGATCCATCAGGTACATCGAACCGTTCGCGTAGCCGCGGCTGACCACGAAATGGCCCCCGCCGGACGTCCACGACCAGTTGACGACGATGGGCCGCAGCGCCGCCATGTCGTTGCTGACGACGGATTGCGCGACGGAACCCACCGTGCCCGTGCCGCGCGGGCCGCCGAAATACTGGAGAATTTCGCGGATGCCGCGCCGAAAGACGCCGCCTTCCGTGCCCGTGCCCCACAGGTAGTTCCAGGTGTTGACGCCCCCGGTGCCGTAGGCGGCGATGTTCGTCTGCGTCACCACCGGCCCGTAGTATTCCAGGATGGCCTGCGAACAACCCGCCCAGCACCACTGGTCTTTTTCCTGGTACTTCTGCGGCAGGTGGAAGGTGCCGGCGGCGGCCGTCAGCGCGCCGCCCAGCAGCGCGAGGCCCAGGATGCGGAATTTCATGGCGCGCCTCCGCCGGAAAATGCGGCGAGATTCGCGCGCACCTCGGGCCGCAACTTTTCCAGCGCGGGACCGGGCGTCTCCAACTTTCGATAGTCGGCCGGCGCGGCTTGGGGATCGCAGGACACGGCGAGGGGCGTCAGGTTCGGCGCGTCCGCTTCCGGCACCGTGAACAGGTGGCGCCGCGCCTGGAACGAAGAAACGAGCCGCGGGTGATAGCCGGCGGCGGCGGGCCATTGGGCGCGGACGCGCCGCAATTCGCGGCCGAGCCCCGCCCGGCCGATCGCCGCGGCGCGCCATTCGCCGGCGCTGCGTTCCACGACGAGCAGCGCTTGGGGATCGCCGGGACCCGCGACGGGGAAGAGCCACGTGTCCATGGGCTGGAACAACGCCTCCGGCGCGGAAACGGCGGCGTTCGCCTGCAAGACGGCCGCGGGCGGTAGCTCGTATTGCCGCCAAGGAGGGTCCAAGCGCAGGTCGGCCGGCGTCGCGTCCGCCGGCAATCCGTACCAGGCGGACCGATCCGCCAGCGCCTGCGCGGCCAGATGGGCCAACCCCGCGGCGGCGGGGGCCTGCGACGCCGCCGGCAGCCCCACCGGATTTTACGCCGCCCGGCCCCCCCCCCCCCCCCCCCGCCCGGCCCCCCGC
>CAYTEK010000077.1:0-4644 GCA_964436715.1 uncultured Verrucomicrobiota bacterium | reverse complement strand
GCCGCCCGCGCGGGGGGGGCCGGGGGCGCCCCCCCGGCGGGGGGGGGGGGCCCCCCCCCCCCCGGCAGCACGTCCGGATTTTCCGCGGCGCGGACCGGCAGCGCGCCGCACAGCGCTGCCGCCAGCAAGCGGCCAAGACCTCCCCGCGACGACCGAAAATGGAACGAATGCGCGTTCATGACGCCCTGCGGCGATTTCCAGCATAAGGGAGGAAAGGCGCCGCGGTCAACGCCGGTCCGCCGGCCGCGGGAGATTTTCCGCTCCGCAAAGACGGATTGAATCGCCGCCCGCGCTGGCTTAGCATGGTCGCGAACCCCGAGGAGCAACGATGAACGGCAAGCGCGGATGGATCTGGATGGCGGCGTGGGCAGGTGTGGCGGCGGCCTGGGCGGCCCCGGTGCGGGAGACCCTCGACGCCCAAAGCGATTGGCTGCACGACGTGTCCTACGAATGCGCAGACGGCGCCACGGAGGGCACGCTGACGGTGCGGCTGGGGGACGATCCCGTCGCCATCCGCTATTTCGAGGTGCCGCTCGAGGTCTGGAACGAATTCAAGGCGGCGGAATCCAAGGGCGCCTACTACGGCCAGAACGTCCGCCAGCGCTACGAACGACAATACGGCAAGTCGCGGCAGGAAATCTTCGATTCGCCGCTGCCGATCCAGACGCAGGTCGCGGCGTTGTGCGCGTTCAACGAGGAATGCGAAGCCGTCGTGCTGGAGGGCATCGAGAAAAGCCGCGAAAGCATCTGGGTGGCGGCCTACGCGTTCACCCGCACGCGGATCGCGGCGGCGCTGGTCCGCGCGCACCAACGCGGCGTGCGCGTGGAAGTGAAAATGGACGCCAACCAGGCCGAATTCGCCGGCGCGCAGAAGTTGATCGATTGGCTGCGGCGCGAAGGCGTGCCCGTCACGCTGATCCACGTGGCGGGGGAATACTCGGCCATGCACAACAAGTTCATGGTTTTCGACCTGCGCTGGGTGATCGCCGGCAGCTACAACTTCACGCCCGTGGCGCAGGTGTCCAACTGGGAAAACCTGAACTGGGTCGATTCGCCGGACATGGCGGAGCAGTACAAGCAGGCGTGGGACGCCATCGCGTCCGACGAGATCGCGGAACCGCGCGACGAACCGGCGCCGAAGAAAAAGAAAGCGTCGCCGGACGCGGACTAGCGCGTCGTTGACGGCGCGGCGGCGGAAGGCTTAGGATGATCGGCAGGATCGGCTGCGGCCGATCCGGAACGGAACGGAGCATGAGTTTGACGAGCATGACGGGCCGCGGCGTCGGCGCGGCCGCCGGGCGCCTTGCGCGCGTCGAGGTCGAGCTGAGCAGCGTGAACCGCAAGCAGCTCGACGTCGACGTCGGCCTGCCGCGGTTCCTCGCCGCGCAGGAAGCGCGCGTGCTCGAAACCGTGCAGAGCCGCCTGTCGCGCGGGCGGGTGACGGGGGAAATCCGCGTGACCTGGGCGGAAGCCGCGCAAGCCGCCGGCGCCAAGGTCGATCTCGGACTCGCGCGGGCCACCGTCGGCGCGCTGCGCGCCGCCGCGAAGAAACTGGGCTTGCCGGACGATCTGCAGGCCTCGGACCTGCTCTCGTTGCCGGGTCTCGTGGCGCTCGAACACGGCAAGCGCGATCTGGACGCCCTTTGGCCGACGGTCCGGCAGGCGCTCGAAGCGGCGCTGGCGAAGCTCCAGGCCATGCGAAAGAAGGAAGGCGCCGTTCTCGGCCGCGATCTGCGGATGCGGCTCGGAATCCTGCGGAAACTGGCGAACGAAATCGCCGCCCGCGCGCCGGCCGTCGTCGCCGCCTACCGCGCGAACCTGCTCAAGCGGATCGCCGCCGCGCTGCCGGGCAGCGACCTGGCCGCCGACGAACGCCTGTTGAAGGAAGTCGCCCTCTTCGCCGACAAGGCGGACGTCGCCGAGGAACTCGTGCGGCTCGACAGCCATTTCCGCCAGGCGGACGACCTGCTGAAGCGCGGCGGCGTGGTGGGCCGCGCGCTGGATTTCCTCGTGCAGGAAATGGGCCGCGAGATCAACACGATCGGCTCCAAGGCGAACGACGGCGAGATCGCCCGCCGCGTCGTCGCCGCCAAGGCGGAACTGGAACGTTTCCGCGAACAGGTGCAGAACGTCGAATAGGGAAAGGAAAGACGCATGAACGGAATCAAGCCCTGCTGGAACAACATCATCTTCGTGGTTTCCGCGCCCTCGGGCGCCGGCAAGACGACGCTGTGCGACAAGCTGCAGAAGGAATTCAAGGACATCCACTACGCCATCACCGCCACGACCCGCGCGCCGCGCGGCGACGAAGTGGACGGCAAGAGCTACTACTTCATGACGATGGCCGACTTCGAGAAGAAGCTGGCGGAAGGCGGCTTCATCGAAAGCGCCGTGGTCCACGGCAACCGCTACGGCTCGCCCAAGGGACCGGTGGTGGCCGCGCTGGAAGACGGCTGCGACGTGCTGATGAACCTCGACGTGCAGGGCGCCGCCGCCGTGCGCCGCTGCCTCGCGAACGCGCCGGAAGGCGACCCGCTCAAGCGGACGCTGGTGGACATCTTCGTGGTGCCGCCGTCCGCGGAAATCCTGCGCAACCGCCTCGTCGCGCGCGGCACCGACGCCCTCGAGGTCATCGAGAAGCGCATGCGGCAGGCGCGCGAGGAGATCGCCCACTGGAAGGAATACAAGTACATGGTCGTGAACGACGACCTCGCCGAGGCCTACGACAACATGCGCGCGATCATCCTGGCCGAACGCCACCGCATCGACAACCGCCGGGAGGAATACCATGGCTAAGGCGTCGCCCAAGGTGCTGCTGGGCGTGACCGGCTCCATCGCCGCCTACAAGGCGGCGGAATTGGCGCGGCTCATGCAGAAGAAGGGTTGGGACGTGTGGGTCGTCATGACCACCTGCGCGACGCAATACGTCGGCCCGCTGACTTTCCGCGCGCTGACCGGCCACCCGGTGCCGCACGGCGGCTTCGCGGAGCTGGAACAGGAAACCTATACCCACCTCGGCCTGGCGGAAGGCGCCGCGGCGATGATCGTGGCGCCGTGCTCGGCCCAGACCCTCGCGCGCCTCGCGCACGGGTTCGCCGACGACGTGCTCGGCTGCGCCGCCCTCGCGCTGGACGCGCCGCTGCTGGTGGCGCCGGCGATGAACGTGCGCATGTGGAAGAATCCGGCCGTGCAGAAAAACGTGGCGACCCTCAAGCGCCGCGGCGCGATCGTCGTGCCGCCCGGCAAGGGCGAACTGGCCTGCGGCGACGTCGGCGAAGGGCGCCTGAGCGACCTGGACGCGATCGTGCGGGCCGTGGCGAAAGCGATCGGGGAGCGCTAGAACCGTGAACGTGCTGGTGACGGCGGGGCCGACGCGGGAAGCCATCGATCCCGTGCGCTTCGTCAGCAACCGGTCGAGCGGCAAGATGGGCTATGCGCTCGCCGCCGCGGCGCGGGCGCGGGGCCACGCGGTGTGCCTCGTGTCGGGGCCCGTCGCGCTGGAACCGCCGCGGGGCGTGGAGGTCGTGCGCGTGACGACGGCGGCCGACATGCTCGCCGCGGTGCGGAAGCGCGTGCGCGCCTGCGACCTGCTCGTGATGGCCGCGGCCGTCGCCGACTGGCGGCCGAAAAATCCCGCGCGCCGCAAGCTGAAGAAAAGCGCCGGGCCGCCGCGCATCGTTTGGGAACCCACGCCGGACGTCCTGCAAACGCTCGCGCCGCTGAAGAAAAAATCGCAGACGTTCTGCGGCTTCGCCGCGGAAACGCACGCCCTCGCGCGCGAAGCGCGCCGCAAGCTGCGCGCGAAAAATCTCGATGCGATCGCCGCGAACGACGTGTCGAAAAAGGACCGCGGCTTCGAAGCGGAACGCAACGCGCTGACGATTTATTTCGCGGACGGCCGCGTCGCGCGCGTCGCGCTCGCGACGAAAACGAAGTGCGCGACGACGTTGTTGCGCGCGCTGGAAGAAATTTCCGCGGCGAAAAAAAAGTGAAAAATATTTCGAAAATCTATTGACGCTGTTAATAACTTCGCATTACTGTGTTGATCAACGAGATGAAGATGTGGAAAAAACAGATGAGCGACCCATCCCATTTTCGATTCGATTTTGAGACGGAAAAAATCTCGAAAACCGATTTAAGCGAAAACGAAACACAGGACAATGTTTCCATGCACGTCTTCAAGAATACCCTGACCGCCTATGTGCGTCAGGTTGGAAGGGGGGGAAATACACAATGGCAGTGAAGAAGGCTAAGAAGGCCGCGAAGAAGCCCGCGAAGAAGGCGGTCAAGAAGGTCGCCAAGAAGGCGAAGAAGGCGAAGAAGTAATTTCTTTTGCCAGTGCCGAACCGTGCAATGCGGTTCGGTGAATGAACGGCGGTGAATTCCAAATCGGATTCGCCGTCGTTTTTTTGCGCCCGCTCCCGGCTGCTTGCAAATTCGCGCGGGCTGGAGTAGGTTGCGCCTCGAATTTCCAAAGGAGAAGGCGCATGCAAGAGAAAGTCGTCCAGTTCATCGAAGAGATCCGGCCGCTGATCCAGCGCCACGGCGGCGACGTGGAATTCGTTTCCATGGAAGGCCATACGGTGAATCTCCGCCTGCACGGCGCCTGCCACGCCTGCCCGCACGCGCTGCTGCCGCGCAAGC
>CAYTEK010000076.1:0-13786 GCA_964436715.1 uncultured Verrucomicrobiota bacterium | reverse complement strand
CGAAACCATGAACGAACAACAATCAAAAGTGACAACCGGAAACCAGGACTCGACAGTTTTTCCACTCCGTGGAAAACCGGGCCGGCGAAACGCGGGCGGCGCCGGACCGCATGGGCAACCGCGGCCGCCGGCCGCGCGGCGCCACATTTCGGTTGCCAAGCGCGCGCGTTCGGTGCTGAATTCCCGTCCAACGGCCCACCATGAATCCGATCCCCATCAGCGCGGAACAATCGCCCCTGCTCTTCCTCGAGCTGCTCTACAAGCTGCGCGTCCGCGACGTCATGGCGAGCGACCTGGTCACCATCCGCCGCGACGCCACCATGCGCGACCTCCAGCGCCTGATGCAGGCGCGGCGGGTTTCGGGCGTGCCGGTCGTCGAGGACAAGCGCCTGTTCGGCATCGTCAGCATCGAGGATCTGCTTCAGGCGCTCGACGTGCAGCGCATGGACGAGCCGGTGGCGCACTTCATGGCCACGAACGTCGTCACGGTGGAGGACGACATGCCGCTGTCCATCGTGCTGTCGTACTTCACCAAGTACGAATACCGCCGGTTTCCGGTGCTGAACGCGCACGGCGAAGCCGTCGGCATCATCACCGCGCGCTCCATCAACGCGCGGCTGCTGCTCGAGCTGTTCCGCGAGCTGGCGCGCATCGAGAACCAATACGTCATTCCGCTGCCCGAAAACGCCAGCTGCTACTTCAAGACGTTCCGGGTCCTGCGCGCCGATTTCGAGAACGCCGGCCAGGCCGCCACCGAGATCAAGAACACGCTCCAGAAGCGCGGCCTCGATCCCAAGATCATCCGCCGCGTGGCCATCGCCGCCTACGAGCTGGAAATGAACCTCGTGGTCCATTCCGACGGCGGCACGCTCACGTTCCGCGTCGACGAAGGCGAAATCCAGATCATCGCCAAGGACCAGGGTCCCGGCATCGCCGACGTGGACCTCGCGCTGCAGGAAGGCTGGACGACGGCCAACGAGTGGGTCAAGTCCCTCGGCTTCGGCGCCGGCATGGGCCTGCCCAACGCGCGGCGCGTGTCCGACGAATTCCACATCGTCTCGGAACCCGGCGCGGGCACCGTCGTGACCATCCGCGACGTCATCCCGCCCCGCGCGCCGCCCCAAAATCCGCCGGCGTGAGCCCCTGCGGATTTGACTCCTGCCTGCGGGGGGTTATGCTTGCCGATGGTGGTGGCGCGATGCGCTTTTTCCGTCCATTTTGGGCTCTTCTGCTGCTGGCCCCGGCCTTGGCGCGCGCCGGCGGCGGACCGTTCAACGTCCTCGTCGTCGTCAACACGAACTCCGCCGCTTCCGTCGAGCTCGGCGAATACTACGCCGCGCAGCACGGCATTCCCGACCATCAAGTCTGCCGGCTGGGCATCGACACGAACCTCGCCACGATCACCTCCAACCAGTTCTACGCCCTGCTGAAGGCGCCGATCACCAACCACGTCGCCACGAACGGGCTTGCGGACCAGATCGACTACCTCGTCCTCTGCCAGGAATTCCCCACGCGCATCAACAACGCCCAGGGCGTCAGCGCGTCCTTGTTCTACGGCCCGCGCTACGGCGGCACTTCCGGCTGCTATTGGCCGACGGCGTTCACGTCCAACGAATACTTCCGCGCCGAACGCGCGTTCCGCTCCGCCGACGGCTGGAGCGCCACCAACGGCTTCATCGCCTTCCATCTCGTCGCCTCCAACCTGCCGACGGCCAAGCTCGTCGTCGATCGCGGCGTCGCCGCGCAATCGTCGTTTCCCGACGCCGCCATCCATCTCTACATGCTCGGCGACCAGGCGCGCGGCATCCGCGAACAACTCTTCGCCAACGCGCAGTTCGCCTTTTCCGCCCTGCCCGGCCTGCCCGCCACCTGCACCGTGCCGCCGCTCTACGAGCTGCTGTCCGGCAAGACCAACGTCATGGGCTACCACGACGGCTATCCCGCGATTTTCGACTGGGTCCGCACCAACAACGTCTGGCGGGCGGGCGCCTACGCCGACCTGCTGACGTCGTACGGCGGCTGCATCGAAAAACTGACGAACGTCACCACCCAGTCCACCGTGCTCGATTGGATGGGCATCGGCGCCACGGCGGCCTTCGGCACCGTGAACGAGCCCTGCGCCTATCTCGAAAAGTTCCCCGACCCGCTCATGGGGTTCTTCTACGCCCGCGGCTTCACCGTCGGCGAGGCCTACGCCATGGCCGTCGCCGCCCCGTACCAAGGCTTGTTCGCCGGCGATCCTCTCGCCGCGCCGTTCGCCGCGCCGCCGACGCTGACCGTCACGTCGCCGGCGCCCTACCAGATCGTCACCGGCAACGTGTCCGTCCTCGTTTCCGCCGCCGCCCGCTCCAACGGCGCGCCCGCCGCCCGGCTCGATTTCTACCTCGACGAACGCTTCCGCACGAACCTCGCCGCCGTGGCGCCCACGCGCTTCAACCGGCTTTCCGTCGTCGTGGGTTCCCGCACCAACTCCGCCACCGTCGGCATGGGCGACGATCTCTTCGACGCCGTCGCGGCCTTGGCCGACGCCGTCAACGCCGACGCGGGTTCCGTCGTTTCCGCCCGCGCCCACGGCGATCGCCTCGAGCTCGTCTACGACAACTTCGACCACGCCGGCGACTTCGTGCCCGTTTCCGCATCCGTCGCGACGGGCTCGGCGTCCGTCCTCACCCTCGGCGTCGGCCTCGCCGCCACCAACCTCGTGCCGTCCGTCCATCCCGCCCGCACGACGTTCTATCTCCGCGCCCACACCAACGGCGCGGCGTCCACCCTCGCCAACGCCGGCGACACGATCACGCTGACCATCACCCTCACCAACGGCGTGGCCGTGACCAACGTCGTCGTGGCCACCGCGGGCGAACGCGTCACCAACCTCCTCGAGCGCCTGCGCAGCGCCGTCACCAACAGCGCGACGCTGGCCGCCACCAACGGCGTCCGCTACGACCGGCTGGCGCGCAGCGTCCCCAACATGGTCGACATGGGCGGCCTTTTCGCCCGCACCCCGGGCCCCGACGGCGCCGGCATTTGGATCGACTACGTCGTCGCGCCGACCGTCACCAACTGGGGCCTGCGCACCAACTACAACTTCTCGGCGTTTCTCCGGGACTGGCCCGAGGACCTCCGGCCGCACGCCTCCGTCCTGTTCCACGTGCGGCCCACCAACGGCGTGCTCGCGGCCGTCGCCGCGCTGGACACGACGACCCTCGCCGACGGCCTCCACGTGCTCGATTTCGTCGCCCAGGACGGCTCTGCCGTCGCCGCGCAATCCCGCTGCACGCTGCCGGTCTACGTGGGCAATTCCTCGCCGCAGATTTCCGTGCTCGGCACCAACGGCGCCGCAATCGCCGACGGCGCGCCCGCGACGCCCGCCAACGGCACCGATTTCGGCCGCGCGGAATGGCAGCAGCCCCGCACGAACGTCTTCGCCCTCCGCAACAACGGCCCCGCCGCGCTGCACGTCGCCGGCTGGACGACCAACGGCTCCGGCGCGGCCGCGTTCCAGGTCGCCGGCGTGCCGGCCGTCGTCGCCGCCGGCGGCGTTTCGAACTTCGCCGTCGTCTTCGCGCCGGCCACCGCCGGCGTCTACCAAGCCGCGCTGGCCTTCGCCAGCGACGCCCTCGTGCCGCAAACCAACGTGCTGCTCGCCGGCACGCACGGGCTCTACGCGTTCACCGTCGCCTCCGCCCGCGGCGCGGCCGAACCGCCGCCGGGCGCCTACACCAACGTGCACGGCGCCGTCCTCACCAACTCCGTCGCCGCGCCCGCCCCAGCCAACGGCACGCAATACGTCTGCACAGGCTGGGCCATGGCCGGGCACGAGCCCGGCGCGGGCGGCGCCACCAATTTCGTCATGACCGCCACCAACGACGCCGCGCTCGTCTGGCTCTGGACCACCAACTACTGGCTCGACGTGGAAGCCGGCGCGCACGGCTCCGTGGACGTCGCCGACGCCTGGCAGCCGGCCGACGTCGCCACCCAGCTCACCGCCGCGGCCGACGCCTATTGGCATTTCGTCGATTGGACCGGATCCGTCGCCGACACCAACAACCCGCTCGCGCTCTGGATGGACGCGCCCAAGACCGTGCAGGCGAATTTCGCCGCGAACCTCGCCGCCAGCAACGTGCCCGAATGGTGGCTGGCCGCCTACGGCTGGACCAACGACTTCGACGCGGCCGCCACCAACGACGCCGAACCCGACGGCTATTTCACCTGGCAGGAATACGTCGCCGACACCGACCCCACCAATGCGGCTTCCCGTCCGCAGCTGGCCTATCTCGAAACCTGGCAGACGAACGCCCCCGTGCTGACCTGGCCGTTTTCCACCGGCCGCCTCTATCAGGTCCACTATTGCGAAGACCTCGTGCTCGGCGCCTGGATCACCCAGCAGCTTGCCCTCGGCGTCGGCGAATGGACCGACACCAACGCGCCGCCGGCCACCGGCCGCTATTACCGCCTCGCGCCCCAGCTGCCTTGATTTTCGGGCGCGCCGGAAAACGCTTGCCCACATTTTCGGCATTTTGATTGGCATTGGGCCCGCGCGCGTTGGTAGGATTCCGTTCTCGAAATCGGAGAACCGCCATGGACGAACTGCTGAACATCCTGAAAACGAACGCGCGCACGAGCATCGACGACATCGCCAAGATGATCCGGGCGACGCCGGCCGACGTCGCCGCCCGCATCGCGGCCTACGAACAGGCGGGCACCATCCGCGGCTACCGCACGCTGATCAACGAGGACCATTTGGCCGAAGAGGTCGTCACGGCGGTCATCGAAGTCAAGGTGCAGCCGGAACGCGAGGGCGGTTTCGACCGCATCGCGCGACGCATCAGCGGTTTTCCCGAAGTGGTCAACATGTATCTGATGTCGGGCAAGTACGACCTGCTGCTGTTCGTGTCCGGTCGCACCCTGCGCGAAGTGGCGTCGTTCGTCAGCGAACGGCTGGCGACGCTCGACGGCGTGCTGTCGACCGGCACCCACTTCATGCTCAAGACCTACAAGGCCGACGGCGTGCTGATGGACGGCGAGAAGTCGGACGACCGCCTCCAGGTCAGCCCCTAATTCCCGCACGAGGATTCCGCACATGAACGACACCAGCAGAGTAGCGCGGCACGTCAAGGCGCTCCCCTTTTCGGGCATTCGCAAGTTCTTCGACATCGTCGCGTCCCGCAAGGACGTGATCTCGCTCGGCGTGGGCGAGCCGGATTTCGACACGCCTTGGACCGTGCGCGAAGCGGCCGTTTTCTCCTTGGAACGCGGCGCCACGCACTACACGTCCAACCGCGGCGACCCCGCCCTGCGGAAATCCATCTGCCGCTACGTTGCCCGCCAGTTCGGCGCCCAATACGACTGGGAAAAGGAAGTCCTCGTCACCGTCGGCGTCAGCGAGGCCATCGACGTCGCCTTGCGCACGGTCCTCAATCCCGGCGACGAGGTGCTCTACCACGAACCCTGCTTCGTCAGCTACCGGCCCAGCATCCTCCTCGCCGGCGGCGTGCCGGTCTGCGTCGAAACCCGGCGCGAAGACCAGTTCCGCCTGACCCGCGCCATGCTGGAAAAGGCCGTCACGCCCAAGACCCGCGTGCTGATGCTCAACTTCCCCTGCAATCCCACCGGCGCCGTGCTGGGCCGGCAAGACGTCGCGGACATCGCCGATTTCTGCATCCGGCACGACCTGCTGCTGCTGACGGACGAAATCTACGCCGAGCTGACCTACGACGCGAAGCACGTCAGCTTCGTGTCGATGCCGGGCATGCCGGAGCGCACGATCTTCCTCCACGGCATGTCGAAGGCCTGGGCCATGACCGGCTTCCGCATCGGCTACGCCTGCGCGCCGGCCGAAATCTCCGAAAACATGATGAAGCTGCACCAGTACGCGATCATGAGCGCCCCCACCACCGGCCAGAAGGCCGCGGCCGAGGCGCTCGAGCGCGGCGACGAAGCCGTGGCGGCCATGGTGGCCGAATACAACCGGCGCCGCAACTACCTGATCGCCGCCTTCGCCGACATGGGCGTTTCCTGCCACACGCCGGCCGGCGCGTTCTACGCCTTCCCCTACGTCGGCGACCTGGGCCTGTCGTCCGAAGACTTCGCCATGCGGCTGCTCGAGCAGAAGAGCGTCGCCGCCGTGCCGGGCGACGCGTTCGGCCAGTCCGGCGCGGGCTTCCTGCGCTGCGCCTACGCCACCGGCATGGACAACATCCGCGAAGCGATGAAGCGCATGGCCGAATTCGTCGCCGAAATCCGCGCGGAAAAGAAGAAATAGGCGCCGCTGATGGCGCGTGCGCGCGGCCCGCCGGCTCGGCGGGCCGCGTTTTTTTACGGCCGCCAGAGATAGAGGCGCCGCGGCGTCGCGGCGGCCGACAGCAGCGCGCGCAGCCCGGGCAACGGCGCCCGCACGCCCAGCAACTGCTCCAGGAAGGTCCGTTCGACCTGATAGGTCACCACGTAGAGGTCTTCTTCGCCGAGCAGATCGGCGAGCGTCGCGAACGCCTCGTCCCAATAGCCGACGTCGTCGATCAACTTGTGCCGCAGGGCTTCGTCGGCGGTGAAGAGCCGCCCGTCGGCCAATGGCCGGACGTCCGATTTCTTGAGCGCGCGCCCCGCGGCGACCAGTTCCACGAACCGGTCGTGCAGGGCATCGACGGATTCCTGCAGCAGCGCGACCTGCTCGGGATCCACCGCGTGGAAGGGATTGAGCAGGTCCTTGTTCTTGCCGGACTTGATCGTCGTGTCCGTCACGCCGATCTTCTCGCTGAGCCCCTGGACGTTGAGCGTCTGCAGGATCACGCCGATGGAGCCGATCAACGCCGTCGGCTGGGCGACGATGCGGTCGGCCGGCGCCGAGATGTAGTAGCCGCCCGACGCCGCCAAATCGTGGACCAGCACCACCAGCTTGCGATCCGCGCGGCTGGCCTTGAACAGCGTCAACTCGCGGTGGATCTCGTCGGCGGCCGTCACTTCGCCGCCGGGCGAATCCACTTCCAGCAGGATGCCGGCGACGTCGGGATCCTGCCGCGCGGCGCGGATCTGGCGCAGGCAATCCTCGACGGGGTCGACGGTGCCCAGCCAGCCGCCGTCGAGTTCGCGCGTGAGCACGCCGGCGAACCAAATGCGCACCACCTTGGACGTGCCCGCGCCGCAGGAGTGCGTTTCGGCGAATTGGGGAAATTCGTCTTCGCCGCGGTCGTCGAACACGGGCCGGGCGGATCCGGACAGCGTCTCGACCGCCGCCAGATTGAGCGCGAGGCTCGCGGCCAGCACGACCAGCAACGCGACGATGACCACCCAGAAGGCGCGGTGGCGGCAGGGACGGGCATAGGCAGGATTCATGGCGACCTCGCGTTTCATGATCGCCCTCTTAACACGGCGCACCGGAGGGAGAAAAGCCGAAAACGGCCGGCGCCAGCCCCAACGCGCATTTTCCCTTTTCACGCGCCGCGCGGCGGCCTACGATAATGGCCTCGATGCCCACGTGGCATCGGAAGGGAAATTCCATGAAAAAATTCGCTGTTGGATTCGCCGGTTTGCTTCTGGTTGCCGCCTCGGTCTGGGCCGAGGACGTCGCTTCGGCCGCGCCGAAAACCGCCGCGCCCGCGCCGCTGTCCTGTTTCAACCTCGGCGCGTACGTGTCCTATTGGAGCACTCCGGATCTCGACGCGCTCGACGCCGATGGCGCTTTCGGCGGAGGCGTGGTCGGCCAGTTCCGCCTGAACCCCCATCTGGGCCTCGAAGTGCGGCTGTCGGGCTTCGCCACCGGCGATACAAAAGACGTCTACGTCGAAGGCGAAGGCTGGTTCGACACGGACTTCACCATCGTCTCCGTGCCGATGGAAGCGGGAATCGTCGGCTTCCTCCCGCTCGGCCCCACCTTCTCCGTCTACGGCGGTCCCGGCGTCGGCTACTACCTCTTCGACGGCCAGATCAGCAGCGAACAGGGTCCGCGCGACGTCACCTACGACGTCGAAGTCGACGACGAAGGCGGCTGGTACGCCTTGCTGGGCGTGCGCGCCCAGCTCGCCCGCAACCTCGCGCTCTTCGTCGAAGGCAAGTACACCTGGATCGACACGTCCGTCGAAAAGCTGGACGACGTGGGCCGCGAAACGGGCATCGATTGGATGGGCGGCGACCTGGATTTCAGCGGGCTCGCCCTCAACGCCGGCATGCTCTTCACCTTCTGAGGCCGCCGTGATCCTCCACGTCGTCGCTTGGCGGCTCAAGGAAGCCGCCCTCGGAAACGGCCAGGCCGAAAACGCGCGGTTGTTCCGCGCCAAGCTCGAGGCGCTGCGCGGCCGCATTCCCGGCCTGCGGCGCCTCGACGTCGCCCTCGATTTTTCCCGCACGGAAAGCAGTTCCGACGTCGTCCTGGTGGCCGAATTCGATTCGCGCGAGGCGCTCGCGGCCTACCAGATCCACCCCGAACACCAAGCCGTCGTCGCCTTCGCGAAGCAGATCGTCGCCGAACGCCGCCTGGTGGACGGCGAGTTGGACTGAATTCCGTTCTTCAGGCGCTCGCGCCCGTCAGCGGCACGAAGCGCACGGGCAGCACCGCGCGCGCGGCGATTTAGCCGCGCGCGTCTTTTTCCAGCAGCGCCAATTCCTGCGACCCTTCCGGCTCGCCCAGCGGAATCGCCAGACGCCCGCCGGGCTGGAGCTGCGCGAGCAGCGCCGGCGGCACGCGCCGCGCGGCGGCGGTGACGACGATGGCGTCGAACGGCGCTTCGTCCGCCCAGCCCGCGCCGCCGTCGCCTTCGTGGACGACGACGTTCGCCACGCCCAGGCGCGCGAGCCGTTCGCGGCAGGCGCGCGCCAGCGCGGGCACGATTTCGACCGTGTGCACCTGCCGAACCAGCCGCGCCAGCACCGCGGCCTGGTAGCCCGAACCCGCGCCGACTTCCAGCACCTTGTCGCCGGCGGCGGGCCGCAGCAAAGCGGTCATCAGCGCCACGACGTAGGGTTGCGAAATCGTCTGCCCGTGGCCGATCGGCAGCGGCACGTCCAAATAGGCCGACACCCGCTCGTCGGCCGGCACGAATTCGGCGCGCGGCACGTCCGCCAACGCCTGCAGGATGCGGGCGTCGAACGCGGGGATCCCCGTGTACGGCGCGGTTTGCCGCGCCTCCGCCTCGATTTCCTTCAGCAGCCGCGCCAGTTCCGGATGCATGGCGCTCCGGTTATTTCTTCGCCCCCTGCAGCGCCTGGCCGGCGCCGAGATCGGCCAGGCCGGCCTTTTCCAGGTCCGTCCACAGGGTGCCCGGGCCCGCATGCAGGACGTTGATCTTCAGGTCGTCGCCCAGCCCCGCGGCGAAGGTCCACAGGTTGTAGGCCGCCGCGTCGCCGAACGCCTGCACCTTGAGCTGCTGGCCCTTGGCTTTTTCGCCTTCGACCAGCTTGACGACTTCCGCGTCGGCCGAACCGAGCGTCGTGATCTTTTCCGCGTTCACCGCGGCGGTCCGCTTCTCGATCTCCGCCGCCTGCCGCACCGTGTCGCCCTGGATTTCCGCGACCTGTTTTTCCTCGTCGGCCTTGATGACGGCCTTGATCTTCTCGGTTTCCTGCGCGACCTGCTCGCGGCGCTGGCCGATCAGGCTCAGTTCCGTGTTCAGTTCGGCCTGCTTCTTGGCCGTGTTCTGCTTTTCCTGGTTC
Organism: uncultured Verrucomicrobiota bacterium; assembly: GCA_964436715.1. Taxonomy (GTDB): domain Bacteria; phylum Verrucomicrobiota; class Kiritimatiellia; order CAIQIC01; family Lenti-01; genus Lenti-01. Next base: position 4,144 of record CAYTEK010000076.1, on the reverse strand, counting down.
GTCAGGTTCTGTTCCTGGGCGAGGCTGGCCTGCTGGATCGGATTGAGGATCTGGTCCGGCACGTTCACGTGGCGGATCAGCGCGTTGTGGATCGCGATCCGCTTTTCCGCCAGCGTCGCCGCCAGCGCTTCCGTCAGCTCGTTCTGGAACTTCTCGCGGCCTTCGCCCACGATGAAATCCTTCGCGCCGTACGCCGAGCCCTTCAGCCGCGACACCGACAGGATCTGCGGCATGATCACCTTGTCCACCGCCGCCGGCAAATCGCCGTAGGTGCGGAAAATCCACGCCACGTCTTTCGGCTGCAGCTCGAATTCCACCGTCATGTCCAGGCTGATCTCGAACCCGTCCCGCGACGGAAATTCCACGAACTGCTCCAGCACGAAGGACAGCGACGGCATTTCCGCCGGCGCCGGCAGCGGTTCGCTTGCGGCGGGCTTGTTGTCTGCCGCCCATTTCTTCGCCGGCGCGGCCGCCGCGGGCGCCAGCCGCCCGCCCAGGCGCATGCCGGAGCTGGATTCGGAACGCAGATAGGTTTCGCGCTTGGCCTGCTGTTCCTGCAGCACGTTCTGCTGGAGCTGGTCCATCGCGGTGTTCTGCGAGGCCAGCAGCGCCTTGGTGATGACCGCGCCGCCGCCCTTGCCCATCAGCGAGACCTGGTTCACGCCGATTTCCAGCACGTCCACCTTGTATTCGCGCGGATTCACGAAGTAGAGCCCCGGCTGGAGCACGTCGCGCCGCACGCCTTTTTCGCCGCTTTCCGCGAACTTGCTCGGCGCGGTCTGCGTGCCGGACAGCGACGTCACCACGCCGTCGTAGCCGATCGGAATGCTGATGGCGTCCACGACGTCGATCTGGTAGCCGGCCGGATTCAACCGGTATTTGCCCGGACCCAGCACCTTCCGCCAGATGCCCTTCTGCCCCGGTTCCGCGAGGAATTCGCCGGCGGGCAAATCGTCGCCAATCTTCGACGTCACGATGCCCACCTTGCCCGGCGGCACGTGCAACACCGGCCGGACGTCCCAGTCGTACAGCCACGGATTCAGGAAGTGCCGGCCTTCGCCCAGCACGTCTTCCTGGATGCCGCGCTGGCCTTTCTTCGCCAGGATCTGGCCCGGCGGCAATTCCGTGCCCACCATCTTGGCCGTGATCACCGCCATCTCGTCCGGCCCCACGTAGAACCGGCAGAAGCCCCACTCCCAAATGAACCACGGCAATCCGATCACCAACACCAATGCCCCCAGGATTTTCAGAGCGGTTTTCATTGCGCACCCCCTTTCCGCCCGGCGGGCGCGAATTCCTGGAGCAGGCCGCCGATGCCCTCGCCTTGGTCGCCGGTCAGGATCGCGCGAATCTTCGGGGCGATCTTGCCGTAGAACGCGTTGCGCGCCAGTTCCATCCCCGTGCCGAACGCCTTCACCTGGTTCGCGATCACCGCGGCGTCCGCCTCGTTCCGCATGCGGATCACGTCGCCCTCCGCCTTCGCCCGCAGCAGCTTGGCCTCGGCCTGCGCCTTGGCGGCGGCGTTTTCGAGCTTGGCCACTTCCAGATCCTTGTTCGCGCGCGTCAGCCGCACCTCCCGGCCCTGATCGGCGGCGATCACCGCGCGGATCCGCTGCGTGTCGGCTTCGACCTTTTCCTTGTTCTGCACGGCCAGCATCTCCTGCTTGACCAGCTCGGCCTCGGATTTCGCCTGCTCGATCTGCTGTCCGTACTTGTTCGCGTCCTGCACCGCCACTTCGCGGTCGCGGATGATGCTCGCGATGGCGTCGGGCGGCGTGATGTTGCGGATCAGCACCGATTTGACGTCCACGCCCCAGTTCTTGCATTGCGCCATCAGGTGCGCCTCGAGGCTGTCCTGGAACATCTGCCGCGTCGCGCCGGCGATGTAGTTCTTCGCCGGGTTCTTGCTGCCCTCGATCCGGCTGAAGCCGCGCGCCTTGGGCAGCACGATCTTCTTGAGGATGTCGTCCATGTCGCCGACCTGGTGCGTCAGCAGCGCGGCCTTGTCGCGCATCAGGGCGTATTCGATCGTGCCTTCCACGTTCACGGTGAAGCCGTCCAGCGTCAGGAAGCTGATGGCGTCCTCGCCGCTCAGTTCGAACCGCTGGCTCTGCAGGTTCACCTCCACCACGTTGAACATGTACGGATTCAGGTAGTACGTGCCCGCGTCGAGGATCTCCGGCTTCACGCCCTTCATGCCGTCCTTCACGAGGAAGGTGTTGCGGTCCGCTTCGGGCACCGCGCCGGCCAGCACGTCGAGCCCCGTGAGCGACGTCACCACGCCGCCGCAGCCGGGCCGGATCGTGATCGCGTCGAACTGCTGCACGCCGTATGCGTACGGATTGATGCGGTACTTGCCCGGCCGCAGCACGTCCGCCACGATGCCCTTGCAGCCGTCCGGCGCGAGGATCTGGCCACTCGGCAGGTCGGCGCCGTAGAGCCGCGTCAGCACGCCCAGCTTGCCCGGAGGCACGTCCGTGATCCGCGCGATTTCCCAGCCCCAGTGGTACGGATTGCGGAAGTAGCGCCCTTCCGCCAGCACCTCGAGCTGGATGCCCTTCTGGCCTTTTTCCAGCGCCAGGATTTGGCCCGAAGGCAGGTCTTTTCCGGTCTTGCGGATCAGGACGGCGATTTCGCCCGGCCCCGGCTCGATGCGGCAGAACACCCAGACCCACAGCGGAAACAGCAGCACCGCCACCGCGATCGCGATGGGCACGGCCAAGGCGCCCCAGCCCGGTCCGAGGCGCGGCACCGGCTTGGGCATGCGGGGTTTCGCCGACAACGCCGGCGGAATGAATTCGTGCTCGTCCATGGCGATCCTCCTTGGGCTCCGCCACCACGCGGCGCCTACGCCGGGCATCCTGCCACATCGCACCCGGCAGGAAAACGTTTTTCGCTATTTTATGCGGACAGGCGCCGCGGAGGAGTTTGTCGTCCGCGCCGCCAGCAGCTCGCGCAGCATCTCGTTGACCTTGAACCGGCCAACTTCGCTGAGCGGGCTCCAGTCCTCGTCTTCGTGGACGTTCTGCCAAACCGCGACCAGATCCAATTCCGGCACGATCACCATCGCGAACCGCCCCCCGTAGCCCGATCCCATGAACAGATCCGCGGGTGCATCCGGCAGCAGGCGCGTCCCGTCGGGCGTCGTTTCATTGTGCCACCAGAAATAGCCTAGGCAGCCCAGATGGTTCTTCAGGTTCTTGCCGCCGCCGATCGATCCCGGCTTGTTCAGCGTGCGGCTTTCGACGCCGGACGTGCGCGGGAAATTTGGCGACAGAAGCCCGTCCATGGCCTCCGCAAACAGGTCCGCCCGCAGGACGCGCCGCCCGCGCCACTCCCCGCCGCGCAGGTAGAGCAACGCAAACCGCGCCTGATCCCGCGCCGACATGCGCAAGCGCCCCATGTGCGCATGGGATCCGTTCAGGTCCGGCTGGTCCTCGAATCCGATCGCCAAGCCCAACCGCGGGCCGTCCAGAACCTCGTCGAACAACTTCCACGGCGTTTTGAAAACTTCGTGGAGCACCGTCCAAATCAGCAATCCGGTGCCGTAGTCGTTGTAGGCGAACGCCTCGCCCGGCTTCTCCGCCAGGCCGTAGCCCGACGTCTGGCTCAGCAGATGCCGAAACGTGATCTCCCGGTCCTTGAATCCCAAATCCGGATTCAATTGGTCTAGCCCCGGCATGAATTTCGCGACGGGTTCGTCCAGCGACGCGAGCCGCCCTTCCTCGATCGCCTTGAACGTCAGGAACGCATAGACCGGCTTGCTCGACGACGCCACGTCGTGGCGATTGGCGACGTCGCCCCAGGCATGGAACATCCGGCCGCCGCACACCAGGCACCCGGCGCCGCCCGCCTTCCGCGAAAATTCCGCCAGCTTCGCCGCCGAAAAACCCGCCGCTTCCGGCGTTGTCCACGCCCAATGCCGGCCGGGGAACCCCGCCGTCCGCGCGCGCCAGACGCCCCACCCCGCCGCGGCGAGCGCGACGAGTCCAACCGCCAACCCGGTGCACCAACACGCGCGATGGTTCATGGCGTTCCTTCTTTCGTCCGCGCCGCCAGCAGTTCGCGGAGCATGTCGTTGACCTTGAACCGGCCCGTTTCGCTGAGCGGACTCCACGCCGTCTTGCCGTCTTCCTCATGGACG
>CAYTEK010000075.1:0-13946 GCA_964436715.1 uncultured Verrucomicrobiota bacterium | reverse complement strand
CGCCCGACCTGCGGCATCCGCCGCTGTGGCCCGAGGCGCGCGCGGCCGCGTTCAAGACGTTCGGCCTGCCGAAGCCCGGCGTGCCGACGACGGATTTCATCTATGGCTGGGATTACGTGCCGGTGGCGCTGAGCCATCTCTTCACGGCGCTGTCGGCGCTGCTGGTCTGGTTGCTGGGGTGCAAGCTGTTCGACCACCGCGTCGGCGCGCTGTCGGCCAGCGCGTTTTTGATCAGCGATCTGGCGTGGCGCTCGAGCCTGCTGGGCACGGAGCTGGCGGCGGCGGGTTTCTTCGTGCTGGGCGCGGTCTATGCGGCGTTGTGGGCGGCGGAGTTGCCGACGGGCGCCGGCCCGAATGCGGACCAGGGGCCGGTTTGGCGTTGGCTCGTTCCGCTGGTGCTGGCGGCGCTGCTGACGGCGGCGGCTTTCCTGACGCGCTATGCGTCGGGCGTTTTCGCGTTGTTGCTGGTGTTCCTGTTCCTTGGCGCCTCGCATCGGCGCCGGCCGTGGGCGAAGGCCAGCCTCTACGCCGCGCTGGCGGCGCTGCTGGTGGCGCCGTGGCTGGCGCGCAACGTCGCGGTCTGCGGCAATCCCTTCGGTTTGCTCGGTTCCGACCTGCTGGCCGGCACCTATTTGTTCGCCGGCGACGCGCTGGCGCGTTCGCTGCGGCCCGATCTGCCCGATGCGATCGCCGCGTGCTACGCCCTGCAGATCAAGACGATCGCAAACCTGCGGGAATTTTTCGCCCAAGGCTTCGGCTTCGCCGGGTGCGGGTTCCTGCTGGCGCTGTTCGGGGCGATGTACCTGCACCGCTTCGTCCGGCATTCCAGCCGCACGCTGCGCTGGTGCCTACTGCCGCCGGCCGCGCTGGCGGTCCTGGCCGCCGCCGCGTTCGGCGCGGAAAACCTGCGCCCGCTGGCCGTTTTGTGGCCGCTGGCGCTTCCGTTCGCGTGGGCATTCTTCCTGGTGCTGCTCGACCGCTTGCAGTTCGAGGCGCGCTACTTCGCTTCGGGGGTGATCACGACGGCGATGATCCTGACGGCGCTGCCGCTGCTGGCGAACGTGCTGCCGCCGCGCACGGGCCTGCCGTATCCGCCGTATTTCCACCGCTACATCGGCTGGGTGTCGTCGATGCTGGAACCGACCGAATGCCTGGCGACGGACATTCCCTGGGCCACGGCCTGGTACGGCGGACGGACGTCGGTGTTGCTGCCCAAGGACGTCGATGGCTTCTTCGAACTGCACGGCCAGCACCGGATAATCGCGCTGGCCTACTTCACGACCGTCACGCGCGACCAGCCGTGGGTGCGCGGCCTGTCGGATCCCGCCGCGCCGGAATACAGCTGGTACCAGGTTTTCTCCGCCGGCAAGGTGCCCGCCAACTTCCCGCTGACCCACGCCCGGTTCCTCGCCGGCAGCGACCAGATGATCCTCGCCGACCGGCCCCGCTGGTAGCCGTCGCGCCGGCCATTCTCCCCATGCGGTTAGGCGCCGCTTGCGGCGCAGGGAGAGGGGCGCGCGTCGCCGGCGAAAAAACCGCCGTTCAGGAAGCCGCGTGCTGGGCGAGATATTCGCGCAACCGAACGGTGCCGCGCTTGGGCGTGCAGACGTCGTGGGTGGACATGAACAGCAGGAGCTTGCCCATGGCCCAGTAGCGGTAGCTGAAGGGCCGAATCAGGGCGAGCATCAGCCGGCACAGCCACACCGGGGCGGAGGAAATCCGCGCCGGCTTGCCGAGCGCCGCGAAGCAGGCCTCGCAAGTCTCCCGCCAACTCAAATCTTCCGGCCCGCCGATTTCGACGACGGCGTTTTCGCAACGGCCCATTTCGACCAACATGACGCCGGCGAGATCGGGAATGTGGACGGGGGTGCTGCGGGAACCGCCGTCGCCGATGGCGTAGAGCGGGCCCTTGGCGGCGGTTTTCATCATTTCCACCAGGTCGGGGAAGAACCCGCCGGAACGGAAAATGATCCACGGCACGCCGCTTTTCTGCAGGGCCTGCTCGAAGCGATGCTTGGCGTTGAGCAGCGGAGCCTGGTCCCACCCCTCCGGCACGCCGGCGGGCGAGATGAACCCGAAGCGGGAGACGCCGTTGCGCTTGGCGTCCGCGAGCAGGTTCAGGTTCCCTTGGTAATCCACGGCTTCGTGCGTCAGCTTGCCCCGGATGCGGGTGATGCCGATGCAGGAGATGACCTGTTCGAAGCCCTGGCACACTCCGTTGATCTGCTCGGGCTGGGTGACGTCGGCCTCGATGATGCGCAGGCGGGGATGTTCGATGACGCGCAGCTCGCCTTTGCGCAGGACGAGCGCGGCGACGTGGTCGCCGCGGGCGAGGGCTTGGCGGACGAGTTCGCGGCCGAGGACGCCGCCGGCTCCGGCGATGAGGAGGTTCATTTCGAGTACTCGATGACCCACTCGTTGGCGGGCAGGGCGACCGTCACGCGCTTGGCGTCGGCGCCGAGCGTGCCGTCTTCTTCGGCGAGGACGCCGCGGCAGATGATGCGGTAGCCCTTCGCGTCGCCGAGGCCGACGGCTGCGAGGAACTTCTCCGTGCGGACGAAGAAGCTGACGACGGCGGTCAATTGGCCGTCCTTCAGCACGGGATAGCGCATGGCGATGAGGCGCGGCTGGATGATGCTGCCGTGGCCGGGCTCGCTGAGCTGCGGGGTAGGGTTCTTGCGCATGAGATCCCAGAAGTAGTCGAGCTGCTTGACCTTCTTGAGATCGAAGCCGCGGGCGAGGAAATCGCGCGGATAATAGACTTCGCGGATGACGAAATCCGTGTCGATGAACGATCCGCCGAAGAATCCGTCGGTGGCGTCTTCGAGGGGCTTCATGGCGTCGCGGAAGGTGTCCTTGGTCGGCTGCTTGTCCGCGACGGCCTTGAGGTTGGCGAACGTCCTGTCGAAGTAGGCGGCGACGGCCTTGCCGACGGGATCGTCGGGGGGCTGGACCTGGGCCGAAGCGGCGAAGGGCAGGGCGCAGAACGCGAGGAGGGCGAGGAGTCTGGTTTTCATGGTTGTTTTTCCTGGGGTTTGACCATTGTAAAGAGCGAGAGATAGCCCGAATGGCGGGAGGCGATTTGCCAGTGCCCGCGCCACGGGGAGGCGTCGAGGGCTTCGCGCAGCTTGCCGCGGATGTTCTCGGCGATTTCGGCCTGGTGGAAGAGCCAGAAGCCCGACCAGGCGCAGATTTTGCCGAAAAACGAATAGGGCACGTCGACGTCGAGGATCGCGGCCTGCCCGCCGGGACGCAGGACGCGCCAGATTTCGGCGAGGGCTTTCACCTTGAGCCCGTAGTTCAAGTGGTGGAAGAAGAAGGTCGAGAGCACGCGGTCGAACGAGCCGTCGGGATAGGGCAGCTCTTCGGCGAGGGCGGCGGCGAATTCGAGGCCGGGGCGCGCGCCGGCTTTCTTCCGGGCGACGGCGATCATGGCCTCGGCGGCGTCCACGCCGCAGACGCGCCGCGGGGCGTCGGCGGGCAGCGCGTCGTAGATCTGGCGCGTGAGGGTGCCGGTGCCGCAGCCGACGTCGAGGACGGCGGCGGGCCGGGCGAGCGCGAGGCGCGCGACGACCTGCTTGTGGAGCCGGTGCTCCGAGCCGAGCGTCATGAGCGGCGCGAGCCAGTCGTACACCGGCGCGGCGTGGTCGAGGGTGATGCCGGCGGTGCGCTGGGCGACCGCCGAACGGGGATGGAGACGCTTAGCCAATGGACAGGCCCTCCAGATCGAGCACGGGGAACATGGCGCGGGCCATCGATTCGGCCTGGGCGCCGTCGTAGCCGAGGCCGGCCTCGCCGAGCGTGCGCAGGCCGGAGACGAGCAGGTCGAAGCCGCGCCGGGCGGCGGGCAGGGCGAATTGCGGCACGTCGAGATAGAGCCGGTCGGAAACGGAACGCGCGCGGGCGGCCAGTTCGGCCAGCCGCCCGGGGGCCTCGTGGGCCAGCACGGAGAGCACGTAGTTGTGGCGTTTTTCGAGGAGATCGCGCGCCAGGTCGCGCACGTCGTCGAGCACTTGGCAGCCGAGGCCGAAGTCCATCAGGCCCGCGCGCAGCCGCGCGGTGCGGGCGCACGCGAGGGGCTCGACGATTTCGGGGCCGACGAACGCCACGTTGAACAGCAACCCGGTCTTGAGCCGGTGGATGACGCCGAGGACTTCTTCCGGCGGCGGGCGGACGGAAATGCCGCCTTCCTCGGTGGCTTCCTGCGCGGCGCTGGGCAGCAGGCGGCGGAGGGATTCGCGCGCCAGTTCGTCGCGCTGCGCGGCGGTGATCGCGCCGGCCGCGACGGCGTCGTTGAGGATTTCGGCCAGCACGCGGTCGGCGGCCATGACGGCGACGACTTGGCGCATGACGCGGGCGTTGCCGGGCATGAGCACCGGCACGACTTCCTTGTCCTCGCCGTCGAGGAGGTTGTCCGCGGAGGTGACCCAGATGCGGAAGAGATGGATGAGCTTGCCGTAGAGCAGGCGGCGGGGGGCGGGGACGTCCATCAGGTGGTAGACGGATTGGAAGAGGGTGGAAAAGACGTTTTTGCGCCAGCCGAGATTGGCCTCGGGCAGCGGGCCGGGCCGCACGGCGTATTCCGCCGGCGTGTCCGCGGGGCTGGCGAGATGGGCGGCGAGGCGCGCGTGGATTTCGCGGATGCATTCCTGCTGCTCGCCGAGGGCGGCCCGGGCGATGCGGCCGGTTTCGAACAAGGTCTTCCAGGCGGTGGTCATGGCGTGACGATGCATCGGAATGCCTTTGGACGCAAAACGATGAATCTTAAGAATCGTTCAGTTCCCGTCGCTCGCGGCGCGTCGATTCGGGCGCCGGGGCCAGTCGGATGCCGACCCAATGGGGGCCGAGCGCCACGGCCTGGGCATCCGGTCCGGCGCGGGTCACCAGCCGCGACCAATCCTTGGTGCGGACCAGATACAGCGTTTGCGCCTCCGGCGGGGGCGCCAGCGGCAACCGGCTTGCGAACAGTTCGGGCGGCAGAAAAGCGATTTCGCGTTTCAGATGGAACTTCAGGCCGTGCAGCGGACGGTGTCCGATGGATACGAGGCGGAGGGCCGGTTCGCGGGCGAGAATCGGTTCGATCCGTTGGGCCAACCGGGTCATGTCGGGGGCCACGTCCGGGAAGGCGGCGAGGGCCTTGAGCGCGACGATGCAGAGGAGCAGGGCGAACGCCATCCGGTGGACGGTGCGGACGCGGGCGCGGCCGCGGGCGAGCAGCAGGTCGAGGCCGCGTCCCAGCAGAAGCGCCAGCGGCACGAACAGAGGCGTCAGATAGGCGGCCAACCGGGAACGGCTGACGGAAAAGACGAGGAACGGAACGACGATGCCCGTCAACAGGGCCCACCGCGCGGCGCCGTTCCACGTGCGCGGGATCGGCCGGCGCCACGGCCACGGTCCGGCACTTTTCCGCCACCGGAACCAGACGTACGCCAGCCAGGGACCGGTGCCCAGCAGCAGCAGCGGAACGTAGGCGGTGAAGACGAACGCGAAACCTGGATTCCGATGGAATTCGGCCGTGACGTTGCGGGCGATCAGTTCCTGGCCGAACCAGTAGGCCAGCAGACCGGGGTGTTCAAAACCCTCGACGAGAAACCAGCCGCAGCCGATCGCCAGGAAGAGCGCGAGGCCCAGCGCCGCCGTCCAAAGCGGCGGACGCCAGCGATCGGTTCGGCGCAAAAGCAGCGCGGCGCTGCCCGCCGTCGCGAGCGGAACCAGCAAGGCCGGAGGCCCTTTCGTCAGTGCGCCCAGTCCCGCGACGATCCAGGCGGCCAACGCCGCCCATGGGGAACGCGCGGCGCGGCCGCGCCAGAATGCGGCAAGGGCGAGGGCCGTCCATAGGCCGACCAGCATGTCGGCGGAAACCGAATGGGCCGCGACCGCGATGGCCGGCGACGTGGCGAACACCAGGCCGGCCCAGCGCCCCGCCGCCGGGCCCCAGATCGAGACGCCGGTCCACCAGACGGCGGCCGCGGCCAAGACCATGGCGACCACGAGATAGGCGCGCACTCCCCAGGGGCTGTCGCCGCAGAGACGGATGCCCGTCATGATCGCCGCGTAGGCCAGCGGCGGTTTGCTCCAGTGGGGGTGGCCGTCCAGAACCGGATCGTCCCAATCGCCGGACAGCATGGTTTCCCGGGCGCATTCGGCATAACGGCCTTCCGTGGTTTCGTAAAGGCCGCGCGAGCCCTGGAACGCGACGGCGTTGACAAGCGCAAAGGCCGCGACGAGCGCCAGGGATTTCCAATCGCCGCGGCGCCGCGCGGCGCCCGTCTCGAACGGTCCGGCGGGGCGGCCATGGATCGGCGGAACCGCGTTCATGCCGTCGGGGCCTGGCGATCCAGCACGACCCGATCCAACACGTCGTTCTCGGCGCCGATCTGTTCGATGACGACGTGGCCGGCATCCACGCGGACGCGGGTGAAGCTGAATTGCGCGTCGTCGTAGGCGGCGAGGCCTTCTGCGCCGCCGTGTCGTTCCGCCTGCAACGATTTGCCGCCGGCGCCAGTGGTGACGTAGACGGTGCCGTGGGTGGGCGCAATGCGTCCGGCGCGCAGTGGCGGAGTTCGCTCGAACAGATGGTTGTGGCCGCAGAACACGATGTCGGCGTCCCCGGCTTCGATGGCCGGAACCAGCGTGGCGCAGATGGCCGCATTGGCCGGGCGGGTGCCGCCGGCCCATGGCGCATGATGGAAATACACGAATTTCCAGCGGCAAGTCGCCGCGCCGAGCACGTCCTGCAGCCAAGGCGCGACTACGCCGGCGAGCGTGTTCGAGTCGAGGTTGGAATCGATGCCGACGAAACGGGCGTCGCCGTAGTCGAACCAATAGCAATGCTTGGGCGGCAGGGCGGTCGGTCCGTCGGCCGGCAGGCTGAATTTTTCCAAAAAAGTCTGGCCGGCGCTGGATTTCAGGTCGTGGTTCCCCAAGACGGGATAGAAAAACGCGCGCCGGAGCAGATTCCGATAGGGCCGGAAAAACTTGCGCGCGTAGTTGCCGGGACCGACGCTGCCGTAGATGAGATCGCCGGCATGCAGGACGAGATCGGCCGACTGACGGTCCATGATCTGCGCCAATTCATACTGCGCCGCCTGGCCGCTGCCCGAATCGGCGAACACCAAGAAGGAAAAGGGCGTGCCGGGCGGAGGCGCCGTCCGGGCTTGGCCGGCGCACAGGAGGCGGGATGCGCCGCGCGTGCGGCGCCGGATTTCGTAAGCATAAGCCGTGCCCGATTTCAGTTCCGATGCGCGCGCTTCGAAATGCGCGCCATGGCGCGCCGCGGGATATACGGTTGGTGGGTCCGAAGCAGCAGTGCGGATCCAGAGCTCGTCCTGGCCGCCGCCGGCGCGCCACCAGGCCACGCTGAAACCATTCGTGGCGACGTTTTGCAGCATGGGACCGGCGTACAGCAGGTCGCTCGCTTGCCGCAAACCCAATCCGATCCCGCCCAGCGCGACGACCCCGCAGACGACGGCTGCGATTCGGCGCCGCGTCCGTTGCCGGCCGCGTGAAGTCGGGAATGCTTTCATGGGGGCAGCATGATCCCGGGCGAAAGCGCAACCAAGGACGGAAAGGTGAAGATTCGTTCAGATTCGACCGGCGGGCCGAATCTTCTCGCCTTTGGAGCCAAAAACACGGAAGGTTTTGGGGTCATGAAAAGTTCGGACGGCAAGGAAACCGCCGGCTTGCTGGTGGTGGAAGACGACGTGCGCGTGGCGGAAAGCCTGGCGCGCGGGTTGGGCGAGGCGGGTTTTACCGTTGCGACGGCCGAGCGCTTGTCGGCGGCGGACGCGCAACTGGCGCGGGGGGCGCCGGCCCTGATCGTGCTGGACCTGAATCTGCCCGACGGCGATGGCCGCACGTGGCTGCGGCGGCTGCGCGGCGCCGGCCACCGCATGCCGGTCATCATCCTGACGGCGCGCGATGCGCTGCCGGATCGGGTGGCGGGGCTGGAAGAAGGCGCGGACGACTATCTGACGAAGCCCTTCGCCTTTGCCGAACTGCTGGCGCGGATCCGCGCGCGGCTGCGCAATGCCGCCAACCAGTCCGACGACGACGTCTTGCGCGTGGGCGATCTGGAAATCGACCGCTTGCGCCGCCAGGTGCGGCGGGCGGGGCGATCCGTCGAGCTGACGGCGCGCGAATTCGACATGCTGGCGCTGTTGGCGCAGTGGCGCGGCCAGCCGGTGTCGCGCGACCTGTTGGCGCGGGAAGTGTGGAAAGTGAACCGCCGACTGACGCCGTTGGACAACGTGATCGACGTGCACCTGTCCCACCTGCGCGACAAGATCGATCGGGACCAGCCCAACAAGCTGATCCAGACGGTGCGGGGCGTGGGCTTCCGGCTGGCGGAGGGCGCGGAATGAAATTCAAGTTTTGGTCGCGGATCTACCTGTATCTGTTGCTGCTGCTCGGGCTGTTCGTGGCCAGCCAGGCGACGATCTACACCGTCGTGGAATGGGCCCATCGCCATGCGAATCCCTACGAGTCCATGCAGGAAGGCATGGAAGAGGTCGTGCAAGGCGTGGGCCTGACGCTGCTGCTGGTGCCGTTTTTGGCGGGCGTGGCGTGGTTCCTGTCCCGGCGGATGATCGGGCCGCTGCGCACCGTGGCGGCGACGGCGCAGCGCATCCGCAAAGGGCGGTGGGACGAGCGGATCGAAACGGCGACGATGCCCGACGACGAAACGAGAAGCTTGGCGGAGACGGTGAACGCGGCGTTCGACGGCTATGCGGGGGCCCTGCGGCGCCTGGAGCGGTTCAGCGGCGACGCGGCCCACCAGTTGCGCACGCCGATCGCCGCGATGCGCAACCTGGGCGAGGTGGCCCTGAGCCGCGCGCGTTCGGCCGAAGAATACCGCGATGCGCTGGAAACGATGCTGGGCGAATTGGATCGGCTGACGCGGATCGTCGAGCAGCTGCTGCAGCTCTCCCGGCTGGAAGCCGGCGCGCTGAAGGCGCGGTTCGCGCCGATCCCGCTGGGATCCGTGGTCGAACAGGTCCGGCAGATCTACCAGCCGCTGGCCGAGGCGCGCGGAGTGGACCTGGCCGTGGCGGCCGCCGCCGGCGCGCGCGTGGCCGGGATCGAGGAACTGCTGGTCGAATTGCTGGGCAATCTGGTGGACAACGCCCTGCGGCACACGCCCAAGGGCGGCGCGGTCCGGCTCGACGTCGCCGAGACGGCCGGCGCCGTGCGCCTGGCGGTGACGGACAGCGGCCCGGGCATTCCGGACGAATTCGCGCAGAAGATCTTCGAGCGGTTCACGCAGATGCCGGGCGGGGAAATCGGCACGGCGGGGCTGGGCCTGCCGCTGGCGGCGCAGATCGCCGCGGTCCACGGCGGAGAACTGAAGCTGGCCAATCCCGGCCGGCCCGGCGCGCGCTTCGAGTGCCGGCTGCCGGCAGGCGCGTGACGCGGCGGCGCATTCACCGGTTCCGGTAGAGCAGGCTGCCGCCCAAAATCTGGCCGCCGAGCACGGGAATCCACGGGACGAGGTCGGGCCGCCATTCCGGACGATCCAGCAGGGATTCGGCCACGATGATGAACAGGTAGTAGATGAACAGCAGCACGAGCGACAGGCCGATGCCGATGGACGATTCCTTGCGGTGCGCCCGGATGCCCAGCGGGATGCCCAGCAGCGCGAAGGAAAAGCAGGACAGCGCCAGCGCCAGCCGCTTGCTGGCCTCCACGGCCAGTTTGACCCGCATGCGGGGCACGCCGCTTTCCTGGAGGTCGGGGAAGGTCTGCCGGACGTTCCGGACGGCGCGGACCAGTTCGCCGAGGGTCAGCGAGGCGGGTTTCTTGTTGAATTTGCCCTTGCGCAGCAGCTTGCGCAGGTCCAGCGCGACGGGATAGCTCTCCGCGGTGAGCGTGCGGGCTTTGGCCAGATCGTCCGGATTTTGCTTGTCGTATTCGGTCAGGCGGACCTGTTCGAGGCGGATGTCCATGATCTGCCGGTCGAAATCGCACGTCACCCGGCCGCTTTGGGCGCGGACTTCGGCCCGCGCGCCTTCCGCGGCGAACTGGAAAAGCACGATGTCTTCCAGCCGCGCGCCGGATTTCTTGCCCACGTAGATCTTCACGCCGGGAAAATCGCTGGTGAACCGGCCTTCTTCCAGCAGGGCCAGCGGATCCACCTCGCCCAGTTCGCGGAGCATCTTGTAGCGCAGATAATGGCTGCGCGGGGCGATTTCCGCGTTGATGTACAGGCAGACGGCCGACAGCAGGGCCGCGCCGAACACGATCGGGGCGGCGATTTGCCAGAGGCTCACCCCGCAGGCTTTCAGCGCCGTGATTTCGCCGTCGGCCGACAGCCGGCCGAATTGCAGCAGCACCGTCGTCAGGACGCTGATCGGAATGACGAACGACAAGGTGAAGGGGACGTTGAGGGCGAAAATTTTGAGGATCAGCGGACCGGAAATCCCGCGGGACATGTAGTCGATGGCCTGCACCGTCGCGCCGACGTACATCACGAGCGTCAGCACGGCGACGGTGGTCAGGAAGCTCCGGATGAATTCCCGGAGCAAGTGGCGGTTGAGCACGCGGATCATGGCGGACATGCGCCGGACCGTCCGGTCGCGGGGCTACCGGAAGGACCAGAACGCCGGCATCCAGCCCATTTCCTTCAGGCCTTCCGCCAGTTCGAGCAGCCCGACGATCCAGATGAACCACAGGGCGCTGAACATGTGGCGGCGGTAGACGATCGGTTTCACGAGATAGGTGTCCGGCTCGGAAAACAGGGCGAAGTTCGGGAAAAAGGCGGGCACGCGCCGCGCGTAGTCGTCGAAAGCGTCGCCGAAGCGCTCGCGGAGCCGCCGTTCTTCTTTCCGGACGACGAGCGGATAATACAGGATCATCACCATCAGGATCAGAAAGGGGAAAGTGACGGTTTCCGTGCAGAAGCCGACGCCCAGCGCGCCCAGCGTGCTGAAGAAATACAGCGGGTTGCGGGTCATGGAATAAGGCCCCTGCGTGATCAAGACGCGATCTTTGTAACCGGCGATGTAGAGCGAACACCACATGCGGCCCATGGAGCCGATGGCGACCAAAAACATGCCGAAGGCAAACAAGCCTTCCGCGAGCGCTTCGTTGCCGACTTCCCAGCGGTTCGTCGAAAACAACAGGAAAAAGACGGCCACGGCGGAGGCGAGGCGGGAAATGGGCAGGCGCAGTTTTTCGTAGCGGGTTCTCATGGTCGGTTGGCTCCGGAGATTGGCGGCTCGTCGAAATCGTATTCCAGCCAGACGTAGCGGCGGCTGCCGGAACGGAATTCGCCGGTCGCGCCGACGAGCGGCGGCGCGTCGGCGGGCCAAGCGTCGAAGCTGCGTTTTTGGAACACGGCGAAGCCGCGTCCTTCGCGCCGCATGGCGGCGAACAGTTCATCCGGCGTGCGCACGGCTTCGCCGCGGCGGTTGGAATGGTAGGCGAGGATTTCGCCGTTCATGCCGTAGATGAGCAACGGACGATCCGGCGGCAGCCGTTCCTGCACGGCTTGGGCGAGAACCCAAGGCGTTTTGAGCGGATTGACCGCTGGATAGACGAACCAGCCGACGGTTCCTTCCGCGGCCAGCCAGACCAGCGCGGCCAGCAGGAAAAACGTCGGCGGGTTGCCCCAGCGGCTCTCGCGCCACAAGGCGCCGGCGCCGAGCAAGGCCACGAGCCCGACGGGCCAGAGCGTCCAGCCGGCGATGGGCAGCCGCGGCCAGAAACCGGCGGCGAGCAATCCCAACCCGGCGGCGAGCAGCAGGACCATGAAGGCGCCGCGCGCGAAGCGCGCCCACCGGAAGGTGCCGGCATCCAATCCGGGCCAGGCGGCGCCGACCAGGATGGCGAACGCCGGCGCGGCCCCGAGGACGTACACGTTGCGCTTCGTGGGCAGCAGGGAAAAGAACAGCACGATGAAACCGATCCAGCCGCCCAGCCGGCGCAACAGCCGGCGGCGCTCCGGATCGCGGAACAGGACCAGCGCGGCGGCCGGCAGGGCGAGCGTCCAGGGCATCCAGTCGCCGGCGACGCTCGGCAGGTAGTAGTAGAAGGGTTGGACGTGGCCCAGTTCGCCGGCGGCGCGTTCCAGATTCTGGCCGACGAGCAGTTCGCGCAAATAGCCTTCCGGGGCGCCCGTCCACCAGGCCAGTCCCAGCCAGGTCGCCGGCAGGGCGAGCGCGAGCAACGGGCCCCAGACCCAGTGGGATTTCCGCAACAGGCGGCCTTCGCCGGCGGCGAGGCGCGCGGCGGCATAGGCGCCGGCCGGAACGATGAGCCCGACGGGGCCCTTGGTCAAAATGCCCAAGCCCATGAACAGCCACGCCAGCATGGGCTTCCAAGGCTTTGGCGCGTCGTCGTTCCAGAACAGAAGCGCCATGGCGCCCATCGTCCAGCCCAGCAGCAGGCCGTCGGGACGCGCGAATCCGATTTCGTGCCAGAACAGATAGGTGGTCAGCAGCGTCAGCACGGCGGGCCAGGCCGCGGGTCGGCCGGCCCAGCGTTCGGCGAGGCGCGCCGTGGCCCACAGAGTCAGGAGGCCGGCGAAAAATCCCGGCAGGCGCACCGTCAGGCGGCCGACCGGCAAGGTGGTCGCGCAGGAAAACAGGTTGATCAACCAATAGATCAGCGGCGGCTTGTGGGCGTAGTACTCGCCGTGCCGATGGAGCACCAGCCAGTGGCCGCCCTGCGCCATTTCGCGGGCGACGTAGGCGACGCGGGCTTCGTCGGGTTCCCAGCAGTCGCGGCGCAGGCATTCGCCTCCCCACAGGAGCGCGGCGATCAGCAGCAATTGCCAGAAGACGGGACGCGGCGCGGTCGGGTTCATGAACCGATGGGGGCGGTTGGGGCCTGGCGGCGGTGGATGAGCATCAAATTGCGAACGTAGACGAACAAGCCCACGGCTTGGCCGAGCGTGATGACCGGATCCTTGCGCCAAAGGGCGTAGATCAGCAGCAGTCCGCCGCCGCCGATGGAAAGATACCAGAAGGAAAGCGGAACCACGGAGCGTCCGGTTTTTTCCGAGGCGACCCATTGCACGAGGAAGCGCGAGAAAAACAGCACTTGGCCCAGCAGGCCCAGCAGGCCCATTGGCTGCGCCAGCACGTCCATGAAATGTTTCAGCGTTTCCATCGAATGGGCTCCGTTTGGATCGACCGGTGGCGTTTCTGCATCCAGCGCACGGCCCACAAGTCCCAGAGGGTTTCCTTGAGGCGGCCCCAGTTGGTGTATTTGCTTCGGCCGCCGGCGCGCGGCCGGTGGTTCACGGGAATTTCCGCGATGCGGGCGCCGGCCAAGGCCATCAACGCCGGAATGAAACGGTGCATGCCGCGGAATTGCATGGGCAGGGTCCGGGCCCATTCGGCGCGGAACGCCTTGAGGGTGCAGCCGGTGTCGCGGACGCTTTCGCGCAGGATGCGGTTGCGAACGGCGTTGGCCAAGCGGCTGCCGATGCGCTTGGACCAGGCGTCCTGGCGCCGGACGCGGTAGCCGCAGCACAGATCGCAATGGTCCAGCTGGGCCACGAGCGCCGGCACGTCGGCCGGATCGTTCTGGCCGTCGGCGTCGAGGGTGACGAAGATGCGGCCGCGGGCGGCGCGAAACGCCGCGCCGAGCGCGGCGCTTTGTCCCGAGTTGACCGCCAGGCGCACGACGCGCAATTCGGGCACTTCCGCGCGCAGGTCGTTCAGGCGCGCCGGGGTCCAGTCGGTCGAGCCGTCGTCCGCCACGAGGATCTCGAACGTCCGGCCCAAGCCGTGCAGGACGCAGGTCGCCTCGCGGACCACGGCGGCGATGCAGGCGTCCTCGTTGTAGGTCGGGATCAGGATCGACAGTTCCACCGTTCCGCGGTCGGCGTCCGTCGGCGGTTCGGCAAATTCTGGTCGTGGAAAATCCATGACCTCCATCATCGAACCGCCCGGGTTCGGACGCAAATTCCGTTGTCTGAAGATTGCTTCAGATTGCGGCTC
>CAYTEK010000074.1:0-14104 GCA_964436715.1 uncultured Verrucomicrobiota bacterium | reverse complement strand
CGCAAAGCGAAAAGAACGCCGGCCGCCGCGAACCGACGCCTCCGCGCCGGAGAAACCCAGACAACTCTCGGCTACGGCGGCAGCGACACCTTTACCCGCAAGTCGAAGATGCGGGGATCTCCGCCGAACCAGGCCTTGGGATCGTCGAGGATCGCGGCGGCGCCCGTTCCCGGGAAGTTCGTGAACGCGGTCCACACGCCCAGCGGCAGGTTGGTGCAGCCTTCGACGACGTAGTG
This sequence comes from uncultured Verrucomicrobiota bacterium, assembly GCA_964436715.1. GTDB lineage: Bacteria > Verrucomicrobiota > Kiritimatiellia > CAIQIC01 > Lenti-01 > Lenti-01. The sequence continues at coordinate 13,868 of CAYTEK010000074.1, read as the reverse complement.
CCGCCCCGTGGAACTGTTGGGCACGTTCGCGCCGGTTTCGTCCCAGCCGATTCGCAGGAAAGAGCCGCCGTCGCGGGGATCGGTGTCGGCCACGTATTCGTCGAAGTTGGAGAAGCCGTCGTCGTCGAGATGGCCGTCGGGATGGACCGGCACGCCGCGCTCGTCGGCCCAGGCCGCGAAGGCGTCGTCCACCACGCGCACGGGCGCGGAGAGTTCGGATGAATTGCCGTTGGTGTCGGTGACGTTCATCGCCAGCCAGCTGCCGAAGGGCGCGGACACGGGCAGCGACACGTCCAGCGCGGCGGTGCCGTCGGCCCCCGTCTGGAAATTCGTCCGGCCCAGCGGGAACTGGGCTTGGGCGCCGTTGGCGTTGGTGAACCACGCGTAGTGGATGTCCAGCACGTACTCTTCGTTGGTCTTGCCCGCGAAGGTGCCGCGGAACTGCGCGTTGGTCGTCGCATTGGTGATGGCCGGCGGCAGAAGTCCTTCGTTGGGTTCCATGCCGGGCTCGTTGGTCGCCACGTGGATGGCTTGCAGCGCGTTCCCGAAAGTGCGGTTGCCCAGCACGGTGTTGCGCGCCCCGACGTAGACCGCCACGCCGTGCCCGAAGTTCTTCGCCACGACGTTGGACCCGATGACCTGGTTGCGGTCGCCGCCGCGCAGCGCGATGCCGTCGCCCGCGTTGCCGAGATCGACCATGTCGTCCGCCGAAATCCCGACGAGGTTGTTGGAGATGACGGCCCCGTCGCACGACGGCCCGGACAGATGCACGCCTTCCGCGCCGTTGGCGCCGATGGCATTGCCGGCGACCGTGCAGTCGAGCGAATTGGACACCAGCAGCCCGCACCCGGCGTTGCCTTGCCGCGCCGCCGCGTCGGCGTCCACGCCGATGCGGTTGTTGATGAACGCCGCTCCCGGACATTCGACGGCCACGACGCCGTGGCCGCGGTTGAAGCTCACGACGTTGCCCCGCGTTCCCGTGTAGCCGACCATCGGATTCGTCACGGAAAGGAGCACGATGCCGTCTTGCGCGTTGCCGCAGTCGGAAATCCCGTCCGGCGCCACGCCGACGCGGTTCGCCAGCACCTTCGCCCCGGCGGACTGCGCGCCCTCGATGAAAATGCCGCAGCCGCCGTTGGCGCCCACCCAGTTGGCATAGTTGGCGTCGGCTCCGCCGACGACGACTTCCGGCGCGTTGGACGCGTAGATGCCGTGGCCCGCGTTGCCCATGGCCAGGCCCGCCCGCGTCACGCCGACGTAGTTGCCCATCAGTTCGTTGGTCGGCGCGTTCCCCCGGATCTCGATGCCGCACACGTTGGGCAAGATCAGCCGCGGCACCGCCCCTCGCCGGGCGGCGGAGGCGCCGTTGTTCACGATGACGTTCTTGCATTCCTCCCAGGCATAGCCGACGCGGTTGCCGCCGGAACCTTCGATCGCGACGCCGGCCCCGCCGTTGCCCAGCGCCAGCGTTTCCGATAGATCGGTGCCGATGAAGTTGCCCTGGACGTCGGCCGCCCGCTCGCCCGAGTCGCTCCACAGGGATACGCCGTTGGAGGCATTGCAGGAAATGACGTTGTAGCCGTCCTCGTAGCCCTCCATCCAGCCGTTGCCGATTTCGTCGCCGACCGCCGCCACCAGGCTCACGCCGTGCCCGCCGTTGGGCAGCGGCGTGGCGCAGTCGGCCAGCGTGCCGATGGCGTTTCCGCCGATCCAGTTGCTTGTCCCGGAGCCATCGTAGACTCCGTCGCGCAGGTTGCCCGCGATGGCGTTGCCGCGGAAGACGTGCACGGGACCGGCCATGAACAGCCCCACGAGGCAGTTCGAAGAGAAGGCCAAATGCACGCCGTCGCGGTTCGGCTCCGCGACCGGTTCGCCCGGTTCGTGGCCGATCGTATTGCCCGCGATGCCGATCCGCCACGAATTGAACACGGAAACGCCGTCTTCGGCGCTGTTGACGATCACATTGCCGGCCTCGTTCGTCGTGCTGCCGGAGGTGATGCCGATTTCGTCGGCCACGCAGCTCTCGATGCGGATGCCGTGGCCCCGGTTGCCGGGCGCGGATCCGTTGGGCGCCAGGCCCACCCTGTTCCCGCAAACGTCGTTGCTGGCCGACAGGAAACTGACGATGCCGTTATGGCAGTGGGCGATCCAGTTGGGACCCGTCGCGCTGCCGATCAAATTTCGGCGCGCATTCTGCAGCCGGATGCCGTCGCCCGCGTTGGTGACCGCTCCGGCCAGATTGAGACCGGTGCCGATGCGATTGGCGTCCACGCGGTTCGGAAAGCCCCACTGCGCCAGCTCGGCGTCGTCCGAGAACGAAATGGAGATGCCGGCGTCCTGCGCCGCCCCGACGTCGTTGCCGCGGTCGCCGCCGATCCGGTTGCCGCCCGCGTTCTGGACGTCGATGCCGATCAGCATCTGGGTGGAAACGGTCGCCGACAAGGGCTGGTAGCCGATGAAATTGTCCTCGATCCATTGATAGAAGGCGTGGTGCAGCTGGACGCCGGCGGCGCCGTCGATGCGGTTGCTGACGACGAAGTTGGCCGCCGTGGATTCCTCGATCCGCACGCCCACGCCGGCATTGGCGCGGAAAGCCATGTTCGTCGGCGCCAAGCCGATCCAGTTGCCGACGATCCGGCTGCCGCCCCAGTCGTTCGCGATCGATACGCCGTTGAATCCGTTGTTGCCGACGTAGTTGGCCTCGTTCGTGCCCGTCCCGCCGATGGCCACGCCGCCGATCTGTTCGCCGGCGATGCCGCTCAACCCGTTGCCGACGTCGCTGGAGCCGTCGAGCCCCACCCCGACGCGGTTGTTCTGGACCAGGTTGCTCATCCCGGCGCCGTTCAGGTAGATGCCGTGGCCGCCGTTCGCGCCGACCACGTTGCCCCATGCCGGATTGCCGATGCAGCCGTAGGAACAGGCCGAGACGATGCCGTGCAGGCCGTTGCCCAGCCGCCCGTTGCCGGTGTCGTCCACGCCGACGTAGTTGCCGACGACGCTGTTGCTCCATCCCGCGACCACCAGGCCATTGGAGACGTTGGCGCAGACCACGTTGCCGGCCCGGTCGCCGCCCAGCGGCCCCATCGCCCCGCCGATCCAGTTGTGGTCGCCCTCCACGTGGATGCCGTCGCCGCCGTTGGGAATCGCCTCCAGCCCCGTCGAGTCCACGCCGACGAAATTGCCCTGGATGAGGTTGTTGGACGACGTGGTCGTTTCGCGGACGATCCGGATGCCGTCGCGAAGGTTTCCGGAGACGTAGTTGTGCTCGTACTGCTCCTCGCCGCCGATGACGCAATCCACCAGCGCGTCGCTGCGGATGCCGTCGAGATTCGGGATGGCTTGGTTGCCGTTCAGGCTGAAATACACGCCGACATCGTTGTTGTAGACCTGCACTTCCCGGCAGTCGACAAGCCCAATGCCCGCGGCGCCGTTCCCGCCGACGTGGTTGCCCTCGAACGTGGCGGTGCTGCCGCCGACCCAGGCGTTGCTCACGCCGTACAACTGGATGCCGTCGCCGGAGTTCGGCTGGTTCGTGCCGTGATGGTGGCCGATCCAGTTGGCGAAAATGCGGGTGCCTTCGCAGCGGCTGTCCGGCGCCTGCCATTCGCTGCGCTCGATGAAAACGCCGTGGCCGCCGTTGCCCGCCACCACGTTCTCCAGCCCCGGATTGCGCATGCCGATCGTCAGGTTCGAGCTGTTGACGGCGTGGAGGCCATGGCTGCCGTTGTAGCGCCACAGGCCCAGTTCGGGCACGTAGCCGATCCGGTTGCCGACGATTTCGGTGTTGGAACAGTCGAACAGCAAGACGCCTTCCAGCCCCGAACCCACCACCCAGTTGCCCCACAGGTCGTTATGGGGCGAACCGTGCAGGATCAAGCCCCGCCCGCCGTTGGCGCGCATGAGATTCTGCGGGCACACCCCGATGCGGCAGTCCAGGACCTGCGCCGCCGGGCAGTTGGACAGCACGATGCCATCGCCGGCGGAATCCACCACGACGTTGCGATAAAGCGCGTTGCTCACGCCCCCGGAGACCTCGATGCCCGTTCCGCAACCGCCGTAGACGTACCGTCCGTCGTTGCTGGCGCACCCCACCCAGTTGCCGCGGATGCCGGCGAGCCCGCCGGCCATGCGAATGCCCGGCCCGCCGGACGCCAGGATTTGGTTGCCGTCGCCGCCGTCCGGAAATTCGTCGCCCACCACGTTGTCGTCGCCCGCCACGTCGATGCCCGGCCCGCTGTACGCGATGGCCAGCCCGCCGTTGGTTTCGAAGCCGATGCGGTTTTCCGCGATTCGGCCACGGTCGCCCTCCAGGCGGATGCCGTAGGCGTTGCTGAAAACCAGGTTGTGCCGGAATTCGCAGTCGTCGCCGGCCATGCGCACGCCGCCGATCGCGAACAGCCGCGAGTAGCGGATGCTGTTGAAATTCCCGACGACCGAGATGCTGGAGTTGGTCGTCTTGTGGTCGCTGACGTCGCATTGCGAAATCTCGTTGCTGTGGCCTGCCACGGCGAGCCGGTTCGTGATCGCGCACCGGTAGACGTAGTTGCTGTCGCCGAAGAGCTCCAGTTCGGACATCTCGACGTCGGCCAGGTTGAGGTTGGTGCCGAGCGCCACCCGCAGGGCGGTCCCGGTGAAGGTGTTGGCCAGGATGTCCCCCGAGCCGATCCACAGATACAGGCTGTTCGAAACGCAGTCGAACGTGTTGCCGGACAGCGTGGCCTCTCCCGCCCGCAGCTCGCCGCCGTGGAAAACGTTGTTCAGCACCGTGCCGGACGCGAGCGTGACTTGCCCCAGCCAAACCGCGTTGCTCTCGAACGCGATGCCTGCGCCCAGATCCAAGGCCTCCGCGTAGCCGTCCAGCAGGCAGCCGCGCATCGAGACAGGATTGCCGTTGGCCGACAACCGGCCATTGGGCGACAACTGGCAATCTTCCAGCGTCCCGCCGCCACCGGCTTCGTCGTAGGTCACCTCGTCCACACGCACGTTAGCGGCTCCGCCGCCCTGCTTGAATCGAAGACCGTCGATCCGCGTGCTGCTCCAATCCAGTCCGTTGATCTGCGCGGGGGCGAGGAACGTGGCTGTTGCGGCGTAGTTCACGTCTGTCGCCAGATTCACGACGTGCGTTTCCGTCGTCGCGGCGTTGACCCCATTGACGGCCCACGCAAAGTCGTGGGTCTCCACGCGCAAGTCTTCGTTCGTGTAGGCCAGATGGTCGACGACCCACGTCGCCGCCCCCGCTTGCACCGCCGTCCATGCCACCACCGCCACCAGCCACCGCCGCATCATGTTGCGTTCCTCCTGACAGCACATGAACCTAGCAAACACACATCGTCGGCATCAAGCCGACGGCGCTCGCCAACGCTACAAAATTGCACGACAAGTCACAGGCCGCCGCTGGATACCGCTGGCTCCGCCAGATGAAGACCGCGCAGCCAGGCCAGCACATTTTCGCCGGCGTTCGCCACGTCGTCGCCCCGGAAGGCCCGGCCTTCGAGCAGCGCCGTCCCCGGGGCCAGGCGTTTCAGATCCTCCAGACTGTTCCCCATCCCCCCGCCCCCGTGGGTGATGAACGGCACGATGGTCTTCCCCGTAAAATCGCGGCTGGACAGGAAGGTTCGGGTTTCAATTTTCCAGCTCCACAGGCGTCATTCCATACCACCAACACCTTTTCGAAATATTTCGATTATTTTGACAAATTGAGTGCTTAACTCTGCCAAAATGCGCGTTTATTGAGGGGTGGCCGGAAACGGCGGCGAAGGCATAAAATGCGGAAAATAAGGCAAAATGCCCAATAAAATCGGGGCAAAAAAATGGAGCGAGCGATGGGATTTGAACCCACGACAGCCACCTTGGCAAGGTGGCGCTCTACCACTGAGCTACGCTCGCCCTTAAAAAGGACGCGGGGAATCTAGCACGTGCGCTTTTCGGCGCAACCCTTTTTTTCGGCCGTTTTCAGAATATCGGCAGGTTCCGGCTCATCATGTCGGCCACGATCTGCTCCATCGAATAAAGCCCCGGGCCCTTGTCCGCCAGCCACAGCGCCCCGAAGATCGCGCCCTGCCCGAACGCCGCCCGGCTGATGCTCTCGTGCACGAGCCGGATCGTCTGGTTCGGCAGCCCGAACACCACTTCGTGCCGGCCCACGATGCCGCCCACCCGGATCGAGTTCACGTGCTTCGTTTTTTCCAGCCCCAGCAGCTGCGCGATCTTCAGCGCCGTGCCCGACGTCTCCCGCTTTTCCCGGAAATGCTCTTCCACGATCTCGACGTCCGCGTGCGGGGCGATCTTCTGCAGCACCTGCGAAGCCACCAGCAGGAAATTGATGCCCAGCGTGATGTTGGGCGACACGAGCACCGCCGTTTTCTTCGACAGCGCCGCCAGCGCCGCCAAATCCTCCGGCTCGTACTTGGAAATCGCCGTGATGATCTTCACCCCCCGGTCCGCCGCCGGCGCATAGCTGCGGTAGCCCTGCGCGCTCGAAAAATCCACCAGCACGTCCACCGGATTCTTCGCGAAAAACCGCGGCCCCACCTTCGCCACGGTCTGGAGCGCGCCTTGTTTCGTCGCCAGGCCCAGCAGGCGGCTGGCGTGGTTCTCCCCGAACTTCTTCGTCCGCTTCACCACCCACTTCAAGTCGAACCGCTCGTCCTTGAGGAATTCGCCGGCCACCAGCTTCCCGGTCTTGCCGAAGCCATACAAACCCACGCGGATTTTCTTCATGCCGTTACCTCTTCGCGACCAAGCCCCCCGGCTCCGCCACCTCTGCCTTTCTTTTTCAGTTTTGCCCGAAACCGAACAATCCGCAAGTCGTTTTCCCGATTATTCCATCAGATCGTTTCGGCGTCCGGCCGATGCGCGCGGAAATTCCGCAGGGCTTCCGTGGGCGCGCCGTTCGCGTAGCAGTAGACGCACGCGTGCGGGCACGTCCGGTAGCGGCCGACGTCCTTGCTGGCGAGGCAGCCGCACGCCGCGCGCTGGCCTTTGTCTTTCCGCGCCGCGCGCGAGCCCAGAAATTCCATCAGCGCCGCGTCGTCCGGTCCCAGCCGCGCCAGCAGCGCTCCGTCCACGCAGCGGCCGTGCGCGATCCCCCACGCCGCCAGGTCGATTTCCTCCGCGCAGGTGGCCAGTTCCAGTCCGTGCGCGCGGTTGATTTCCGCCAAGCCGCGCGCGAATTCCTCCATTTCGGCGGGCGCGAATTCGCGAGCGCAAACGCCCGCCCGCGCCAGGTTCCGCCGCACCGCCGGATAGCCGGCGAGATCCGCGAAGCTGAACGTCAGCCGGCGCGTGGCCGGCGCCAGGCGCGCCGCCAGCCGCGCGGCCCGGGCCAGCAGTTCCGGCACGCCCAGCCGGTCGGTCAACAGCAGCGGATCCAACCGCCAGACCACGCGCTCCGGCCCCAGCCGCGCCGCCAGCCGCCGAAAGCAGGCGATCCGTTCCGCCAGCGGCGGCACGCCCGGCTCGAAGCCTTCCGCCTCGTAATCGTTCACCGTGTACTGGAAATAATAATGGAAGCCGCGCCGGTCCAGTTCGTCCAAATGCGGCTCGAGCCGCGCCGGGTGCTTCGTCCAGAACACGATCGCCCGCGTCCGCGCGACGGACACGATCTGCGTCTGGGCCGGATGGAACGGATTGCGCCAGCGGAAAAATCCGGCGCGCAGCCGGTTCAGGAACCATTCCGCGTAGAACGCCGGCACGTCCGTCGCCCGGCTGGCGGAAAGCACGACGGGTTCGACGACCCCGGTTGCGGCGTGACCCGGCACGGCGCCTCCCGTCACTTGACCAGATAGACCAGCTTCTTGGGTTGGCCGTTGCGCTCGACGTCGATCACGACCGCGCCGAGGCGGTTCTGCGCGAACTCGCCGATGAAATATTCGGCGCGGCGCTGGCTGGTCATGCGCATGGAATTGACCTTGCGGACCACGTCGCCGTGCTGCAGGCCGACCTGGGTGTAGAAATCCTTTTCGCCCGCATCGACGTTCAGGCGGTAGCCGGCGACCTTGCCGTCCGCGTCGCGGTCGGGTTCCATCGCCATGAACAACCCGGCCAGCCGCTCGGGGTTGTCCATCATTTCCTGATAGTACGCCATCACCGCCTGCTTGTTGATTTCCCAGCGGGTTTCGCCGACGCGGTTGCCGAAGCGATTGGTTTCGAGGATCTTGGGCGCGTCCGCCGCCGGCGCGACCGCGGCGGCCGGGCCTTGGCCGGGCAGCGAGCCGGCGGCCAGATAGATCGTCTCCTCCTGTTCGCCGACGGCCAGCACGACGTGGTCCGCGGCCACGCGCACGACGCGGGCCGCGCCGGCGCTTTCGCCTTCGGCCGCCAGCACCTGCTGCTTCGCTTGCAGATCGTCGAGGATGGCGCAGCGGTTTTCGGCGCCGGTCGCGCCGGGATCCGCCAGCATGAGGAAAACGCCGGCGAGGCGATAGCGCGCGGCCAGCGCGCCGACGGCCGCCGGCGGCGCGACGGGCGCGCCGGAACGAAAGACCTTCCACGCGCCGCCGTCCACGGTCGGCCAGCGGAACGCTTCCGGCGCGAGAGCCGGGGACGCCGACGCGGCCGCCACCGCCGGCCGCGCGCGCCACAGGCCGAATGCCAGATGCAGCGCCAGCAGCGCCGCCAGCGCCCACAGCGCCAGCGCCGCGCGTTGCCAATTTGTGATCGTCGTCGTCGCCATTCGCGCTTCTCGTTTGGATTTCGACAGCCGGAGCTCCGGACGAATAAGCCGGATTTTGTCGCCCGCTTGCGCGGGTCCGGTCATTTGTCTTGGCGATCAACCCGGAATCGCCGCGCGTTGCCGCGCATCGGGACGGGCCGCCCCTGCGATTCCCTATTTGATCTTGCTCCGGGCGGGGTTTGCCTTGCGCGGGACCTCTCGATCCCGCACGGTGGTCTCTTGCACCGCCGTTTCACCCTTGCTCGGCCGCGCCTTGCGGCGCGTCCGGGCGGTTTCGTTTCTGTGGCACTTTCCTTTCCCTTCGTTTGCCGAAGGGATTCCGCACCTCCCGGCGCGGACGCCCTGCCCTGCGGAGTCCGGACTTTCCTCCGGCGGACGCGCTTGCGCGCCCCGCCGGCGACCGGCGCCCGGAGCCCCGGCTGTCAAAGAACTAAAAATTGAATCTGGCCGCTAGGCAAGATACAGCATGCGGCCGCAAAAGTCGCACAGCGTGATCGTATCGGGCTTGCGGGCCTCGACCACCTGCGAAGGCGAAAGCTTCATGTGGCAGCTGCCGCAGGTGCCGTGCTCCACCAAGGCGATGGCCGCGTCCCGCTGCTTGGCGAAGATCCGCTCGTAGCGCGCCAGCCACGTCGGATCGATGCCCGCCGCCTGCGCCTTGCGCTCTTCTTCCTTGCGCTTCAGTTCGTCCGCCAGGCCCGCGCTGCGGCCCAGGAACGCCTGGACTTCCTCGTCCACCCGCGCCTGTTCCTTGGCCAACGCCGCGTGCCGCACCTGGACGGCGGCCTGGTTTTCCTCGACCGCTTCCATCGCCGCCAGTTCCTGGTCTTCCAGGCCGCGGATGGCCTGCTGGGTGCCGGCGACTTCCTTTTCCAGCGCCTTGTACTCGTCGTTGCTCTTGATCTGGAGCTGCTGGTCCCGGTACTTCTTGATCTGCTGGCGGGCGGCTTCGATTTCGCCTTCCAGCTTCTTGATGCGGTTCTTCGCTTCCAGCAAGGCGTGCTCGGCCTGCGCCTGCCCTTCCTTGTGGGCGCTCAGGCGCGACTCGATCTGCTGCTTCCGCAGCGGAACGTCTTCCATCTCCTTGCGCAAGCGCCGGATGTCCTGGTCGCATGCCTGCAAGGCCAACAATTGCTCGATCGCCTTCGCCACTCGTACCCCTCGCCTTTCTTCCAACCGGAAAAGAACTGTTTCGGGCTTATACACCCCGCTCCCCGCCGCTGGCAAGCCTTCCCCGCCCATTTTCGCCATTGACTCCCCCCGCGCCGCGGCCTATAGTGCGCCGCTTTGATTGGATTGCGCATCGGTTTTGGAGGTCCCCCGTGAACGCGACATATTTGGAAAAGGCGAAAGAACGCATGCCCAACATCCCGTTGTTGGTCAACGTGGTGTCGAAGCGCGTCCGCCAGCTCAACGCCGGCCAGCGTCCCCTGATCAAGCCCGACACGCTCGACATGGACCACCTCGATCTCGCCCTCAAGGAAATCGCCGAAGGCAAGCTGTCCGCCGAGCTGGGCGCCTACACGGCGCCGCGGGTCGATCGCGGCACCAGCTCCCTGCTCGCCCTCTAAGGCGCCCCCGCGCCATGTCGGATCGCCCCGAGGCCAGTTCCGGCGCGCTGGCCACCAACCGCAAGGCGCGCCACGAATACCACATCTTGGATTCGTGGGAGACGGGTCTTTCCCTCACCGGCGGCGAAGTCAAAAGCTGCCGCGCCGGCCAAGCCAGCCTCGCCGAAGCCTACGCGGCCTTCGACAAGGGCGAACTGTTCGTCTATGGCCTGCGCATCCAGCCCTACGCCGCCGCCAAGTCGGGCTTCAACACCCACGAACCCGACCGCCCCAAGAAAATCCTGATGCATCGCCGCGAGCTCGACCGCCTCGCCGGCCAGCTCCAGCTCAAGGGCCACACCCTCGTCCCCCTCAAGCTCTATCTCGTCCGCGGCAAGATCAAGCTCGAACTCGGCCTCGGCAAGGGCAAGCTCCTCTTCGACAAGCGCGAAACCCTCCGCCGCAAGACCGACGAACGCGAAGCCGCGCGCGAGATGAGGCGCTAAAAGAGGTCGGAGCGCAGAGTTCAGAACTCGGGCTCGAACCGCTCAGTTGAAATTTGGATGTTGGACATTGGATATTGTACGTCGACCTTCCCTCCCGACCTCTGACCTCCGACTTCTACCTTACCCCCTTATGAAAAAATCCCACCCCGAACTCGTCGTCCGCACCGAAAAAATGGTCTACGGCGGCCAAGCGCTCGCCCGCGCCGACCGCTTCGTCGTCTTCGTCGACGACGCCCTGCCCAACGAAACCGTCCGCGCCCTGATCTACAAGAAAAAGAAACAGTTCGCCTTCGGCCGCGCCGTCGAAATCCTCGAAGCCGCCCCCGAACGCATCCCTTCCGATTGCCCGTGGACCGGCGACTGCGGCGGCTGCACGTTCCGCCATTGCGCCTATCCCGCCCAGCTCCGCTTCAAGAAGGAAGTCCTCGTCGAAGCCCTCCACGGCGTGCCCGGCGCCCAGGAACTCGTCCGCGACGTCGTCCCCGCCGAACAGACCCAGGACTACCGCAACAAGATGGTCTTCAGCTTCGGCGCCACGCTGGAAGGCGAACTGCGCCTCGGCCTGCACCGCCGCGGCAGCTTCATGCACATCGTGCCCGCCGACAAATGCTGGCTCCAGTCCGCGGGCTCGCGCGAAATCGTCCGCCGCGTCCTCGCCCTCGCCAAGCAGATGAATCTCCCCGCGTTCCACGAGATCAAGAAAACCCCCGGCCTGCGCTCGCTCACCATCCGCGAAGCCCGCAACACGAACCAGCGCATGGTCGAACTCGTCTCCACCACCGCCTATCCAGGCCTCCCCGAACACCTCCTCGCCATCCTCGAGGATCTCGTCGACGTCCTCTATTTTTCCATCGACGCGAACATCTACGGCTCGCCCCGGCCCGAGCAGCGCACGCTCCTCAAGGGTGCCGGCGCCATCGAGGAAACCCTCAACGGCCTGCGCTTCCGCATCGGCCCCGACACCTTCTTCCAGAGCAACACCGCCCAGGCCGAAAAACTCTTCGCCCGCGTGCGCGAACTCGCGACCCTCCACGGCCGGCCCGCCGTCGCCCTCGATCTCTTCGCGGGCACCGGCCCCATCGCCCTCCAGCTCGCCGGCGTCGCCGACCGCGTCGTCGCCGTCGAAAGCTGGGAACCTTCCGTCCTCGCCGCCCGCGAAAACATCGCCCTCAACGACATGCAGAACGTCGACGTGGTCGGCGCGGACGTCAACGCCGCCCTGCCGCCCGGCATCCCGGCAAACGTCGATCTCGTCGTCGTCGATCCGCCCCGCCCCGGCCTCTCGCCCGAAGCCATCGCCTGGATCGCGCAGCTCGCGCCGGCGACGGTCGTCTACGTCTCGTGCAATCCCGCCACCCTCGCGCGCGATTTGAAGCTCCTCCTGCAATCCCCCTACCGCATCGAAACCGTCGAACCCTTCGACCTCTTCCCCCACACCTTCCACGTGGAAACCCTCGTCCTCCTCCGCCGAATTTCCCCCTGCGGTTAGGCGCGACTCAACGCCCCGCGCGCGCCGCCGCCTGAAATGGCCGGTCCCATCCGCTCCGGCGCCGCTAGCCCAGCCGGCGATAGACTTCCCAAGTCTGGCGCGCGGTTTCTTCCCAGGTGAATTTCCGGGCTTGTTCGAAGCCGGCGGCGCGCAGGCGCGCGGCGCGCGCGGAATCGGCCAGCACGGCGCGGACGGCCGCGGCCCACGCTTCGGCATCGTAGCCGGCCACCCATTCGGCGGCGTCGCCGAGCACTTCGGGCAGGGAGCTGTTGCGCGCGGCCACCACCGGCGCGCCGCGGCCCATCGCTTCCAGCGGCGGAAAGCCGAAGCCTTCGTAGCGCGTCGGAAAAACGAACGCCGCGGCGCCGGCGTAGAGCGCGGCGAGCTGCGCGTCGCCCACGTTCCGCAGCAGCCGGATCCCGCCCTTGCGCGGCGATTCGGAAATCGCGCGCAGGATCGGGCCGGTCTTCCAGCCGAGGCCGCCGACCAGCACCAGATCGCCGTCGAAGTCCCGCAGCGCTTCGTAGATCTTCACGAGGAACGGGATGTTCTTGCGCGGCTCGATCGTGCCGACGATCTGCAGATACGGCTTGTCCACCCCCAGCGCCCGGCGCGCCGCCGCGGCGGCTTCCGGCGCGGGCGGCGGCCCGAACTCCGGCAGGCCGAGCCAAACGGGAAACACCTTCTCCTCCGGCACGCGCAGCAGTTCGACGATTTCGCGCGCGGAAAACCGGCTGTCCGTCAGGATGGCGTCGGCTTTTTCGGCGGTGGCGTGGATCTCGGCCGACAGCCAGGCGAGATTCCGGGCCTCGGTCGTTTCGGGCATGCGCAGGAAGGAGACGTCGTGGATCGTCACGACGGATTTTCGGCCGCGCCCGAGCGGCGGACGGATGAAGTTCGGAAAGTGGTAGAGATCGGCCGGTCCCGCCAGCCATTCGTAGGGCGGAAAGCCGAGGCGCTTCCACGCGGCCTGCGCGACGCGACCGGGCAGCCAGCGGCACGCCCGCATCTCCACGCCCGGCGGCGGCGCGTCCAATCCGGCCCGCTTGAAGTCGAAGTAGAACGCGGCCAATTCGTCCGCGCCCGCCGCGGCCCCCAGGTGCGCCAGCAGTTCGCGCACGTAGCGGCCGACGCCCGCGCGCTGCCCCAGCGCGGCCTGGATGTCCATGCAGACCTTCATCGCCCCCCCTTATACCGCGGCGGCCGCGAAAAAAGAAGCCCAGCCTGCAAGGCCGGAACCGCATTCCGCCATTGAGTTTTTCCGCGTTTTTTCGCATGTTGCGGCCATGGAAGAACGCCCGACGCAACCGCCGGCTCCGAGCGGCCGCAAGAAAATCCGCCTGACCAAGTCCGAGGTCTACGCCATGGGGATCGCCAGTCCCCAGAAGAAACGCCTCGCCTTCGGCCTGGTCGGATTGCTGATCGCCTCCGTCTTGGGCGTCGTGCTGTGGTATGGCCAGGAATGGTGGTTGCCATACTGGCTGCCGGAAGAGGAACCGGCGGCGGCCGCCGCCGCAACGAACGCCGCGCCGCAAGACGCCGCCGCGACCACGAATGCGCCGGCGCCGGCCCCCCCCCGCCCGCGCGCCCCCCCCCCCGCGCCCCCCCCCGCCCCCGGCAAAATGGAATTACATTACGCCCCCGCCAGG
>CAYTEK010000073.1:0-14170 GCA_964436715.1 uncultured Verrucomicrobiota bacterium | reverse complement strand
AGATTGGGGCCAAGGACAGTTCGCGCTGCACAAGTAGCCGGCGAAAACGGTTCCCAAGGACAACCCCGGCGCCGCATGCGGAAGAATCCGCAGGCGGCGCCTACCCGCAGCGGGGGGCGTTCAATCGGCGATGGATTGCGCCGGGGAGGGCTTCACATCCGGAAGGCGGCGACTTTCTTTAGGCGCGCCATGATGGGCAGGTGCTGGGTGCAGCGGGCCTCGCACTGGCCGCATTCCACGCACCGGGCCGCGACGTCGGGCGCCATGTCCCAGTGGTATTTGAAACGGGCGCGGATTTCGTCGTCGGACGCCTTGAGCTGCATGAGGTTGTGGACGTCCATGCAGCGGGGGATGGGGATGCCTTGGGGACACGGCAGGCAATAACCGCAGCCGGTGCACATCTCGTTGAAGTCCTTCTCGATGCGCCGGCGAATCTGTTCGAGGTGCTCCGGGGAATGCGGCACGAAGCCATCAAGGGCGCGCGCGGCGGTTTCGACCTGGGCCACGGAACTGAAGCCGACGAGCGCGACGGCGATGGCGGGGTCGGAGACGAGAAACCGCAAGGCCGCGGTCACGACGTCGGGATCGCCGGGGGCGCGGATGAAGTCGAACACGTCGGGATGCTGGGGGATCAGGCCGCCGCCGAGGGGGTTCATGGCCACGACGCCGCGCCGGAGCCGGCCGGCGGCGGCGACGCCTTGGCGGCGGTAGGGGAAATTGATCGCGCAGGTGCCGAGGGTGACGCCTTCGATTTCGGGATGATCTTCCAGCAGACGCTCGATTTCCGGCCCGGTCATGTGGGTGGAAACGCACACGTGGCCGATCAAACCCTCGTCCTTGGCCCGGAGGGCTTCGCGCAGGGCCCCGCCAGCAACGCGGCTCTTCCAATCGGCTGGGTCCATGACGCACCAGACGTGGAAGAAGTCGATGCGGGGCACGCCGAGACGGGCGAGGGACTTTTCGAGGCCACGACGAAAATCGGCGGCGGCGGGCCGGGAACATTTGGAGGAAACGTAGAGGGGCAAGGGCGACGGCGGCATGGTCCGGAGCGCCTCGCCGAAAATGTCCTCGCTGCGGTCGTCGCAGTAGTAGGGCGCGGTGTCGAAGTAGGTGATGCCGGCGCGGCGGGCGGCATGGAGGATGGCGATGCCCTCCTCGGGGCGCTGGGGGTTGGGCAAACGCATGCCGCCGCAGCCGATCGCGCCTAATTTTATTCCGGTTCGTCCGTATTCTTTGTAGAGCATCGGAAAATATCCTTCGCGAAAGGGCTGAAATGTTCCCTTAATTGTTGACGATAGCGCGGTTGAAGGAATATAAACAAGCCATGAATCTGCAAAAGCGTTCGTCGTCCGGACATCCCGAATTTCGACAGGATGGATACGCCATGAAGACACGCAATTGGAGGATCGGATTCGCGGCGTTGCTGGCGGGGTTGCTGGCGGCCGGTGCGGCGCCGGCGGGGGTGGACGAGGAGTTCCTGTTCGCGTCGGGGTTGGTGGCGTTCGAGCCGTCGTTTCCGGACTTCGCGCAGAAGGTGGTGGATGCGGTGCTGGCGAAGGATCCGTCGCAGAAGGATCGCAGCCAGATCATCCAGGCCGAGATCCTGATCCAGAAGCGGCAATTTCCGGAAGCCGAAGCGCTGATCGCGCAGATGGGCATCGCGAATCCGAAGTCGCAGGCGATCAGCTTGGCGCTGGCGCGGAATTACTTTGCGATCGGCGAGATGGACAAGGCGCGGGCGCTGTACGAGGCCTTCTTCAAGCAGTACGAAGGCCAGAAGCCCACGGATCCGGACGTGGCGCGGTTCTACCGGGACGCGGCCTACCAGTTCGCGCAGATGCAGGCCATGGCCGGCAACTTCGAAAGCGCGGCGGCCAGCTACCAGCGCGTGGAAGACGTCGCCGCCGACAACGAAATGAAGCGCACGATGCAGGTGCAGCGGGCGCAGGCGCTGGTCAAGGGCGGGGAGCAGAAGAGCGGCGACGAGCGGAACAAGCTGCTCGACGACGCGAAGAAGATCTGCGAGGCGCTGCAATGGGGCGGCTTGGATCTGCAGTTCGTGGATTCGATCGTCGTGATGGCCAACATCGAGCTGGCCAAGGGCAATCCCGACGGCGCGCAGAAGGTGTTGATGGACTACATGGACATCATCAAGCCCATCGACGACATGCTCAAGCAGACCGGCATGCCGCTGCGCGACAGCCCGATGGCCGGCGCGCGTTCGCTGCTGGGGCGCCTGCTGAAGGAGAAGGCCGACAAGCTGGCCGGCGAAAACAAGAACGACGAGGCGATCAAGGCCTACAGCGGGGCGCTGGGCGAGTACTACAACGTGTTCGTGAAGTACGGCGACAGCGAATGGGGTCCGAGCGCGGGGCTCGTTTCCAAGGAAATCAAGGGCATTCTCGAAACGAAGTACGGCAAAACGGTCAAGATCGACCTGCCGGAGGAACTGGCCGGCAAGGCCGCCGGCACCGAGTTCATGATGGCCGACACCCTGTTCCGCCAGAAGAAGCACGCCGAAGCCGCGGCGGAATACCTGCGCGTGCTCGGGCAATTTCCGGAGGCGGGCGACCTGTCCACCGGCGCGCTGGGCAACCTGGTGCAGTGCTACCTGAACCTGAACGATCCGCTCTACGCCAAGCTGGTCGCCAACTATCTCGGCGAGCGCTTCGCGAAGAAGAGCGACATCCCGGCCAAGGCGCTGATTTCCGTGGCGCAGCTCTACGACAAGGCCGGCAACGCCGACATGTCCAAGTACATGTTCGACCGCTATCTGGCCTATTGCCCGACGGATCCGCGGGCCGGGCAGATCCTGTTCTACCTGGCCGCCAAGGCCGAGCAGGCCGGCCGCATGGACGAAGCCAACGCCTACCTGGCGACCCTCATCACCAGCTACCAGAGCGACCAGAACTATCCCAAGGCCCTCAGCAAGCGCGCCTGGAAGGCCTATGCCGACAAGGACTACGCCGGCGCCGTCGATGGCATGAAGCTCTACATCGAGCAGTCCCAGCCCAGTCCGACGCGCGCGCAGGCCATGTTCGCCCTCGGCGATTGCCTGCGGCGCACGGACCGGATGGCCGACGCCGTCCGCCAGTTCAACGCCCTCATCGCGGCGATTTCGCCGCCGGGCAATCCCTACGGCAGTTCCGCGGCGGACATCGCGCGCAACGCGAAATTGCTCGAACAGGCCCGGTTCTATTTCGCCTACAGCCTCAGCCGCCTGCCGACCGACGCCACCCGCACGGCGGCCATCGCGAAGATCGATGAATTCCTGGGGCTCTATCCGAAATCCGAGCTCGCGGCCAAGGCCCTCAATCTGAAGGGCTCGCTCCAGATGGCGCTGAAGGATCCGGCGGCGAACGAGACCTTCGCCCGCCTCGCGCGGGAATATCCGGAGACGGACGAGGGCAAGAACGCCCAGTATGCGCGGATCAACGGCGCGCTCGATCTCGGACAGTTCGACCAGGCGCGCGAAGCGCTGGCCTCCATGGTGGCGGCGCCCGGCAGCTACAAGGTGGACGAATTCGCGCGCGTCGGGCAGGCGATGCTCGACAAGAGCCTCTGGAAGGAAGCCGCCGATGCCTTCGGACAGGTGGTCGGCAAGACCGAGGAACGCGCGCTGCTCGAACGCGCGCTCTACGGCCTCGGCGCGGCGAAGTACGAGCTGGGGGATTCCGCCGGCGCGGTGGCCTCGCTGAACGACCTGATGACGAAATGGCCCAATTCCGCCCTGTTCTACCAGGCCAAGTTCATGTTGGCCCGCGCCAATCTCAAGCTGAACCAGCTCTCCGCCGCCAAGACCGCCCTGAACGACGTCTTCAAGTATGCGCGCGATCCGGAAGTGGTCAACGATGCCAGCCTGCTCTATGCGGACATTCTGCTGCAGGAAAAGGACCAAAAGGGCGCCTTGGCGACCTACAAGCGCATGGAGTATTTCGGCAGCCAGGCCATGAAGACCGAGAAGGAACGCGCGCAGGTCGCCCAAGCGGTCCTCGCCGCGATCGATCTGGCCGCGGAAATGGACCGGAGCGCCGACGTGCTGGAAAGCTGCGACAAGTACCTGCAGCTCTTCCCGACGGGGCCGAAGGTCGCCGAGGTTCGCCAGAAGCGCACGGCGGCCTCGTTCAAGGTGGATGCGGCCGCCGCGCCCGCGCCGGCCGCGGCCCCGGCGGCGGTTCCCGCCGCGGAATCCGCCCCGGCGGCCGAAACGGCTCCGGCGGCGCCTTAACAATGTGGAGAACAGGGAGAAGAATGCCATGAAGACAACGAAACTCATCGGAATCGCGCTGGCGCTTGCCGCCGTCGCCGGAATGGCCGGAGCGGCTCCCTACGTGGAATTGCCGAACGGCAGCCGCGTGGCGGGCACGGCCATCCGCGCCCTCGCCAACGGCGACGTCAACCTGACCACCGACATGGGCATCCGCACCTTCCCCAAGGGCACCTACGTGAAGGCCGTGGCCGACAAGCCGGCCGAGTACGATCAGGCCGCCGCCGCCATCAAGGGGCAGAAGTACGATGCGGCCGTGCCGCTGCTGGAAGGCATCGTGGCGAAATACCGCTATCTGGGCTGGGACGTCGAGGCGTCCAAGCTGCTGGCCCAGGCGCTGCTGGGCAAGGGCGACGCGGAAGGCGCCGTGAAGGCCTACGAACAGCTGTTCATCGTGGCGCCGGCCGAGAAGCAGAATGCGGAAACCATCTGGGGCTTGCGCAATGCGATGCTCCAGGCCAAGCAGTATCCCGCGCTGATCCGCCAGCTCGATGCCGTGGCCGCCGCCGGCAGCCGCGCCGAGGCCGCCAAGGCCCAGACCATGCGCGGCGACGTCCAGTTGGCCCAGAACAACGTCGAACTCGCCGCGCTGGATTACCTGCGCACCGCGATCCTGTTCGCCGACGTGAAGGATCCGCTCGTGCTCGGCGAGGCGACTTACAAGGCCGCCGCCGCCCTCGAACAGCTGCGCGATCCGCGCGCGAAGGACCTGTACAAGAAGGTGGCGACGGAATACGGCGCGTCGCCCTACGCCGCGCAGGCCCGCGGCAAGATGTGAGCCCAACCCTTTAAAAAGAAGCGAAGGAGAACAAAACATGTCCAAGAAAATCCGGATGATGGTGTGGCTGGTTCTGGTGGCTTTGATGCTCGTGCCCGTGCTCGCGTTCGCGCAAGAGGCGGTTTCGCCGGCGGCGGCGGCGGGCGGCGAACTCGTGATGGACGAGGCGACGGCCGAATCCGCGAGCGGCGGCGGCGGCAGCGCCGGCTTGTGGCAGGTCATCGTCGGTTCCGGCTGGCTCGGCGTGGTGCTGTGGCTGTCGTTGCTGGGCGATTCCATCGCCGCGGCCTGGCTGGCGATCGATTTCTTCATCACCATCAATCCGAAGAAGATCATTCCCGACGCCTTGGTGAGCGAAGTCCGCGAAGCGATGGAGCAGGGCGACGTCATGAAGGCCCTGGCGCGCGTCGAAAAGGAGCAGGGGCCGCTGCCGTCCATCCTGCAGGCCGGGTTCCGCAACGTGAAGGAAGGCTTCGAAGTCATCCAGGAACAGGTGGGCGTGGCCGCCGACCTCGAAAGCGAAAAGCTGATGCAGCGCGTGTCCTACCTGGCCATGTGCGGCAGCATCGCCCCGATGCTCGGGCTGCTCGGCACCGTCCAAGGCATGATCATGGCGTTCGGCAACTTGGCCAATACCCAGGCGGGCGCCGCGCAGCAGGCCATGCTGGCCATGAACATCGCCCAGGCCCTCTGGACGACGGCCGCCGGCCTGGTCGTGGCCATCCCGGCCGTCTCGCTCTACACCTACTTCAAGAACCGCCTGTCCCGCATCATCCTGAGCATGGAAGGCATGACGATGGACCTGATCAAGGCCCTGCGCAACGTGGAAGTGGTGGAAGAATAGCGCTTCGCCCCGCCAAAAGGGGAGACGACCATGAAGAAGCAATATCCGGATGCCAAGCTGGACATGACGCCGATGATCGACGTCGTGTTCCAGCTGATCATCTTCTTCGTCACCACGGTGAACATGGCGGACAAGGCGAACGAGACCAACGTCCGCATGGCCATGGCGCCCAATGGGCCCGTCGAGGAAACCAAGGACCCGCGCACGGTCACGGTCGACGTGATCGCGGACGGACGGATCCAGATCATGAAGACGACCCTCAGCGAGGGCCAGCTCTTCACGATCCTGAACAATGCGCGGAAAACGGCGGGGCAAAGCACCCCCGTCGTGATCCGCGGCGACCTGACGACCAAGCACGAGGCGATCAAGCGGGTCATGGACCTCTGCGGCAAGGCGGGGCTCTGGAAGATCCGCTTCGCCGCCCTCAAGGAAAAGGCGTAGGAAAGGAATTCCCATGGCGAGGAAAAGAAAACGATCGGAACCCGTGGGCGCCGAGCTGGAAATGACGCCGATGATCGACGTCGTCTTCCAGCTGCTGATCTACTTCATCGTCACGATCAAGCCGATCGACGTGATCACCAACCTGGATGTGTTCCGGCCCGCGCCGGACCAGGCCGCCAAGCCGGACGAGAAGCCGCCGAACCTCGTGCGCGTCGGCGTGTATCAGGACGGCTACACCGTCAACGACGTGCCGGCCACGCCGGAACGGCTGGACGAGGCGCTGGCCAAGGTGGCGTCGATCGATGCCGGCCAGACGATCATGATCACGGTGTCGGCCGTCTCGGAGCACGGACAATTGGTCCAAGCCTTGAACCTGTGCGCGAAAAACGGACTGAAAAGCCTGTCGGTCGTGAGCGCCTCGAACTAGATTGCGGTAGGTTACCCCAGCGGAGATCGTCATGGATGCATCAATCAAGGCGTTGCACAAGAACTTCATGGAGTGGGCGGCGGGGCCCGTGGGTTCCATCACCCTCCACGTGGTCGCGATCGTGCTCTTGGTCCTGTTCGCCAGCATGATCACGCCCAAGGAAAAGGATCCGGGCATCGAAGTGACGGTCATCGACGTGGACCAGAAGGAACTCGAAGATTTGCTCGAGGAAAAGCCGCCCGAGGAATTGCCCGAACTGGTGGACACCGTCACGCCGCCGGACGTCGATATGGAGATGACCCCGCCCGAAGTCGAGGATTTCACCGCCGCCCCGGTCCAGGATACGGTCACCGAACTGAACATCGCGTCCGATGCCATCAGCCCGATCGTCATGAAGGGCCTGGCGCCCGGCCAGATGTCCAACCGCAGCGGCGCGGGCCGTGCGGCGGCCATCGGCGCCTATGGCGGCAAATGGGGCCAATATGCCGAAGCGGCCGTGTTGCGCGCGCTCGAATGGCTGCGCATCAACCAGAATCAGGACGGCTCCTGGGGCACCCACGACAAAGAGGCCATGGCCGCGCTCGGCATCTTGACCTTCCTGGCCCACGGCGAAACCACCGCTTCCGAGAAATACGGCCAGACGGTCGAACGCGCCATCCGCTACCTCGTCGCCCGCCAGAACGAGCAGGGGGCCTTCGACAAGATCGACACCACCGGCGGAACCTATTCCCAGGCCATCTGCGTCTATGCCATCAGCGAGGCCTATGGCATGACCCGCATTCCGTCGCTCAAGAGCGTCATGGAAAAGGGGGTGCAGGTGCTCATCAATGGCCAGCAGGCAGGCGGCGGCTACGACTACAAGTTCGCCAAGGGCGATCGCCGCGACACCTCGCTCGGCGGCTGGTGCTGCCAAGCCATGAAAGCGGCCTACATCGCGGGCGCCGAAAACCAAGGCCTGCACGAGGCGATGGAGAAGGCCATCCAGGACATGAAGTCCGTCCAAAAGGCGGAGGACGGCAGCTTCTACTACAGCAAGGTCGGCGCCAGCCACACCACCCACAGCATTGCCGGCGTGGCGGTGCTGAGCATGCAGTTGCTGGGACATGCCAACGATTCCGAGACGCAAAAAGGAGTGGACTTTCTCAACGGCGCCACGTGCAAATGGCAGAATCCGCCGGAGTGGCCCATGTACGCCTGGTACTACATTTCCCAGACCAAGTTCCACAAGGGCGGCGCCACCTGGACGGCTTGGAACAACCAGTTTGCGCCCGAGTTCATTCGCAACCAAAGCCCCGATGGGCATTGGGATTCGCCGGGCTTGGCGCTCAAGGAAGGCACCTCCGGTCGCGAGAACATGCACCCGGTCTATGCCACCACGCTGGCGGCCTTGACCTTGCAGGTCTACTACCGCTTCCTGCCAACCTACAAGCCCATCGAAGTCGAGCAGATCGACCAGAAGTCTGCGGACGACGTGTCGGTCGAGATCCTGTAGCTTCCGCGGGTTTTCCGCCGCGAAACGCGCGCCGCCCGGCGCGCGTTTTTTCGTCGGTCGCGTTCGATTTCGCTGGCCGACCGGCCACGGACGGGAATAAACTTTGGCGCAAAGCCGGAGGGCATGGCGGTCGGGCGAATATGGCCCGCCAGGAGGGATGGGCGAGGTGGTTGGGCAGCGGTGGATCGCAGCAAAGGGGAAGTTGCCGGAAAACCATCCGGTGCGCGCCGCCTTGGCCGGGGCGTTGATCTACGTCGCGCTCGCCTTGGCCTACATCGTCTTTTCCGGGCGCGTCGCCGCGGCTTGCGCCGATTCGCTCGACGACTTGCGCGCCATCGAGGCGTTCAAGGGCTTTGGCTTCGTGGCGGCGACGGGGACGCTGCTGTTTTTCATCCTGCTGGGCCGGTGGCGAACGACGCGCCGCCAGCGAGAACTGCTGATCCAAAGCGAACGCCGGGCGGTGGCCGCGATGTATGCCGCTTCCTTGGCGCACGACCTGAACAACATGCTCATGGGCCTGCAGGGGTTGGTGGAGGCGCTCCAGGGCCACGAGGCGCGCGACGAATACCTGCGCACCATGCGGGAGGCCACGGAACGCTCGCTGCAGTCGCTGGCGCCCTTTGCGCGGCGACTGGCGTCGATGGCGAAGGAATTTCGGCCGGGGGCGACGACCGCCGTGGATCTCGCCGCGGTGGCGACGCGCATCGTGGATCTCGCGCGCCGGCATCCGGACGTGAAATTCTGCGATCTGCGCGTCGGGGAGGCCGCGGCGGGCCGGGTGGAAATCCAGCCGGAATTGCTGGAACAAGCCATCTTGAATTTGATCGTCAACGCGGCGCAGGCGGCGGGCCCGCAGGGCCGGATCGAACTGCGCGTGCGACGGGAGGCGCGCACCGTCGTTCTGGAGGTGCACGACGATGGCCCCGGCGTGCCGCCCGAGAAAACGGATGCCATCTTCGCCGTCGGCTACTCGACGAAAAGCAAAGGCAACGGCCTGGGCTTGCTGACCGTGCAGGCCTTGGCGGCGGCCGGGCGCGCCCAAATCTCGGTGGCGCGTTCGCCGTTGGGCGGGGCCGTGTTCCGGCTGGTCTTTCCGGCATCCGCAGGGGCTTCCGCCGCCGCCGAGGCGTGAGCCGGCGCGGCGCGGAGTTTTTTCTCTCGTTTGGCGCCGCGCTTTGCTAGAACCAGCGTTCATGACCGCTCCCGCCCAGATTCGCGTCCTGCCCGACGCGGTGATCAACCAGATCGCCGCGGGCGAGGTCGTCGAGCGGCCGGCGTCCGTCCTGAAGGAACTCGTCGAGAATGCCATCGATGCCGGCGCCGCGCGCGTCGAGGTGGAGGTGGTCGATGGCGGGCGGCGGCTGGTGCGCGTGCGGGACGACGGCGCGGGCATGGACCGCGACAACGCGCTGCTGTCCATCGAGCGCCATGCCACCAGCAAGCTGCGCCGGCTGGAGGATCTGGACACGATCGCCACCCTGGGTTTCCGCGGCGAAGCCTTGGCGGCCATCGCGGCGGTGTCCCAGTTCACCCTGGTCACCAACCGGGACGGGGCCGCCGCCGGCACCGAAATCCTGATCTTCGGCGGCAAGATCCAGGACGTGCGGGACGCCGGCGCGCCGCGCGGCACGGACGTCGCCGTGCGCAACCTGTTCTTCAACGTGCCGGCGCGCCGCAAGTTCCTGCGTTCCGCCCAGACGGAATTCACTCACGTCCGCCAGGCGTTCCTGCTGGAAGCGCTCGCGCACGTCGGCGTCGGGTTCGCGCTGCGCGCCGACGATGCCGACGTCTACCGCCTGCCGGCGTCGGAAAGCCTGCTGGAGCGCATTCGCGACCTGCACGGCGCGGAAATCGCGGACCACCTGCGGCCGATCCGGTTCGGCAACGGCACCGTCGAGATCGGCGGCTATGCCGGCGTGCCGCCATGCAGCCGCCTCGACCGCGAACTGCAGGTCGTGTTCATCAACGGCCGGCCGGCCGGCTCGCCGGTGCTGAAGTTCGCCATCCAAAGCGCCTATCGCGACGTGCTGTCGGGCGGCCGCTACGCGCCGGTGTTCCTGAAGGTGGACTTGCCGGCGGATCTGGTGGACGTGAACGTGCATCCCGCCAAGAAGGAAGTCCGGTTCCGGCGGCCCACGGAAGTGCGCGACGTCGTCATCGAAGCCCTGCGCCTGGCCGTGGCGGGCGCCGATCTGCCGCGCGGCAGGCGCGAGGAACCGGCGCGGCCGTTCGCCCGTCTGTCCGCGATTCCGCCGCCGATCGCTCCGGCCGCGCCGTTGCCCGTCGCGCCGGTGCCGACGGCGGCGACGCAGCCCCGCCTGGAATGGACGCCGCCGCCCGTTCCGGCCGCGGACGCCGCGTCGCCGAATCGCGCCGCGCCTTGGACCGAATACCGCCTGCTGGGCCGCGTGGGCGGGCTTTACGTCGTGCTCGAAACCCCCGATGGCCTCGTGCTGATGGATCCCCGCGCCGCGCACGAACGCGTGCTCTACGAGCGCTTGCTCGGCGCGATGGAGCGGGGCGCCGTGCCGGCGCAGGGGCTTTTGCCGCCCGCGACGGTGGCGCTCACGCCGCCGCAAGCGCTGGCCGTGCGCAAGCATCTGGAACTGCTCAGGGAAATGGGCTTCGGCGTGGCCGAATTCGGCGCCGACACGTTTCTGGTCGATGCCTTGCCGGTCTGGGTGGCGGGCGTCGCGCCGGGTGCGTTGCTTTCCGATCTGGCCGATGGCCTGATGCAGGGCGGCAAGGGCGCCGTGCGGGATTGGGCCCAACCGCTCGTGGCCGCCGTCGCGGGCCGGCAGGCAGTCGGGCTCCAGCGGGAACTGACCGATGCCGAACTGAACGCGCTGGTCCGGGATTTGGCCGCCACCGACATGCCGTACACGTCCCCGCGCGGCAAGCCCACCGTCGTGCTGCTCGGCCTGCGCGAATTGAACCGCAAGTTCGGGCGCGAATGAGGACGCAGCGCAAGACCAACTGGCGACGCCGGGTGGTCCTCGGCGCGCTGGTCGGCCTGTTGGGCGCCGGGGCGGCGCGCGCGGGCACCGAGACCTTCGACGGTTTGGGGCTCAGCAACGCTTGGGTGGCCGCCGGTTCGTTCACCGGCGTCGAAAACGTGGTGTGGACCTACGCCAATGCCGCCGGGAGCCCGACGGTCCATGCGGACGATCCCGCCATCGTGCTGCAGGGCGGCGGCGCCGCCTCGAACAAGGGATGGCTGTTGTCCAGCCCGCTCACCGGCGGTTGCGGGCGGGTGTCGGCGACGTTCAAGCAGGTGCTGTCGTCCGCGGCGGATTGCGTGGTGCTGGTGAACGGCAGCGCCATCGCGAACTACCGATCCTCCGGCGTCTCCGGCGCGGTGGAGACCGTCTCGTATCCGGCGTTCGATCCGGAAACCCGCCTGCCGTTCACCAACGACTTCGCGCTGATGGTTTCGAACCGGCTGGCGGCCAGCGGACGCGTGGCGCTCGACGATCTGGCCTGGGAGCCGTTCCGCCTGTTCGTGCGGCTGGATCGCACGGGCACCCATGCGGTTTTTGCGGGACACGAATTCAACGCCGCGGCGGAAGTGTACGACGTCGGCCAGCCGACGACGGGCGGCTGGCGCGTGGAACCGGCGTTCGCCGGCGCATGCTCGGACACGAATTCCACTACGCTGACGCTGGTCCCGGCGGAGGCGGACGTCGGCCAGACGTTCGCGGTGACCTATGCGGCGGTGGATGCCGAAGACGGCGGCCACGTCCACGAAGCCGGTTTCCAGTTGGATGTGCAGGCGGCGCCGGATCCGCGCATCCTGGATTTCGAGACCATTGCGTTCGGCTACGACACCAATTCCGGCGTGACGACGAACCTGAACGGGATGAACTGGAATTTCTTCAACGTGCGCGCGGGCAACACTGCGGACGACCGCAAGATCGGTGCGACGTCGGCCCGGTTCCGGCATTCGTCGTCCGCGTTGCCGGGCGTCCTGGAAAGCCAAGGCATGTTCGCCGGCCTCGGCACGATTTCGCTGCATTGCGCCTACTATGGCGCGTCCAACCGCACCGTGACGTTCGCCCTCCAGGTGCGCGCGGACGGCGACGAGGACTGGACGACGGTGCCCGGCGGCACCTTCGACGTCAACGGCCACGACGATCTCGCCGCCAGCACGTTTTCGGCGGACGTGAACCAAATCGGCCAATTCTACGTGCGGCTGATCACGACAGGCAACGCCGGCGAAATCGCCAACATCGACGACGTATGGATCCGGCCCTACGGCGAAACCCTGCCGCGCCTCGTGCGGAACGGATCCACCAATGCGCCCGTCGGTTGGGAAACCGTCGTGGATTTCGCGCTCTCGAACGCGGCCGGCATCGTGCGGACCTGGGAACGGGCGGTGACGCCGTCGAATGCGCACGCCGTCTTCGAGATCACGGCGGACGACCAGCTCCGCCTGCGGTTCGCGCCCGTCGAAACGAACGAGTGGGGCACCTACGTCGTGGACGTGGCCGCCCGAATCGGCGACGAGGTCGTCGGCGCCACGAGCGTGGCGATGCGCGTGGTGTCGCCGCCGGCTTTCGCCTTGGCGCCCGCGGCGACGAACGTCGTCGTCACCAATTCCGTGGACGTGGGCGTGGCGGACGTCGTCTTGCATGCCGGCGGAACGAATTGGGCGACGGCCTGGTTCGCCGCGCCGCCGTTCGCCAACCCCTGTTCCGTCAGCAACAAGAGCCGGTTCCGCATCGGCACGGGCACGACGGCGGCCGACGTCGGCCTGCACGTGCTGACGGCGGTGCTGACCGATCTGGGCACGGGCGTCGCGGCCACGAACGCGGTGGCGCTGACGGTGGCCGACGCCGGCGGCGGCACCAACGCGGCGCCGGGGATCTTGTTTTTCGCGACGACGAACCTGACCGTGAGCGGCCAGGCCGGCCAGGTCTACCGGCCGTTCGGCCTGACGAATCTGGCGGGCGGGGCGGACGAATCGAATTGGGTCTGGCAAGGCGAAACCATCACCAATCTGGACGGCGCCGACGTGAACGTGGCGGTGCCGGCCGCGCCGGATCCGCGCGTGTTCTTCTACGGCGTCAAGGTGCGGGCGGCGCCTTGATCGGTCCGGGAAACCGCTCGCGATGGGCGCAGTGGTAGACGCCGGCGGCGACGAGCGCGCCCAGGCCGTCGGCCAGCATGTCCTTCTGCGCATCCCAGACGTCGCCCTGCGAGCCGAGGAATTCCGCGCCGGCGGCGGAATCGGCGGAAACGGCATACAGCCATTCGACCATTTCGAACAAGGCCGCCACTGCCAGGATGGCGGCGACGGCAAAGACGAAGCTGAATGCGCGCCGGGTGCTCAATCGGCGGCTTTCGACGAATTCCATGAGCGCGTAGGCGTAGAAGCCGACCGTGAAATGGGCCAGCCGGTCGAAGTGGTTGCGCTGGGCGCCGAGCAGGTCCGTGACCCAACCGAAGGGCACCTGCGCGAAGGTGTAGTGTCCGCCGATGGTGTGCAGGAAAATCAGCGCGGCCATGAACAGGTAGGCCGCGTTCGAGAAGCGAACGTTCCGAAGGTACATCCAGACCAGCGGCACGACGATGCACAGCACCGTGACGTTTTCGGAGATCCACGTGCCGCGCGAAACCGGCTCCACGGCCAAGACGGCGAATTCGACCAGATACAGGGCGAACAACAGGATCGGCAGGCGAGGATTCATGTCGCGAGCGTAGCCGATGGCGGAGCGAACGCAAGCGCGATGCGCCATCCCGTTTCCGCACCTGCGGAACGAGATGCGAAAAACATCGGTTTTTGTGCTTGCGCTTTGTCCCCGTGGACGTATAGTTCGCACGCATTCTTGAACAGATTGCGGGGTGGAGCAGCCCGGCAGCTCGTCAGGCTCATAACCTGAAGGTCCTTGGTTCAAATCCAAGCCCCGCTACCATCTTGA
>CAYTEK010000072.1:273-14215 GCA_964436715.1 uncultured Verrucomicrobiota bacterium | reverse complement strand
ACGGCGATGCCTTCCGCGCCGAGCATGAGCAGCAGCGGCAGCTTGGCCGGCAGCACGACGGGCTCCTTGTTGCGGCCGTCGTAGGAGGGGATGAACTCGGTGAGGTCGGGATTGAACAGCTGCGTGGCGGCGAGATCCGTCAGGCGGCACTCGATGTAGCGCGGCGCGGCGGCGGGATCGCCGGTGTGGATGTTGCCGAAGTTGCCTTGGCCTTCGATCAGGTAGCCGCGGTTGACCAGCGTGACCAGCGCGTCGCCGATGGAGGCGTCGCCGTGCGGGTGGTACTGCATGGTGTGGCCGACGATGTTGGCGACCTTGATGAAGCGGCCGTCGTCCTTTTCGTAGAGCGCGTGGAGAATCCGGCGCTGGACGGGCTTGAGGCCGTCGTCGAGCTCCGGAATGGCGCGGTCGCGGATGACGTAGGAGGCGTATTGCAAAAAATTGCCGTCCATGAGCCGGTGCAACGGCCCGTCGCCGAGATCCTTTTCGTCGACGCGCGGCGGCGGGGCGGCGGGGGCGGCCGGCGCCTTGCCGGCGCCCTTGGCGGGGCGCGGGGCGTCGTCGTCGGCGTCGGAATCGAAAAGAGATGGTTGCCGGATGTCGGTCATGGCGTCAACGGTCGGGCACTATACCGGGGCGGCGCGGGGAAGACAAGCGGCAGGGCGGAGGACTTGATTTCGCGCCGCGCGGCGGGCAGTATGGCGGCGCATGAGGGCGTGGTTCAAGCGCGTGGTTCACGAAACCGACTGGGGCCAGCGGGCGTTTTTCCCGCTGGTGCGGGCGCGGGATTGGCTGAGGGACGGCTGGCGGTCGGACCGGAGCGTCGTCGCGCGCAAATTCGCCGAAACGTTCGGCTACCCGCTGGATTGGGAGAATCCGCGGACGCTAAACGAAAAGCTGAACTGGATGAAACTGCACGTGCGCGATCCGCTGCAGAAGATCGCGGCCGACAAATACGCCGTGCGGGCGCACGTGGCGGCGAAAGTGGGGGAGCAATACCTGATTCCCCTGATCCGGAAATGCGACCGCGCGGAGGAGATCCGGTTCGCGGAGCTGCCGGCGGCGTTCGTGCTCAAGACGAACCACGGCAGCGGCCAGAACTGGATCGTGCGCGACAAGGCGCGAGAAGACGAACGGAAAGTGGTTCGCCAGTTCCGCGAATGGCTGGCGACGAACCACTACGTTGCGTCGCGCGAATGGCCGTACAAGGGCATGCCGCCGGCGATCGTGATCGAGGAGCTGTTGTTGGACGAACAAGGCCAAATCCCGAGCGATTTCAAGTTCCACTGTTTCGGCGGGAAGGTCGCGACGATCCAGGTGGACCTGGACCGCGAAACCGCGCATCGGCGGAATTTCTACGATCTCGACTGGCAGCTCCAGCCGTTCGTCTGGACGGAGTGGGCCGGCGACAAGCCCGCGTGGCCCAACGGGCGGGCGGTGGCACGGCCGGCGGCGCTGGCGGAAATGGTGCGCGTGGCGGAAACGCTGGCCGCCGATTTCCCGTATGCGCGCATCGACCTGTTTTATTGCGGCGGCAAGGTTTACTTCGGGGAAATCACCTTCTACCACGGCGGCGCCTTCGAGCGGTTCGATCCGCCGGAATTCGACCGGTTTTTCGGCGACAAACTCGCGTTGCCGCGCTGAACGGCCCCCGGGTCGGCGCCCCGGGCTACAGAAACAGCCTGGTTTTATTGTAGGCCGGGGCGGTGACCCGGCGAGATCGAGGCGCCCCGGCGCCGTTTTTCGTGCTTTCTATTTTTCCACGGTGTGGAAAAATGCTCCGGAATTTTTCCACAGTGTGGAAAACTATTTTCCACGGCGTGGAAAAACGCGATTTTTCGAGGAGCAGACATGGACATCAAGGAAGTGGATGGATCGACGGCGCAGGCGCTGGCGGAGCTGGCGGGCGCGGCGGATTTGGCCGCGCTGGAGGCGCTGCGGGTGAAGTACATCGGCCGCAACGGGTTGCTCCCGGCGCTGATGCAGGGGCTCAAGGACGTGCCCGCGGCGGACAAGCCGGCGATGGGCCAGGCCCTCAATCGCTTCAAGACCGCGGTGACGGCGGCGGTGGCCGAGCGCAAGTCGGCGCTGGAGACGGCGGCCAAGGCGGCGAAGGCCGGCGCGTTCGATCTCTCCTTGCCCGGCCGCTGGGCGCGGCGCGGGCGGCTGCATCCGATCCAGCAGCTCATCGACAAGACCTCGGCGATCTTCCGCCGCATGGGCTTCACCGTGGCCGACGGGCCGGACGTGGAGACGGAATATTACAACTTCGACGCGCTGAACACGCCGGCGGACCACGTCTCGCGCGACGTGCAGGACACGTTCTATCTGCCCGGCGGACTGCTGCTGCGGACGCAGACGAGCGCGGTGCAGGCGCGGTACATGGAAAGCCGCAAGCCGCCGGTGCGGATCGTCTGCCCGGGGCGGTGCTACCGGCGCGACACGACCGACGCGACGCATTCGGCGAACTTCCACCAGATCGAAGGGCTCTACGTCGACGAGAAGGTCAGCCTGGCCGACCTGAAGGGCGACATCGACCACTTCGCGCGCGAGCTGATGGGCGCGGGCGTGAAGTCGCGCTTTCGCACGCATTTCTTCCCGTTCACGGAACCGAGCGTGGAGGTGGATTTCTCGTGCCACATGTGCGGCGGCAAGGGCTGCCGGGTGTGCAAGCAGAGCGGCTGGATCGAGATCATGGGCGCCGGCATGGTGGATCCCAACGGCTTCAAGCTGGCGGGCTACGATCCGGAACCGGTCACCGGCTACGCCTTCGGCATGGGCATCGAGCGCCTGGCGATGATCCTGTTCGGCATCGACGACATCCGGCGGCTGTACGAAAACGACGTGCGGTATTTGGCGCAATTTTGAGAGGTCAGAGGTCGGAGTGCGGAGGTCAGGGAGAAGCTTCGGAACTCAGTGTCCAACCTGACCTCTGACGTCTGACATCTAGAAGGATTTACCATGAAAATTCCGTTGAGCTGGTTGAAAGAATACGTGGATTTCGCGGACACGGTCGCGGGGTTGGCGGACAAGCTGACGTTCTCGGGCGTGGAGGTCGAAGGCATCGAGCGCCTGGGCGGCGGCGTGCCGGGCGTGGTGGTCGCCGAAGTGCTCGCCATCGAAAAGCATCCGAACGCGGACAAGCTGACGCTGTGCAAGGTGAACTACGGCGGGCCGGCGGAAATGACCGTGGTGTGCGGCGCGCCGAACGTGGCCGTGGGCGGGAAGTATCCGTTCGCGCCGCTGGGCACGACGCTGCCGGCCGGGTTCACGATCGAAAAGCGCAAGGTGCGCGGGGTCTTCAGCGAGGGCATGCTCTGCGCCGAGGACGAACTGGGAATTTCCAACGACCATGCCGGCTTGATGGTGCTGGACGCGAAGTGGACGCCGGGCACGGCGCTCTCCGAGGTGCTCGGGCCACCGGAGACGGTGATCGAAGTCGAAATCACGCCGAATCGCCCGGATTGCCTGAGCCTGCTGGGCATCGCGCGCGAAGTGGCGGCGCTGTACGGGACGAAGGTCAAGGTGCCGGACGCGACGCTGGTCGAGACGGAGCCCGCGGCCGAGACGGCGACGCGGGTGGCGGTCGAGGATCTGGCGGATTGTCCGCGCTACACGGCGCGGATCCTGCGGAACGTGAAGGTGGGGCCGAGCCCCGACTGGCTGAAGCGGCGGCTGGAAGCGGCCGGCGTGCGGGCGATCAACAACATCGTGGACGTCACGAACTACGTCATGCTCGAGTGCGGGCAGCCGCTGCACGCGTTCGACCAGAAGCTGCTGGCGGAAGGCCGCATCGTGGTGCGGCATCCGAAACCCGGCGAGAAGATCCTGACCCTCGACGGCGTGGAGCGCGCGCTGGAACCGCAGATGTTGGTGATCGCCGACGCGGCCAAGCCGATGGCGGTGGCGGGCGTCATGGGCGGCGAGCACAGCGGCATCAACGAGACCACGACGGACGTGCTGCTGGAGAGCGCGAACTTCCGGCCGGCGGCGATCCGCGCGACGAGCAAGAAGCTGGGGATGCTGTCGGACGCGTCGTACCGCTTCATGCGCGGGGTGGACGCGGAGCTGGCCGAATTCGGCAGTCGGCGCGCGGCGAAGCTGATGTGCGAACTGGCCGGAGCGAAGCTGCTGAAGGGCGTCGTGGACGTGCGGTCGGAACCGAAGAAGCCCTGGAAAGTGGTTTGCCGTCCGGCGCGGCTGGAAGCCCTGCTGGGCATCGCGGCGGCCCCGGCGGAGATCGCGCAGGTCTTCGCGGCGCTGGAACTGAAAGTGCTGAAGGCCGGTCCGGACGTGGTCGAAGTGGAAGTCCCGACGTTCCGCGAAGACCTGACGCGCGAAGCGGATTTGATCGAGGAATACGCGCGCATCTACGGCCTGAAAAAGCTGCCGCCGGTGCGTTCGATGGCGACCATCGTGCCCGACGCCGACGCCAAGCCGGCGCAGGCGCAGGCGCGGCTGCACGACGGGCTGGTCGGCCTGGGCCTGCAGCAGATCATGCATTACAGTTTCCTCGCGGAAGGGCTGCTGGATCGGTTCGACCAGGACAACGCGCCGAACCGGGTGAAGCTGGCGAACCCGCTGACGGCCGACCACACGGTCATGCGCGACGCGCTGTTGCCGCAGATGGCCGAGACCATCGGCCTGAATTTCTCGCGGCAAGTGGCGGAAACGGCGTTTTTCGAGACCGGGCGTGTCTTCCGGCTGGGGCCGGACGGCAAGCCGACGGAAGCAGACCACGTGGCGGTCGGGCTGTCCGGGCCGGCGGGGCGCACGGGGCTGGACAAGTTCAAGCCCGTCGACGAGCTGGAGATGTTCCTGTGGATCAAGGGCCTGTGGGAGCAGGCGGCGGCCGCGCTGAACCTGGGCGGCGCGGCGCTGCGGCCGGCGGACCGGCCGTGGAGCGAGCCGGGGCGCGGCATGGAAATCGTCGTGGCCGGCGCGGCCGTCGGCTGGCTGGGCCTGCTGAAGGCGGAGATCGCGAAGGAGTGGCGCATCCACGAGCCGGTGGGCCTGCTGGAAGCGGAAGCGCAGCCGCTGGTCAAGGACGTGGAAACGACGCAGCCGCTGGTCCCGCCGCCGAGCTATCCGAGCATCCGGCGCGACGCGGCGCTGATCGTGGGCGCGGACGTGCGCCACGAACGGGTGGTGGCCGTTGCGCGCGCGGCGGCGCCGGCGGAACTGGAAACGATCGAACTGTTCGACGTCTATCAGGGCAAGAACCTGGGCGAGGGCCGCAAGAGCATGGCCTATGCGTTCACGTACCGCTCCAAGACCGGCACGTTGACCGACGAGCAGGCGAATGGTTTTCAGGCGAAGGTCAACGCGGCGCTCAAGGCGCAGTTGCCCGCGGAAATTCGGGAAGGATAGACGATCATGCCGACCTATGAATACGAGTGCCGCAAGTGCGGCCACACGTTCGAGCGATTCCAGTCCATCACGGCGCCGCCGGTGAAGACCTGCCCCAAGTGCAAGGGCAAGGTCGCGCGGTTGCTGTCGGGCGGCGCCGGCATCATCTTCAAGGGTTCCGGATTCTACCAGACGGATTACAAGAAGACCTCGAACGCATCCCATGCCGGCGGCAAAACCGGCGACAAGAAAGCGGAAGGCGGCAAGTCCGAAACCAAGTCGGACAAGCCGGCGAAATAAGGAGACGACCATGGAACAGACCGATTTGACGATGCGCTGCGCGAAATGCGGCGCGCTGAATCGCTTGCCGACGGCCCATTGCAAGGTCTGCGGCGCGAAGCTGGATTTCGACGGCGCCGAGCGGCAGATCGCGGAAGTCCCGAAGCCGACCGTGCAGCAAAAGGTCCAAGCGGCCGTCAAGGCCGCGGTGGCCGGCGTGCTGCTGCTCGTCGTCCTGCTGATGATCTGGCCGGCGAAGCTGGCGCGGACGACCGGCGAAGAAATCGACGCCAAGCGCTATCGGCTGAAGACCGAACTGCTGATCGACGCGCTGAACCGGGAAACCGCGACCACGCAGACGATCGAGGAAAAGGAAATCAACGCGCATCTGCGCGAACTCGTGGCGATGCAGCCGGCGGCCGGCGGCATGGCGGCCCATTTGGCCGATGCCGGCGTGCGCTTGGCCGTGCGGCGCGCGACGGTGTTCGTGGCCATTGGCCGCGGGCCGTTCACGTTCACGGGCACGTTCTACGCCCGGCCCAAGGGCGCCCGAATGGTCGTGACGGGCGCCAAGCTGGGCCATCTGCCCCTGCCGGGCTTCCTGGGAAAAATCTACGCCGCCACCCAAAGCGGCCTGTTCCAGCAGTTGAACGCCGAAGCCCGCATCTTGCGGAATCTGGACGGCGTCGCGCTCGACGAAGGCGCGCTCGAGCTGACGACGAAGGCCGGCAACTGAGTTTGGCGTGCGCGCGGTGTTCCAGCGCGTGGCGAGCGCGGAGGTCCGCAGCGCGGGCCGCGCGATCGGCCGCATCGGCCCGGGCGCGGTGATCCTGCTGGGCGTGGGCCGTACGGACACCGCTGCCGATGCCGCGAAACTGGCCGACAAGGTCGCCAAGCTGCGGGTCTTCGACGACGCCGAAGGCAAAATGAACCTGCCGATTTCGGCCGTGCCCGGCGCGAAATTCATCGTGGTGAGCCAATTCACGCTCCACGGCGACGCGCGCAAGGGGAATCGCCCCAGCTACATCGAAGCCGCATCGCCCGAACAGGCCGAACCCCTTTACGAAATCTTCGTGGCGGGCCTGCGGAACCTGGGTTTCGTCGTGGAAACGGGGGTTTTCCGCACGGCGATGCAGGTGGAACTCGTCAACGACGGACCGGTCACCTTGTTGCTCGATACCGACGAATGGAAGTAGGCGCACGCCGAAGAGCGGCGGCCGCTTTCGGCGGGGAAACGACTATCACTTATTATAATAAGTGATAGTTGGATCACCGGGTTCAGGGGCGGGCGTCGATTTGGCGGAGGGCTTCGTAGACGACGACGGCGACGGCGCTGGACAGGTTGAGCGAGCGCACGTGCTGCGTCAGGATGGGGATGCCGCAGACGGAATCGGCGTGGGCGGCCAGCAGCTCGTCGGGCAGCCCCTTGGTTTCGCAGCCGAAGACCAGCGCGTCGCCGGGGCGGTATTCGACTTGGTCGTGGCGGCGTGAGCTGCCGGTGCTATAGAGAAAGAGCCGCGCGTCGCCCAGCGCGGCGCGGCAGGCCGTCCAGGATGGGTGCACCTGCACCTGGACGGCGTCCCAGTAATCGAGCCCGGCGCGCCGGAGCTGGGCGTTCGTGATCTGGAAACCGAGCGGTTCGACGAGATGGAGGCGGGTGCCCGTGGCCGCGCACAGGCGCGCGACGTTGCCGGTGTTGGGCGGAATTTCGGGCTGGACCAACACCACGTTCAGCGGCACGGCGGGCCAGCGGAAATCGAACTCGGCCTTGCGGGAATGGGCATGCTTCATGGGGGGCAGGATAGGGCGCGGCGCGGGCGAGGGCAAGCCGTTCCCGGACGCGTCATCCGCCCGAAAAGGCGTAGTGGTGCCAGTAGTACAGTTCGTGCCGCAGGAAGCGCAGCTGGGTCTTCAGGCTGCGGTAGCGCGTGGTCGGCGTGGGCGAGGAAACGGCGGCGATGCCCAGATCGCCGGCCATCCACATGGCGCGCCGCATGTGGAGCGGATCGCTCACGAGGATCGCCGTGCGGAGGTCGTGGGCGTCCATCAGCAGCTTGGCTTCGGCGAGGTTCTGCTGCGTGGTGCGCGACCGGCGTTCGGTGAACACGTCGGTCGGCGGCACGCCCGCCCGTTCGGCGTAGGCCGCGGCGACTTCGCTTTCGGCGTGCTCGGCGCCCGTGCCGCAGCCGCCCGTGAAAATGATCTTGGCGACCAGTCCCGTCCGGTAGAGTTCGATCGCGTGGCGGATGCGCTCCTCGAAGACGGGCGAAGGTTGCGTGCCGTAGGCCGCCGCGCCGAGAACGATCGCGCAATCCGCCTGGGCGGCGTGGTCCGCGGCGCCATAGCTCCAAATGACGGCGCCGAGCGCGCCGAGCCAAATCAACAACGCCAGGGCAAACCCTCCGGCGGCGACAAGTACGCGGCGAACCGCGCCGAAACCGTTCACGTGCATGGTGTGGAAACTCCAACGGGGACGCGTAGTCGCCCGTTCCTTCCTTGATACTTCTTCCGTGCGGGATCTGCCAAGTTTCAAGCGATCAATTTCATTTACAGCAATGAGACAACATGACTCTATCGAGATTTCAACATGCGACAATATGGCGCTTTCGTGGATTTATTGAGCTTCGAAAAATTGATAGAAAATATATCTTAACAAAATGAATATCAAATAGATGCGTCATTGAAAATCCTGTCGGTTTTTCCTTGGCATCCTTTTTGCTTATGAAGAGGTGGCGAGTACGAAATGGAAAAATGAAATTCCAGAAAGGAGTGCCCAAGCCATGTTTGAAATGAAGATAGGTCCGAGAACCCCTTGGACGGTGTTCGACGAATTGGAATCGATTCAGGAAGACGTGAACCGGCTGTTGTCGGGAGAGGAAGCGCCTCGATTTGCGCGGCGCGCCCGGGCGGCCTATCCGCCGCTGAACGTCTGGTCGACGGCGGAGGGATTGGTCATCGACGCCGAAATGCCCGGCGTGGATCCCCAGGCAGTCGAGATTTCCGTCGTGGGCGACGAGTTGTCGCTGCACGGCAAGGTCAATGCCCAGGAACCCGCCGCGGGCGAAACCGTCCTGCGGCGCGAGCGGCCCGCCGGCGAATTCGAGCGGACGCTGCAGTTGCCGTTCCGCGCCAACACGGCGGCGGTGAAGGCGACGTTCAAGAACGGCATCCTCCGGATTTCCATCCCGAGATCCGAGGAAGAGAAACCCCGCAAGATCGCCATCGAGGCGAACTGAGAGGAGGCGCATCCATGAGCGAAACCATCCAGAAATCGAACCCGATTCCCGAAAACGAGCCGGTCTACGTGCCGCGCGTCGACGTGCGCGAGAACGCCGAAGGCTTCGTCGTCGTGGCCGACCTGCCGGGCGCCGACGAAAAATCCGTCGAGGCCACGGTGCAGAAAAACGTGCTGACGATCGAAGGCTGGACCCAGCTCGCGAAGCCGCAGGGCGGCGAGGAGCTGGGGCGGGAATTCGGCGCCGGCCGGTTCCGCCGCGATTTCGCGTTGCCCGACGCGGTCGATCCCGAGCGCATCCAGGCGCGCGCGAAGAACGGCGTGCTGACGGTGACGATTCCCAAGAAAGAAGAAGTGAAGGCCCGAAAAATCCAAGTCACGGGCTGACCAACGACCACGAACCACCCACCATCAACCCAAAGGAAGGAGGCGAGCAAGATGAGCATCAAGAATCTGGTGCCCCGGATCGGCCGCAAGCCCCTGCCTGTACGGCGGGAGGAAGCGGATCCCTTCCGGGATTTCCAGCGGCAGATGAACCGCCTGTTCGACGAGTTCTTCGGCGAAGCCCCGCTGGCCGAACGCGAACGCGGGCCCGAATGGGCCCCCGCCGCGTTCACGCCGCGCGTGGACGTCTCCGAAACCGACGCGGAGGTCAAGGTGTCGGCCGAGCTGCCGGGGATGGACGAAAAGGACATCTCCGTGGAGCTGCAGGACGACATGCTGGTTCTCCGCGGCGAGAAGAAGAGCGAGCAGGAGGAAAAGGGCAAGAACTGGTTCCGGCGCGAACAATCCTATGGATCGTTCCACCGCACCATCGAATTGCCCGCGGGCGTGGACGCAGGGAAGGCCAAGGCGCAGTTCAAGAAAGGCGTGCTGACCTTTACCGCGCCGAAGCGCCCGGAAGAGCAGGCCCGGCGGAAAACCGTGCCGATCCAGGCGGAATAGTCCGTCCTGACGGGCCGGGGAGTTGGCGCTCCCCGGTCTTTTTGTCGACCGGATTCACCCGCGGGAGTCTGCGATTTGACGACCCCCGCGACCTCGCGTCGCGGGTGAAGGAGGTCAGCGCGAGAAGCGGCGCTTGCCGAACGAGCGGGTGCCGCCGGGATGCGGCTTGCGGGCGGCACCGCCCGGCTGGCCGCCGGATTTTCCGCCCGGCTTGGGCCCGGCCTGCGGCCGGCGTGGGCCCGGCGCGTGCGGGGCGGGGGCCGGGGCGGCGGAGTAGTCGAAGCCTTCGAGGCGGCGGCGTTCGATCTTGAAGCCTAGGACGCGCTCGATGGCGCGCACCGAACTTTCATTCTCGTGCGTCGTGAACGTGAAGGCGTCGCCGGTCTTGGCCGCGCGGCCGGTGCGGCCGATGCGGTGCGTGTAGTCGTCCACGGTGGCGGGCATGTCGTAGTTGATGACGTGGGTGATGTCCGCGACGTCGATGCCGCGGGCGGCGAGGTCGGTGGCGACCAGGATCCGGTGCGCGCCCGACTTGAAGCCGTCGAGGGCGGCTTGCCGCTGGCGCTGGGACAGGTTGCCCTGCAGGCTGGCGGCGCGCTGGCCGGCGGCGGTCAACTGGGCGGCGAGGCGCTTGGCGCGGTGCTTCGTGCGCGTGAAGACCAGCACGGAACCGTCGCCGGTTTTCTTCAAAAGCGCTTGCAGCAGCGCGGTCTTTTGGGGCTGTTCGACGGGGTAGAGCGCGTGGTCGACCGTCTCCGCCGGCTTGCAATGGGCGATCTGGACGGTGACGGGATCGTGCAGGATTTCGTGGACCAGCGCGCGGATTTCCTCCGGCATGGTCGCGGAAAACAGCAGGATCTGGCGCTTCGGCGGCAGGCGCTGGAGGA
This sequence comes from uncultured Verrucomicrobiota bacterium, assembly GCA_964436715.1. Lineage (GTDB taxonomy): Bacteria > Verrucomicrobiota > Kiritimatiellia > CAIQIC01 > Lenti-01 > Lenti-01. The sequence continues at coordinate 3,520 of CAYTEK010000072.1, read as the reverse complement.
TTTTGCGGATGTCCGGCAGGAAGCCCATGTCGAACATGCGGTCGGCTTCGTCGAGCACGAGGCATTCGACGTGGTTCAGGTTGAATTTGCCCTGGCCGAGCAGATCCAGCAGGCGGCCGGGGCAGGCGATGGCGAGTTCCGCACCTTGGCGGACGCCGGCGATCTGCGGCTGCTGGCCCACGCCGCCATAGATGGTCACGCAGCGCAGGCCTACGTGCTCGCCGAGCTTGGCGACGACGTCCTTCGTTTGTTCGGCCAGTTCGCGCGTGGGACCGACGATCAGCGCCCGCAACTGATGGCGCGGCCCGGACATCAGGCGATGGAGCAGGGGCAGAACGAACGCGGCCGTCTTGCCGGTGCCGGTTTGGGCCAGGCCGACGACGTCGCGCCCCTCCAAAATGGCCGGAATGGCCTTTTTTTGGATGGGCGTGGTGACGACGTAGCCTTGTTTCGCGACGTTCTGCAACAGACGCGGGTCGAGGCCCAGCGATTGGAAGCTCATGGGGGAATCTCCTGGTGGCGAAGGACGAAAAGTGGTTTTCGCGACGCCATCGGCCAAGAAATCCACGCGCACCGCCGCGCATCGGGCGCAACGGGCAGACGGACCCTACGGCATCGGAGTCCGGAAGTCCAGCGCGGCGATCAGCCGACGGCGGCGCGGCCGAGGGCGAAGGCGCGGAGATTGACTTCCAGCAGCTTGGCGGGAATGCGTTCGCGCAGCGCGGCCTGCCAGTGCTCTTCGTCGAAGGGCACGAATGCGGCCAGGGCGCCCATGAGGACCACGTTGGCGGCGCGCAGGTTGCCGGCCTTGATGGCGAGGGGATTCGCGTCGATTAGCGTCAGGCCCGGATAGGCGGCGAGGCGCTTGTCCGCGTCCTGCACCGGGGCCTGCAGGCCGCTGGAAACCGTGATGGGGATGCGGTCCATGTCGTTGACCAGGATCTTCGCGCCGGGCTTGGCGAGATGGGCGAAACGCAGGGCTTCCGTGCGCTCGAACGACACGAGCACGTCGGACTGGCCGTCGGGGATGATCGGCGAATGGACCCGCGCGCCGAAACGGACCTGGCTGATCACCGAGCCGCCGCGCTGCGACATGCCGTGGATTTCGGATTTCTTCACGTCGAGTCCGGCGTGCATGGCCGCAAGCGCGAGGACGTCGGAAGTGAGCAGGATGCCCTGCCCGCCGACGCCGACGAGGGAGACGTTGAAGAGACGGTCGAGAACGTGGGCGGTGCTCATCGCGGGGCTCCTGTCTTGGCGGGGGAGATGGCGCCGAACTTGCAGACCTGCGCGCAGAGGTTGCAGCCCGTGCAGAATTGGGGGTCGATGCGGGACTTGAAGCGCTTGCCTTCGGGATCCTTGGCTTCGCCGCGCACGATGGCGGGGCAGCCGATGCGAAAGCACGCGCCGCAGGCGGTGCACTTCACGGCATCGACTTCGTTGATGAACTTGCCGGCCCATTTTTCGTGCAGCACGCAGGGGCCGCGCACGACGACGACCGCCGGCTCGCCGCCGTCGAGGCATTCGGTGAAAACTTTTTCGAGATTGGCCAGGTCGTAGGGCTCGACCTCGTGGACGCGCCGGATGCCGAAGGCGCGGGCGACGTCGGCCACGCGCACCTGCGTGGAAATCTCGCCGAGCAGGGTGTGGCCGCTGCCGGGATTCTCCTGGTGTCCGGTCATGGCCGTGATGCGGTTGTCGAACACCATGACGGTGATCGGAATCTGGTTGTAGGCCACGTCGAGCAGGCCGGTCATGCCGGAATGGAAGAAGGTGGAATCGCCCATCACGGCCGCGATGCGCTGGTTCGGGAGGCCGGCCTTGCGCATGCCGATGGCCGCGCCGATGGCGGCGCCCATGCAGATGCAGGTGTCCATCGCGGAGAGCGGCGGCGCCGAACCCAGCGTATAGCAGCCGATGTCGCCGCAGACCGTGGCCTTGAGCTTGGACAGTATATGGAACGGGCCGCGATGCGAGCAGCCGGAGCACAGGACCGGCGGCCGCACGGGGATGCCGGCTTCGGGCTTGGGGGTTTCCGGCGCGGGCACGCCCAGCAGCTCGGCGCGCAGCGCCGCGAGGCGCATGGGATTGAGTTCCATCATGCGCAGCTCGGTCTTGGACTCCACGACGGGAATGCCCGCGGCGCGGATTTGCTCCGCCAGCACGGGGTCGGATTCCTCGACGACGACCAGGCGTTTCACGCCCGCCGCGAACGCGCGAATCTTCTCGATGGGCGGCGGGCAGGAGAGGCCGACCTTGAAGACCGGCGCCTCGGGAAAGACTTCCTTCACGTATTGGTAGGCCACGCCCGAGGCGACGAATCCCAGCTCGCCGGCGCCGGGCTCGGCGCGGTTGAAGGGCGTGGTTTCCGTCAGCTCGCGCAAGGCGGCCGAACGCTTTTCGACGGCGAAGCGCATCAGGCGGCCGTGCGCGGGCACCGCGACGTTGCGCTGGGCGTTCTTGACGTAGGGGATGCCCGGAACTTCGCCGCGCTCGCCGGAGCCGACGTCCACGATGCCGGAGGTGTGCGCCGTGCGCGTGGTCGTGCGGACGATGACGGGGACCTGGTGTTTTTCGCTCAGCTCGAAGCCGGCGGTCACCATGTCGTACGCCTCCTGCGAGTCGGCCGGCTCGAACAGCAGGCACTTGGCGAACTTCGTGAGCGAACGATTGTCCTGCTCGTTCTGCGAGGAGTGCAGGCTGGGGTCGTCGGCGTTGACGATCACCATGCCGCCGATGGCCCCGACGTAGGTGAAGGTCATCAAGGGGTCCATGGCCACGTTGAGCCCGACGTGCTTCATGGCGACCAGCGCGCGGACGCCGGCGAGGGAGGCCCCCACGCCGATTTCCATGGCGACTTTCTCGTTGACCGACCACTCGCAGTCGATGGCGCCCTTGAATTCGGCCACGTGCTCCAGGATTTCGGTGGAGGGCGTGCCGGGATAGGCGGCGGCCACGCGGCACCCGGCGCGATAGGCGGCCCAGGCGATGGCTTGGTTGGCGGAAAGCAGTTTTTTCATGGGCGGGTCCGGTTCAGGGTTTCCAAAATCAGGCGCCGACTGTAGCACCCGGCCTCCGGTCCGAAAAGCCCGAAAACGGAGGGAGCGGCCGCTTGGCGCGTCCTTCGATGGGGTGGCAAGCCTCCGTCATGTTGAGCGCAGGCGCTCCGCGCCGGAGTCGAAACATCTCCGCTGCACGACAACGGCCGGCGAATGGCATCGGGGCCGAGATCCCTCGACAAGCTCGG
>CAYTEK010000072.1:0-263 GCA_964436715.1 uncultured Verrucomicrobiota bacterium | reverse complement strand
GTGCCCGAGCCGCGCGAAGGGTACAGCGGCGACAGAAACCGCGCGCAAACCTCATGCGGTCATCGGAACGGGAACGGCGTTCCGCACCATGATTAATGAATTATCATACGAACCCAAGCCGATATATTCGAAATATGCCAATGAATTCTCATAATCAATCCATTGCCTGAACATATCATCATTAATTAATGATCATATGTATCTTGAAGACCGAATGCATGCGCGGATGGAGGGGCGGGCCGATGCGGCGCGGGCGTGTCGGC
>CAYTEK010000071.1:9718-14358 GCA_964436715.1 uncultured Verrucomicrobiota bacterium | reverse complement strand
CTGCCTGACTGGTGTATTCGGAGGCGGGGGTGGGGGGGGGCGGGGGGGTTTACGTGGCCGGGGTGGGCTGGGGCGGCGAGGAGGGCGTCGAGGGCGTGGGCGTGGGCGACGTCGATCCGGCCGATCTTCGTGCGCCGCAACTGCACGAGGTGGGCGCCGACGCCGAGCGATTGGCCGACGTCGTGCGCGAGCGTGCGGACGTAGGTGCCCTTGGTGCATTCGACGACGAAACGGACGTCGGGCGGCGCGAAGTCGAGCAGTTCGAAGCGGTAGACGTGGATCAGCTTGGGCTGGCGCTCGACGGTTTCGCCCTTGCGCGCGAGCTTGTAGAGCGGCACGCCGTTGAGCTTGATCGCGGACACCATCGGCGGCGTCTGGAGCTGGTCGCCGCGGCGCGCGTCGAATTGCGCCCGGACCTGGTCGGCGGTGATCGCGGTCGCGTCCTTTGCGGCGACGATCTGGCCGTCGGCGTCCTGCGAATCGGTTTCGACGCCGAGGCGCAGGGTGCCTTCGTAGGTCTTGTCGTGGCCCATGACGCGTTCGGAAATCTTGGTGCCCTTGCCGAGCAGGATGACGAGCAGCCCCGTGGCCATGGGGTCGAGCGTGCCGCCGTGGCCGACCTTGGGGATGCGGAACCGGCGCCGGATCTGGGCGACGACGTCGTGCGAAGTCGGGCCCGAAGGCTTGTCGACGAGCAGCAGGCCGTCGTGGGGACCGAGGGAGGCGAGGGTGGGCGCGGCCATGGCGGGACCTCAGGCGGGCGGCACGTCGGCGTCGCCGGCGTCTTCGCTGCCGAGGGCGTCCGTGCCGGCGTCCGGCCGGTCTTCTTCCACATCCGGCGCGATGTCGCCGGCGGCTTCCATCCGGTGGAGGATGTCGAGGACGTGGTCGCCCTGCTCGACGGAATGGGCGAGGACGAAATGGAGCTGCGGCGTGTAGCGCAGGACGACGGTCTGGTGGATGGCCTCCTGGAATTCCGCGCGGTGCCGCTTGAGCACGCCCAGCATGCGTTCCTGCTCCGCGGGCTCGCCGCGGATGGACACGAGCACGCGGCAGCTGCGCAGGTCCACCGACGTGAGCGCATGCGTGAAGGTCACCGCGGCGGAATCGAAATCCGGCCGGTTCACGACGCGATAGAGCTGCACGCCCAGTTCGCGGCGGATGAGTTCGTTCACGCGGGTGATGCGATCGGCTTTCATGGCGTTTTTTCGGCTAAAGACTGAAGACGGAAGACGAAAGGCGGCCGGAACCGGAGACCGCGGGGCGGCGGGGCCGCCCCGCCGCGGCCTACAGCTCCTGGGCGACCTTTTCGAGTTCGTAGGATTCGATGAGATCGCCTTCGGCGAAGTTCGAGAAGCGGTCGAGCACGATGCCGCACTCCTGGCCTTCGCTGACCGACGTGGCTTCGTTCTGGAAACGGCGCAGGGTCTGGATCTTGCCTTCGTAGAGCACCTCGTCCTTGCGCTTGACGCGGGCGCGGCCCTTCAGGGTGATCTTGCCCTTCAGGCACATGCAGCCGGCGACCTTGCCGCGCTTGCCCATGTCGAAGATCTAGCGGATCGCAGCCTGGCCGTTCACGTGCCCCTTGACGATCGGATCCAGCAGGCCCGTCATCAGGTTCTTCACGTCGTCGAGCATCTCGTAGATGATCGAATAGAGGCGGATTTCGACGCCCTGGCGCTTGGCTTCGGCGCCGGCGCCGTTGTCCTTCGCCACGTGGAAGCCGAGCACGACGGCCTTCGAAGCCGAGGCGAGCAGCACGTCGTTCACGCTGACGTTGCCCGCGCCCGTGCCGATGATGGCCTATTCGACCTTGTCGCTCTTGATGCCTTCCAGCGAGTTCTGGATGGCCTCGAGCGAGCCGAGCACGTCGGTCTTGAGGATCACGTTGAGCGTGCGCTTGCTGCTGCCGGCCTTTTCCTGCAGCAGTTCGTCGAGGGTCATCGGCCCCTTGGGCTCAGCCTGGCTGCCGAGTTCCTGCAGGCGCGCGGCGGCGGCGCGTTCCTCCGCGATCTGGCGGGCTTCGCGGTCGTTCTTGTAGACGTGGAATTCGCTGCCGGGCGCCGGCACGCTGGTCAAGCCGAGGATCTTGACGGCGGCGGAAGGCCCGGCCGTGCGGATCTTGTTGCCTTGGTCGTTGATCATGGCCTTGACGCGGCCCCAGGTGGAACCCGAGACGACGGCGTCGTTGAGCTGGAGCGTGCCGTTGGTGATCAGCACGTTGGCGGTCGGACCCATGCCGGCCTCGAGCCGCGATTCGATGACGTAGCCCTGCGCCTTGCGCCGAGGATTCGCCTTCAGCTCGAGGATGTCCGCCTGCAGGAGGATCATTTCGAGCAGGTGGTCCATGCCGTCGCCCTTGGTGGCGCTGACGGGGCAGCAGATCAGTTCGCCGCCCCAGTCTTCGGGCGCGAGGCCCATCTGCTGGAGCTGGCGCTTCACGCGGTCGGGATTGGCGGTGCGCAGATCGCACTTGTTGATGGCGATGATCATCGCCACCTTCGCGGCTTGCGCGTGCTGGATGGCTTCCTTGGTTTGCGGCATGATGCCGTCGTCCGCGGCGATGACGATGACGGCGATGTCCGTCAGGTTGGCGCCGCGCGCGCGCATGGCGGTGAACGCCTCGTGGCCGGGCGTGTCGAGGAAGGTGATCAGGCGGCCCTGGTGCTCGACCTGGTAGGCGCCGATGTGCTGCGTGATGCCGCCGTCTTCGCCCGCCGCGACGTGCGCCTTGCGGATGTAGTCCAGCAGCGAGGTTTTGCCGTGGTCGACGTGGCCCATGAACGTGACCACCGGCGGCCGCGGCTGCAAGTCGTCCTTGGCGTCTTCGGCCGCGCTTTCCGGCTTGGGTTCGGCCTTGACGGGCGGCGGCGGCGGCGGCGCCTTCTTTTCGTGCTCGAGCACGAATCCGAGATCCTTGGCGATCGGTTCGGCGGCCTTGAAATCGATCTTCATGCCGATGGACGCGAAGATGCCCTGCTTCATCAGCTTGGCGATCAGCACGTTGGGCTTGATGCCCAGCAGTTCGGCGAATTCCTTGACGACCACGTGGCCCTTGATGGCGATCGTCTTGGGCGCGGCGGCTTCGGCCGGCGCCGGGGCCGCCGCGGGCGCGGCGACTTCGGCCGGCGCCGCCGAGGCGGCTTCGGCCGCGGGGGCGGCTTCCGCTTCCGCGGGGGCGTGCGCCGGGGCGGCTTCGGCCGTCGGGGCCGACGTGGCTTCGACGGCGGCCGGGACCGCCGGTGCGGCCGCGGCGCCACCGTAGTAGATGCGCTTGATTTCGTCGCGCAGGTAGTGCTCGAGGTCAGGCGTCAGGTTGGCCTGCGTGCTCTTCGCGGTGCAGCCGCGGGCCTGCAGGAGCGCGAGCAGCTCCTTGCCCGTGGTCATCAATTCTTTGGCGAGGTCGCAGATTCTCATGGCTTATTCAGCCGCCTTTCCGTTTTCGCGCTCGAAGGCGGCTTCCGCCGCGGAACGCACTTGCTGGGCGACGTCGGCGTCGAACCCTTCCACGTCGACCAAGTCCTGGATTTCCGCCGCCAGAATGCCTTCCAGCGTGAGGAATCCGGACGCCACGAGCTTTTCGGCGTGCTCGCGGCCGATGCCTTCGACGGCGGCCAACTGGTCGGTCGCGCGCGAAATCTTTTCTTCGAACGAGATGTCGGCTTCGTCCTTCTGGATGTCCACCTTCCAGCCGGTCAGCTTGGCGGTCAGGCGCGCGTTCTGGCCCTTCTTGCCGATCGCCAGCGAGAGCTGGTCGGCCTCGACGATCACCTTCACCGCGTTCTCGATCTCGTCCACTTCCAGGCGCAGCAGCTTGGCCGGCGCCAGCGAGTTGGTCACGAACGTCTTGATGTCCGTGCTCCACTTCACGATGTCCACCTTCTCGCCCGACAGTTCGCGGACGATGTTCTTCACGCGCTGGCCGCGCAGACCCACGCACGCGCCGACCGGGTCCACCTTCTCGTCGTTCGAGTGCACCGCGATCTTGGTGCGGAAACCCGCTTCCCGCGCGATGCCCTTGATCTCGACCGTGCCGTCGGCGATTTCGGACACTTCCAGCTCGAAGAGCTTCTTGATGAAATCGGGATTGGCGCGCGACAGCGTCAGCTGCGTGCCCTGCGCCTGCGCGTCCAGGTTCAGCAGCAGGAAACGGATCCGGTCGCCCATCTGGTATTCCTCGCTCGGCACCCGTTCCTTGCTGGGCATGACCCCTTCGGCGTCGCCCAGGTCCACGAACACGTCGCTGCGGTCGAACCGCCGCACGGTGCCCGTGACGATCGCGCCCACGTGATCCTTGTAGGCGGCATAGACCTTGTCCTTCTCCGCCATCCGCAGCTTTTGGATGATGGCCTGCTTGGCCGTCTGCGCCGCGATGCGCCCGAAGTTGCGCGGCGTGACTTCGATCTCGATCAGGTCGCCCAGCTTGTAGTTCTTCCCCGGATATTTCGCCTGGGCGTCGTCGAGGGAGATTTCCTCGTCGCGGTTGCGCACGAAGTCCACCACCTGGATGCTGGCGAACGCCTTGATTTCCAACGTCTTGCGGTTGATTTCCACGCGCAGGTCCCGCACGCGGCCGATGCTCTTGCGCCCGGCCACCTGCAAAGCAGACTCGACCAGTTGGGCAAGCGTCTCGCGGTCCA
>CAYTEK010000071.1:0-9708 GCA_964436715.1 uncultured Verrucomicrobiota bacterium | reverse complement strand
CGGCACGCCGTCGCGGGCCAGCGTGCGCGCCCGCTCCATGTATTCAAATACGGCCAGCAATTCGTTGTTCATATTTCAGACCTCCTCCCCAAACGGGGGAAAAGCACGACAAACCGACAACTCTCCATACGCAAAAGAGTGGGGGAAACCCACTCTTACGGAAAGGCCAGAGTTGTATCGACGCGGGAAAAACTATGCGATTCAGCCCCGTCCGTCAATCCGCAAATATGGACAATTCGATTATCAACCGAATCCGCCGCCCGTTCTCGGCCCGCCGTTCCGCCATTCCCCGCGTCCATGAAATCGTATCATCATTAATTAACCATCATACGAAATAGAAAAAGCTGATTCATTCCATCATTCTATTGAGCAAGGTAATGAAGCGATTTGTGCAATCTATGAAATCGTATGATTATTAATTAACCATCATACGAATCTTCATCTCGCAAGCCTCCGTAGCGCCCCCAAAACATCAGTCCGCGCGTCAAAACGGATCGAACCACGCGTTGTCGTTTGGTCCGAACCACCCCAGATGCTGGGCGGCGCCGCGCGCGCCCGTCCGGGCCAGCGTCTCGGAGGTCACGTGGCCGTCGGCCCACGCCACGTTCGCCTTGCCCCGGTGCCGGAAGTGGATGGTCGGCCACGGCGTGCTGCCGTCGGCGAACCGCGGCGGCTCCGCGAAGGAGTATTCGATCAGCTTCGCCTTCGTTCCGCTGCCTTGCAGATAGGCCGCGTCGGCGAACATCACCGTTTCGGCCGGATGCGCCACCGCGCCGGGGCGCATGCCGCATTCGGTTTTGACGCCGGGTCCCGGCAGGCAGGCTTCCGACCCCACCCCCAGCGCGTTGTACCCATAGCCGCCGCACGCCGCCTCGAAGCCCGTGCCGTCCGTCCGGAACGCCGGGCACCGCCGCACCCACGCGCTGCCCGCGCCGCCGCCGAGGTACTCCGCCAACGGCCCCCGCGCGCCGTCGAACGCCGATCCGACGCGCACCCCGTGCCAGCGGACCGCGTTGTTGGAGGCGATGTCCGCCGCCGCCGCCACGTACCGCCCGTGATCCGCCGCGTACGCCAAGTTCGCCGTCGCCAGCTGCCGCAGGTTGCTGCGGCACGTCGCCGCCTCCGCCGCCGCGCGCGCCGCCGGCAGCGTTCCGATCAGGAGCGCCGCCAGCAGGCCGATTCCCGCCAGCGTTGCCAGCAGCTCGAGCAGGGAGAACCCGGCGCCGCCCATGCGGCCCGGCGCGGCTCGCGGATTTTCCACGGCGTGGAAAAAAGTTTTCCACAGCGTGGAAAAATCGCGCAAAGTTTTTCCACTCCGTGGAAAAATCGCGCAAAGTTTTTCCACTCCGTGGAAAACCGGCCGAAACTTTTTCCACTCCGTGGAAAACTTCATTTCACGAGCTTCCAGCGGAAGAAGCCCGGCGCGCCCTGCGCGGGCACGTCGTTCGTGCGCCAGGCGGGCGGGGCCAGCGTGGGCGTGTATTCCAGCACGGGGGCGTTGCCGGGCAGGGCCGGCGGCGGCGCGGCCGGATCGGTCGCGATGTCGAGGTTGGCGTGCAGGACGCCCACCGCGTCGAGGTCGAAGCCGCCGGAACCGAAGGTCGGCATCGGGTCGTAGATCGGGTTGCCGAAGTCGTCGGTGCGGGATCCGTCGCCCTTCACGTCCACGAGGCGCACGCGGGTGACGCGGCGGACGTCGAGTCCCGGCGTGCCGGCGAGTTCGCGCAGGTCGAACGGCGTGCCGGCGCCTTGGACGTGCTTGCCGGCGAAGCCGCCGTAGGCCGTCGGGTCGGTGGCGTTCGTCGCCGCATAGGTGTCGATCCAATTGGTTTCCAGGCCGTGGGTCGGGAAGCGGAAGAAGTTCGTGCCGTCGGACGACACCTCGACGAAGGCCAGTTCGAGGAATTCGGTCGAGAAGGCGTTTTCGAAGACGGCGAAATCGGGGCCGGCGCCGTCGGCGATGGGGGCGGGGAAGGTCAGGACGAGCGAGCCGTCGTCGCCGAGCGGCACGATGCCGTTGGTGGCGCCGAGCCCGCCGAGCGCGCCTTGTGCGGCGCCGAGGGCGTTGGAGGGCGTCTGCCATTGGGCCTCGACGTTGGTGCCCGGCCAGTAGTCCGTCCAGCCGTCGGCCCAGCAGAGGATGGCGGGATTGGTCGCCGCGATGCCGTCGGCGGCGTCGGAATAGGCGTAGGTGAAGTCGGCCATGGCGAAATACGTCGGCGTGTTGGGGCCGTAGGCGCCCACGTCGGAGGTCGTCAGCGTGCCGACGATGGACGCCACGTTCGGCGGCATCCACGCCAGATCGAGCGTGGTCCAGTTCGTCTGGATGAACGTTTTGCCGTCGCGGAAATCGGCCAGGTAGTGGTTGGTGACCGCAACGACGCGGTCTTCGCGGTCGTAGGCCGTCAGCGTCAGGAAGAAAAAGTCGTTGCTGGCGAACGGCTGGGCGAAGCCGTAGCCGTCGCCGTCGCGGATGGTGAGCGCCGCGTAGGTGGTGTTGTTGAGCCGAACCGATTTCGGCGCGCACGGGAGGGCGAAGGCGATTTCGGGCGCGATGTTCTGGTAGTAGTCGTGATAGCCCACGGCGTAGGCGCGGGGGAAGCCCTGCGCGGCGGCGTACTGGTTGGTGTGGGAATTGGCGACGACGTTGCTGACCGTGGAGAACGCGAAGCCGGCCCAATACCAAGCGCCCCAGGATTCGTAGGTTTCATTGAGGAACGTCGCGGCCTCGTCGGCCAGGCTGGCGTCCGCGACGTGTTCGCCCGGCCCGGTGAAATGGGCGTCGAACGAGACGACGGCGGACGCGGCGAAGGCGGGGAGAAGTCCAAGGAACGAAGCGAGCAGGAACCAGCAAACACGCCGCATGGCGGCATCCTTTCTGCCCCAATCGGCGAGGGCATCGGGTTGACGTGGATCCGGCGACTCGTCTTCTGGCTCACGGCAATCTACTCTTCCGCCTTCTCCCGCCCGCGAGGGGGCGGAATGGCCGTCGGAATTTCGGAACCGTTCACAGCGGCGCGACCGCGCGGGAATTCCACCCGCTTCCGTTGGTCGCCGGATGCGCCTCCACCATTGGAAACGCGAACGGCACCCTAGCACCGGCGCGGGGCGCTTGGCAAGGACCCACCGGAATTAATGCGAAATTAATGCAATTCGCTTTGTGGCCGAAGCGCGCGAACGTCTAGGCTCAAGCTGACAAGCTCCACCGCCGGAACGGTGGCGAATCAAGGAGGCGCGGCGATGAGTGCGACGAGGTGCGCGATCGGATTGGCGGCGGCGACGCTGGCGTGGGCGGTTTTACAAGCGGAAGGGCAGGGATCCCTGACGCCGCCAGGCGCGCCGGCACCCATGATGAAGACGCTGACGCAGGTCGAGCCGCGCACGATGATCACCAACGCGCCGTACTCCCTCCCCCCGCCGGGGTCGTACTAGCTGGCCACCAACCTGACGAGCACGGGCCACGGCATCGTGATCTATACCAACGACGTCGTGGTGGATCTGATGGGTTTTGCGCTCGTCGGCGACCGGACCACGTCGGATTGCGGCATCTACGTCCGCGGCACGAACACGGTGCCGATCCACGGCGTGGTCGTCCGCAACGGCACCATCCGCAACTTCGGATGCGGCATTCGCGCCAACGGTTGCCACGGGGGGCGCTTCGAGCGGCTGGCGCTGACGGAACATTCCCAGGCCGGCATCTGGTTGTACGGCACGTACGGCGGATGCAACGGCAACGCCGTGTTCGACTGCGCGATCGCCCGCAATGCGCTCGACGGCATCAACCTCTACGGCTGGAAGGGCGCTTGCGACGGCAACGCCGTGCGGGACTGCACGGTCGTCGGCAACGGCGACGCCGGCATCCGCCTGTACGGCTACGGGGATCTGGCGACGCCCTCCCGGTGCGCCGGCAACGTCGTTTCCGGCTGCGCCGTTTTCGGCAACGCCACCAACGGGATCGTCCTGGACGGCTCGTACAACGGCCGTTGCGAAGGCAACGTCGTGGAGGAGTGCGTGGTCGCCGGCAACGGCGGCTACGGCGTTTATCTGCACGGCAACGCGTCGGGCAAGTGCCAGGGCAACGTCGTGCGGGACTCGTCGGTCATCGGCAACAACAACATGGGCATCCTGGTCTCCGGCAGCCCGGCCGGCACCTGCGATGGCAACGCGATCGAGAACTGCCAGATCCGGGGCAACGTGGACCGCGGCATCCATCTCGTCCTGGCCCGCGGCAACCGCGTGGAAAACAACCACGTGAGCGGCCAGAGCGGGAGCGGCGACACCTACGGGATTTCCTGCATCACGACGTCGAGCAACCTGTTCCTGCGCAACAGCGGCGTCGGACAAACGTACAACCTCGTCGTGGGCACGGACACGTGGGGGCCCATCGTCACCAACCAAGGCGAGCTGGCGGCCACCGGCAAGCCGTGCCATCCCGCGGCCAATTTCTCGCGCTGAACCGAAAGGAGCAACCCGCATGAACTCCAAACGCATCGTCCTCTTCCTCGCGGCGGGCGCGCTCGCCGCCGTCGTCCACGCCCAAGGCCCGCTCGCGCCGTCCGCCGGGCCGGGTCCGATGATGAAGACCCTGGCGCAGATCGAACCGCGCACGGCGATCACCAACGTGCCGTATGCGATCACCCAGCCGGGCTCCTACTATCTGACGGCCAGCCTGACCAGCGCGACGCACGGCGTGACCATCGCCACCAACGGGGTCGTGCTGGACCTGATGGGCTTCACGCTCACCGGCGACGGCAGCGGCAGCGGACACGGCGTCTACCTCTACGATGCCGCCGGCCTGCCGATCCGCGACGTCGTCGTGCGCAACGGCAGCCTACGGCGCTTCGGCTACGGCGTGTGCGCCAAGTTCGGCCAAAGTTGCCGGTTCGAGGATCTGGACGTTTCCCGCAATGTCTGGAACGGCATCCTGCTCGACGGGCTGGGGGGCGCGTGCGACGGCAACGCCATCGTCCGCTGTTCCCTGACCGGCAACGGCCTGGCGGCCATCTATTTCAACGGCTCGTCCGGGCGATGCAGCGGCAACCGCATCGCCCATTGCGCCATCAGCGGCAACCTCGACGACGGTGTCTCTTTTTCCGGCACCAGCGGCGGCGCGTGCGACGCCAATCTCGTGACCGACTGCGTCGTCGCCACCAACGGCGACCACGGCGTCTATGTCAACAGCGGAACCGGCCGCTGCAACGGCAACCGGTTCGCGCGCTGCACGGTCAAGGACAATGCCAACTACGGCATCTACTTGATGGGCGGTTCCGGGCAATGCAACGGCAATGCGATTGCCGCCTGCACGGTGGCCGGGAACGATCCCTACGGCGTGATTCTCAACGGCAGCGGCGGCCGCTGCGAGGGCAACCTCGTGGTGGATTGCATGATCGGCGAAAACAACGGCACCGGATTGCGCCTGAACGTGGCCGCCGGCAACCGCGTGGAAAACAACCGCTTCTACGATTTCGCCGGCGGCACCAAATACGGCCTCGACTGCGTGTCCACCACGAACAACCTGATCGTGCGCAATTCCAGCGGCGGCCAGACGTACGATTTCACCATGACCACCAAGGACGTCTACGGGCCGATCGTCACCAACGTCGGCGAACTGGCGACCAACGGCATCTACGCCCATCCATGGGCGAATTTCGAGCGCTGACCAACGGAGCCGCAGCCATGAAAACGACATTTTTCGCACGCGTGGCCGCCGGGGGGCTGGGCCTCGGCCTTGGGCTGGCCACGGCCGCCGGGGCGGCCAGCACCGTCGATGTGGCGAACCGCTACGCCTACGGGGCGAACGTCGGCTGGCTCGACGCGCGGGCGAACGTCACCAACGGCGCGGCGATCGGGCAGTATTTCTGCACGGGCTACGTCTGGAGCGCGAACTGCGGCTGGATCGGCCTCGGCAACGGGCCGACCAACGGCTGGAATTATTCGAACGCCTCCGCCGCGGATTGGGGCGTGAACCACGACTGCGCGGGCTATCTGTGGGGTTATGCCTACGGGGCCAACGTCGGCTGGATCACCTTCGAGCAGTCCTGGGGCCGCCCGCGGATCGACCTGCTCACGGGCAATCTCTACGGCTACGTCTGGAGCGGTAACGTCGGCTGGATCAGCCTGTCCAACGCGCAGGCGTTCGTCCAGACGGGGGCCTTCTTTCCCGGGCCGGATTCCGACGGCGACGGCTTGCCCGATCCGTGGGAACTCGGCAAGGCGGGCAACCTGACGACGCTGTCCGGCGGCGCCCACGACCAGGACGACGACGGATCGACCGATACGGAGGAATACGGCGCCGATACCGACCCGCTGGACGACGCCGAGGCGTTCTTGATCACGGCCTACTCGCAATCCGCCGGCACGCTGCAATGGACCACGCGTTCCACGCGCCTGTACCGGGTGGAATCCACGAACCAGATGCCGATCGGCACGTCGGGCGCCTGGGATGCGTTCGATGCCATCTACGGCCCCTATTCCGTCAGCCCGCAGGAAATCAGCCTGCCCGGCATTCCCAACGCAACGCACGTCTACCGCGTGAAGGCGGTGGTCCCGCCGGTCGAGTAGGGGAAATCCAACGCCCCGCCCGGCGCCGCGGGCCAGGGGAGCGGAGGCGCTAGAACAAGTGGATCAGGCCGAGCCGGATCATGCGGCGGGAGGCGACGCCGGCGCCGGAGGTGGAGATCGTGACGACGCCATTGGTGAAGACGTAGTCGGAGCCCTCCTCCAAAAGTTCCCAATTCCATTCGCCGTTGGACAGCGCGGCGTCGGCGCCGTAGACGGCGGCGAGTTCATAGCTGTAGGGGATGGTGAAAGAGGGGCCGGCGCCGGCGGGATCGAACTCGCCATAACGGATCTCGGGATCGGCCGGCGGTTCGGGAGTCCAGTTGTCCTCGCAACTCATGCATCCATCCCAAGCCAAGGTGACGCCCGACGTCGGCGCAGACTCGTTGCCGGTCTCGATATGGAGAATGGTGGCGAAGGCGTCTTGGATGGGATCGGAACCAACGCTTTGGGGAGCGACCAACGGCGAATCGTAATTCCAGTCGCTGGGCCAGGTGGGATTGGCATCTTGATAGACCCGGACGAACACGGGCGGAAGGAAGGAATTGGTGGTGACGTAGGGCGGGGGCGGGGAGGCCGTGTAGCCCCACTCATCGACGCCATCGACGCCGGCTTCGAGGATCCGGCTCTCCAGCACCTCGTCGTCGCCGCCCAGAAAATAGTTGGCGGCGTTGAACCAGTCGTATTCGCGCACGCCGTTGGGTCCGGTCGAGATCAACTGGATCAGGGTGCGATGGCTGCCGTTGGCGGCCAACAGCCCCGTCCCGGGCGTGGCCGAGGTGACGTCGCCGGCGGTCGGGGCATAGAGGCCGTAACCGAAGAAATATTGGATGCGATAATCGGCGGAAGCGGACGAGGAGCCAAGCGAGAGCGCCAGGACAAATGCGATTTTGCGGAAGGCGTTCACGTCATTCCCCCCTTTCCTGGATCCAGAGGAACGGCGCGGAATTGGGCGGCTGGCGCACGATGAAGCCGTCGCCGGGATGGACGACGTGGTTGGAGGCGGAGCCCCAGCCGCCCCGGGCCGGCGGGCCTTTCTGGTACGTTTGGTATTGCTGCTCGTCCAAGTCCCAGAAATAGACCAAAGAACCCGTCGCCAAATTGCTGGCGAGGGCAGTGGCGGTCCAGGCCACGTCGTCGGGGAAGGGATAGCCCAGCGCGGTCCAGCGTTCGTTGACTTGGTTCGTGGCGGGCGTGCAGAGAGAGGTGCCGTCCACCGAAACCGCGAAGCTGCCGCCGGTGGGGGATTTCAGGAAGAAACTTTCGCCGGGCAGGACGACGCGGTTCGATTGGGGCGTCGACCAACCCTTGACGCCTTTGATTCCCACTTCGAAATTCGTGGTGGCTGCGTCGTAGAAATAGACGGTCGTCTGCATCGGCGCGTTCGTTTCGATGGAACCGAATCGGTTGCCGATGCCGGCCGTCAGCGGAATGGTCAGCAGATCCCATTGGTCGGCGCCGAGCGACCGACCGAAATTCGCGGCGATCGAAATCCGGCGATCGAGCGCGACGCCGGCGGCGGAGTCGCCGACGACGATGGATTGTCCGAATGGATCGCTCCGGGTCAGGGTCGTTTGCAGGGCCGCCAACGGCGTGTCGAAATAGCCATCGCCGCAATCGGGCGATTCGTCTTGGAAAACGCGCACGTAGGCGTAGCCGGAAGCGGTCCAGGAATCGTTCGTGTACGCGTCGGGCAAGGTGGAGGTGAAGCCCCATTCGTCCACGTCGTCGCGGCCCCATTCCAAGACGGTGCTTTGCCAGACGACGTCGTCGCCGGCCGTGCAGCCGTTGGCGGCGTTGTCGAGATTCACCGCTTGGACGCCGTCGCCGACCATGCCGTCGGCGCCGGCGTAGATCAATTGCAGCAGCGCCCGGCCGGAGCCGTTGTTGGCCAGCAAGCCGCTGCCGGGGGCGGTCTGGGTGACGTCGCCGGCGCCGGGGGGATACACGCCATAGCCGACGTGGACGCGGATTTTCAATCCGGCCGCCGCGGGCAACGAACCCAGCGCTCCGGCAAGGGCGGCAACGAGCAGGAACGACGTTCGGTGGGTACGCGTGTTCACGTCATTCGCTCCAAATGAAGTTCGTGCCGAAGTTGACGACGGCGAAACCGTCGCCGGCATGGACGACGTGGTTGGAAGCGGCCGCGCCCCAGCCGCCGCCTTTGGCCGCGGGCGCTTTCAGGAACGTGGGCCGGAAAACGCCGTTGGTGCGGTCCCAGAATGCGACCATCGAACCGGCCGGAAGCAAGGCCGCCAGTTGGAGGTTGGTCCAATGCACGTCTGCGGGGTAGGGATAGCCGAGGCAGCTGACGCGGCCCCAGCCCGGCACGTTGGTGCTGATCGGCGGCGCGGGAGGCTCTCCATCGATGACGAGCGGCCCGCTGAAATCCGGCGGTTGGTAGAAAAAAGCCAGTCCCGGCGGCAACGGATGGCTGCCGCTGCCCGCATCCCAGCCCTGCGCGGGCTTGCTTACGGCCTGCCAGGCCTGCAATGCTTCGCTCCAGAAATAGAAGACCGCGGAGGACGATGCGTCTTTGAAAACGTTGCTGAGGGTGTTCCCGCCTTCGACGAGCAGCGGTACGGACATGAGATCCATCTGTCCGGAGTCGATGGTGTAGACGATGCTGGTGGTTTGCCCGAAGGCCGAAGAAGCCAACAGCAATCCCCATCCCGTCCACCACCCGCGCATGCCTGCGGTCCCGATTCTCATGCGGCCCTTTTCCGTGGGGAGGGCGGCCCTGCGTTCCGGTCGGCGACCCAACACCCAACAAATGGATATTACCTCCGACGGCAACTTCGGTCAAGAGACCGGCGCGGCCGGAAAAGTCAAACGATATGCAATATTATGCTGGCCGCGAAAAACCGGGTGTGTTTCACCCGCCCCGGCCATGCGGCTGGGATCCGTGGATCTTCCGACGGCGACAATGGCGGGCTTGACGAGACGGCAAATCCATGTCATCCTCTTAACCCATGAACGGGCGCTTTTCGAATGGATCGGCCGGGGGTTGGGGAAAGATCGGATTCGGTGCGGGCGCGTTGATCCTCTGTTGCGCGGCCTGGGCCGCCGATCTGGCTGCCGAACCGAAGCCGGCCGCCGTGGATGCCGAGCGATACGCCGATTTCATGGCGCACGAGGCGCGGGACGTCC
>CAYTEK010000070.1:2365-15110 GCA_964436715.1 uncultured Verrucomicrobiota bacterium | reverse complement strand
CGACGCGGTGGATTTCCTCAAGAAGTTCAACGCGCTGGTGCACGCGGAATTCCCGGGCTTCCTCACGTTCGCGGAGGAATCGACGGCGTGGCCGATGGTGTCGCGGCCGACGTATCTCGGCGGGCTGGGCTTCGACCTGAAGTGGAACATGGGGTGGATGCACGACACGCTCGACTACATGCACAAGGACCCGGTGTTCCGGAAGTACCACCACCACCAGATGACGTTCTCGATGATCTACGCGTTCAACGAGAACTTCATCCTGCCGTTCTCCCACGACGAGGTCGTGCACGGCAAGGGGGCGATGCTCTCCAAGATGCCCGGCGACATGTGGCAGCAGTTCGCGAACCTGCGGCTGCTGTACGCCTACATGTACGCGCATCCGGGCAAGAAGCTCACGTTCATGGGCATGGAATTCGGCCAGTGGCGCGAGTGGCAGCACAACGAAAGCCTCGACTGGCACCTGCTGGAATACGATTCGCACGCGGGCCTGCAGCGGTTGGCGCGCGACCTCAACGAGATGCTCAAGGGCTTCCCGTGCCTGCACCAGATCGATTTCTCGTGGGAAGGCTTCGAGTGGATCGACCTCAACGACTGGGAAAACAGCATGCTCTTCGCGCTGCGCAAGGGGAAGGATCCGAACGACCTGCTGGTCTGCGGCTTCAACTTCACCCCGGTGCCGCGGCAGGGCTACCGCATGGGCGTGCCGCGCGCGGGCACCTACGAGGAAGTGCTCAACACCGACGCGACGATCTACGGCGGCGGCGGCATCGGCAACCCGCGCTTCGTCAAGGCCGAGAAGCAGGAATGGCAGGGGCGGGAGTACTCGATCCCCGTCGTGGTGCCGCCGCTCGGCGCGGTCTATTTCCGCTATCGCCCCGACATGGAAAGCCACGTCTAGGCCGGCCGCCGCGTTCCGGGCTTCGCATCGCAAAGGCAAGAACATGAAGATCGCTTCTTTCAACCTCAAATGGCTGCTGGTGGCGGCCGTGCTGGCCGCCAACCTGGCGGTCGGCGCGCGCCTCTACTCGCAGGAGGTCGCCGCCGCCGAACAGCCGGCCGTCGCCGAAGATTCGCCCTACGAGATGTACACGCTTTTCTCGAAGGTCGTCGAACAGGTGCGCGCCAACTACGTCGATGCCGACAAGAGCACCTACAAGGAGCTGATCTACGGCGCCTTGAAGGGCATGCTGCAGTCCCTCGATCCGCACAGCCAGTTCATGGACGAGGAAGCCTTCACCGCGATGAAGGAAGACACCGCCGGCAAGTTCGGCGGCCTGGGCATCACCATCGGCGTCAAGGACGACGTCCTCACGGTGATCGCGCCGATGGAAGACACGCCCGCGTTCCGCGCCGGGCTGCTCTCCGGCGACAAGATCGTCGAGATCAACGGCGAGGGCACCGCCGGCCTGGCGCTGGAAGACGCGGTCAAGCAGCTGCGCGGCGACCCCGGCACGAAGGTGAAGGTGAAGATCTTCCGTCCCAAGACGCAGCTCATGAAGGAATTCGAGCTGGAGCGGGCCATCATCAACGTGCCCAGCATCAAGGACACGCGGGTGCTGGACGGCGGCATCGGCTACGTCCGCATGCTGCAGTTCGGCGAGGAAACCGCCGAGGATTTGCAGACGGCGCTCGACCAGCTCGAGAAGGACAAGGTCGTCGCGCTGGTGCTCGACCTGCGCAGCAATCCGGGCGGCCGGCGCACCGCCGCCGTGGACGGGGCGCAGAAGTTCCTGCGCCGCGGCGATCTGATCGTGTTCACCCGCGGCCGCGACAACCGCATGGAGCGCTCCTACCGCGCCCGGGCGCGCGAGACGTTCCCCGCCGTGCCGATGGTCGTGCTGATCAACGGCTACAGCGCCAGCGCTTCCGAAATCGTCGCCGGCGCGCTGCAGGACAACCGCCGGGCGGTGCTGGTCGGCGAAAAGAGCTTCGGCAAGGGCTCCGTGCAGAGCGTCCTGCCGCAGGAGGGCGGCACGGCAATCCGGCTGACCACGGCCAAGTACTACACGCCCAGCGAGCGCGTCATCCACGACGTCGGCATCGAACCCGACGTGGTCGTGCCGATGTCCGTCGAGAACTGGCGCAACATCCTGCTTTCGCGCAACCGCGCGGAAGAAACCAACGGCCTCTCGTCCGCCGCCGCGGCGGTGGACGAAGGTTGGACGACCGGCGGCGAGGAAGACGAACTGCCCGGCGCCAAGGCGGCGGACGCGCCGGCTGCGGAGATCGATCTGGACCACGTGTCCGACCCGCAGCTCGAACGCGCCTGCGACATGCTGCGCGGCATCCTCGTCTTTCGGAAGCGCTGACGTCCCGGAGGTCCGCTCCGTGCTCGTGCTCGGCATCGAATCGTCCTGCGACGAAACCGCCGCCGCCGTCGTGCGCGGCGGCCGCGAGGTGCTGTCGTCGGTCGTGAACAGCCAGATCGCGAGCCATCGGCCCTACGGCGGCGTGGTGCCCGAAATCGCCTCGCGCGAGCACGTCGGCAATTTTCCGGTCGTGGCGGCGGAGGCCGTGGCGCGGGCGGGCATCGCCTGGGAGGCGCTCGACGCCATCGCGGTGACGCACGGGCCGGGGCTCGTCAGCTCGCTGCTGATCGGCCTGTCGGGCGCGCGGGCGCTGGGGCAGGCGCTGGGCAAGCCCGTCTGGGGCGTGAACCACCTCGAGGCGCACGTGGCCGGCATGTTCCTGGATCCCGCCGCGCCGGCGCCGGACGAAGCCTGTCCGGCGCTCGTGCTGATGGTGTCGGGCGGACATTCGTGCCTCGTGGAGATGCTCGGCGTGGGGCGCTATCGCCTGCTGGGGCAGACGCTCGACGACGCCGCCGGCGAATGCCTCGACAAGGGCGCCAATCTGCTGGGGCTGGGCTATCCCGGCGGGCCGGTCATCGAGCGCGCCGCGCAGGGCGGCGATCCGGCCTACGTGAAATTTCCGCGCGGCCTGGAACATGCCAAAAACCGCACCACCGACAACGGCCTGGAAATCGAAACGTGTTTCAGCTTCAGCGGCCTCAAGACGGCGCTGCTCTACCATTTGAAGAACCATCCCGAAGACCGCGCGCGGCATCTGGCCGATCTGGCGGCGTCCTACCAGGAAGCCGTGATGGATTCGCTGGCGCTGCGCGCCGAACGGGCGCTGGCGAACACCGGCGCGCGGACGCTGGCGTGCGTGGGCGGCGTGGCCAAGAACGCATCCCTGCGCGGCAAGCTGGAAGCCCTGGCCCGCCGCCGCCGCGCGCGGCTGCTGCTGACGCCGCTGGCCTTTTGCACCGACAACGCCGCGATGGTGGCCGCCGCGGCCGGCCTGCGCGCGGGCGCCGGCCTCGCCAATCCGCCGGCGGTCGAGGCCGATCCCAGCCTGCCGCTCGTCGAGGAGCCCGACGAACGCGCATGATGGGCGCACCGCCAGCGGAGGCCGGTTTCTCGCGGCGCATGCCCGCGGCGCTGCTGGCGCTGCTCGTCGCGGCGCGGCTGGCGGCGGTGGCGGTCTGGCCGCTGCTCGCGGAACGCGTGCCCGAATGGGCGTGGGCGAACAACGACGGCTACGACGCCTTGGCTGCGAACTGGCTGGCCACCGGCGCGTTTTCGCTCGATCCCGGCGTGCCGACGGCGCTGCGCCTGCCGTTGTATCCCGCGTTGCTTGCGCTGGCGCGCTTCGCGGCGGGACCGGCCTACGTTTGGGCCGCGATGCTCCTGCAGGCGGCGCTGTCCGTCGCGACTGGCGTCGTCCTGTTTCGGCTGGCCGCGGAGCTGTTCGGCCGCCGGGTCGCGGCGTGGACCGTCGTCTTGTTCGTCGTCCATCCGCAAGTGAACAACTTCGTCGTGCGCTGCGCGACGGAGACGCTGTTCACGTTTTTGGCCGCCGCTTTCGCGCTCGCGGCGACGCGTTTTGCGCGGGACCGGCGCGGGCGGGACCTCGTCGGCGCGGCGGCGTGGCTGGGGCTGTCGCTGCTGACGCGGCCGACGCTGGCGGCGCTGGCGTGGCTGGGGCTGGCGAGCCTGTTGGCCTGGAGCGGGGCCGGCCGCCGGGACGCCCTCCGGCGCCTGGGCTGGACGGCCGCGGCCGCGGGCACGACGCTGCTGATCGTCGCGCCGTGGCTGGCGCGAAACTGGGTGCGATCCGGCGGCGAATGGGTCTGGCAGACTTGGGTGGGGCAGCCGCTGTGCCAAGGGGTCTACGTGTCGCGCCACTTGGATGAATTCCTGCAGCGGCGCAAAAGCCTGACCGAGCTGGACCAGGATTGCCTGCACGACACCCGCCTGCTGGATCGGCGGCTGTCGCGGACGCTGGCGGCGGGCCGCGCCGGCATCGCCCGCGAAGTGGTCGCCGACCGCTATTTCCGCGCGCGCGCGCGCCTGTTGGCGTTGGACCGGCCGGCGGAGCGGGCGCGGCGGCTGCTGCGCAATCTGCTGTGGGCGCCAGTGCTGCAAATGACGTGGCGCGGCACGTGGATCCTGATTCCCTGGAACTGGCCGCTGCTGCTGCTGGGCGCCTGGGGCGCGGCGGCGAGCCTGTGGAAACGTCCGCGGCGCTGGCGGGAATTCGCGCCGACGCTGGCGCTGTTCGCCTACGTGTACGTGGGCCATGCCGCGACGTGGCCGCAGGCGCGCTACGTGCTGCCCGGCTTGGTGCCGTTCCTGGCGTTTTCCGCCGCGGGGCTGGCGGCGGCGTTCACGGCTTGGCCGGCGCGGACGCCAGCACCACCGGCGCGCCGTCCATCGTCCACTTGACGAGCGTGGCGCGCACGGGACCGAAGCGCGATTCGACGTCGGCGAAAAGCACGGCGGGCTTGGCCGTGGCCACCCAGACGGATTTCGGCCGGTTGCGCGAAAACAGGGTGGGGGATTTGGATTCCGCCGACACCGGAATGGCTTCTTGCTTGCCGAAAGGCGTGCGGAGGGTTTTGGGCGCGCCGATTTCGATTTTCAGGTCGTGGATGGCGCCGTCCATCACGAGCTGGTAGTCGCCGCCGACCTGCAGCGGACTGCCGGAAATGGCATCGCGCAGATCGAAGAAGAACGACGCGAGATCGCGCGACCCGACCGGCACGACGGAACGATAGGCCACGCGCTGGACGGCGTTGCTCCAATAGGCTTCGCCTTGGTCGGGCCACAGCTCCAGCACGTCGTCCTGCCGGAAGTCGTTTTCCAGCACCCGCTTGCGGACGACGTGGTGCGGGCCCTGCGGCGTGGCTTCGATTTCGCATTCGACGGTGGTGTCCACCGGATACACCAAGGCGATCCACGGCCGGTTCCAGATGCGGAGGGAACGCACCAAATGGCCGGCCGCGTTCGTGCCGCTGCGCACGACCATGTTGCCGACGGAAACCCCGACCCAGGTGATGTCGTAGTCCAATTGCTCGTCCGCCGCAGCGCGCGGCGCCGCCGCCAGAAGCGCAGCGCATGCCAGCGAAGCGACGCCCATCCGTGCCCAAAACGATTTCATTTGAGGAAGCATCAAGTCAAGGTTCGAGCACGTATGCAAGCACATTCAACGAGTTGCCTCATTGGCACGGAATGGCCGATTCATCGCATGTTAATATTTTTCTTGCGTCAAGACTTAGTTGATCATTACAATGGCGCCAACTGAATGTGGCATACGTGAAAGGCGGTGTGTCGTGAGATGTGTTCTGGCCGGCTTGTTTTTGGCGACGGTAGTCTTTCAAGCGGAGGCGGGGGAATACGGACGGGGAAGCCTGACCGCCAGCGGGGGAGGCATGGGACGCGCTCCGCTGCCTGCGCCGACCTATGACGGCACGGTTGCGGGCGGAACTTGGGGAGTGAAGGCGGATGTCGGCTGGGCTCTCGTCGATTGGGACATCGGTCCGGCCAGCGGTTCGGAAAGCCTGTTTGCCCCGCAAGCATCCTTTTTCTACAAGGTGACGGAAAGCGTCGACGTGAATTTGTCGGGTCTTTTTGTATCCGCCGAAGACGAAGACGGAGAATGGGGCGATACGGGCGCCGACATGGCGCGGCTCGCCTTGGGCGTGCGCTATTGGTTCAACACGCAGACGCGGTTCGTGCCCTACGCGGGCGGCGGCATCGGCTACTATTTCCTGGACGGCACGCTCGACAACACGCGCGAAGATGGACAGGTGGTGCCCGTCGCCGACGTGTCGGTAGATGATTGGCCGGGGGCCTTCTTGGAAGGCGGTCTGGCCTTTCAGGTCGCCGACGATTTCTTCATCAACGCCGATCTGTCCTATGATTTCCTGCTGGGATCCGCCGACGCCACGATCAACGGCGAGGACGAGGATCTCAAGATGAGCGTTGTGTTCGTTGGGCTGGGCGTCACGTGGATGTTCTAGGACGAGGAGAATCAACATGAAGAGTTGGCGGTGGCTTTTGATTGGCGCATTGGCAGGGTGGGTGGGAGCGGTTTCGGTTCGCGCGGACGAGACGACGCCGGATCGCGATTACGTGCAGATCGAAAAAACCACCGCCAGCGGCGCGAAGGGCCAAGGGGTGGACGGAACGGATGCCGGCGCCGGGGCGGAACCGGGCGCCGCCGCGGGGCCGGCAAGCGCCGCCGAGTCGGCGCCGACAAGCGGCGCCCCCGCGTCGCCGGCCTTGGCCGAACCCCACAAGGCGCGCCTCGCCGTCTTGTCGGCGATTTTTTCCGAACAATTCCATCCGGTGTTCAAATTCAGCGAAAAGATCGAGATTTCCGGCCAGGCGAACCTCAAGATGATCTTCACCACGGAACACGAGTCGCGGCTGGAAGCGCCGAGCTTCACGCTGGCCCTGAGCGAGGCCTTCGTCAACTCCCGCAAGTTCGACGTGTTGGAGCGGGCCCGTTTGGCCGAAACCCTCAAGGAGATCGATTTCGGCGAAAGCGACTATGCCGATGCCGGCAAGGTCGTGCCCATGGGGAAGGCCTTGAATGCCGAATACGTCGTCTTGCCGGAAATCGACGTCATCCAGCTGGAAGCGGAAGCCGAAGAGGTGCCCTACGTGGGCGTGGTCAAACCCGTTTTGAAGGGCAAGATGCTGGTCCGGAACCGCATCGTGGACACGGCCAGCACGAAAGTGGTGTCGGCGTGCACCGAAGAAGTGCAGGTGGAGCGCAAGCTCAAGGAAAACGATCCGTTTCTCGAAACGGAAGTCAACAACCTGGTCGTCGATCTGTACCGGGCGACCAGCCTGCGGCTGCTGCATCGCGCCTTGGAGTCCATCTATCCCGTGCGCTTGCTGGAAATCGACGGCGGCAGGGTCGTGCTCAATCGCGGCGAAGGCGCGATCCAGGCGGGCGACGAATTCGAGGTGTTCGCTCTCGGCCAGGCCCACGTCGATCCCGACACCCACGAAACGCTGGATCGGCGCGAAACGCGGGTGGGGCTGATTCGCGTCGTGCGGGTTGCGCCCAAGTCGGCAGAGGCGGAAATCGCGGAGGGCCAGGACGCGCTCGTCGGCGATCCGAGCGGCTTCCTGTGCCGCGAGACCGCCGCGTCGATTCGCGCCAAGACCACGGCCTCGCGCACGAAGATCAATTGGTAGACGCAGGGAGGGCGACAAATGAAAACGCGCATGATTCGGTTGGCAAGCCTCTTGATTCTGGCCATGGGGATGGGGGGCTGCATCTCGTCGGCTCCGCAAGAAGTCGTCTTCGACGACGGCACGTACGAGGTGCGGTCGCATTCCATGGTGCTGAACAACAGCATCCAGTTGACGCGCCGCAACGTGGAATTCAATCCAAACGGCTTTTTGCAGGCGCAGATCGAAGCGGTCAATTTGCGCCGCAAGGACACCCAGTATCAGTACCGGTTCCGCTGGCTCGACGAGCGCAAGATGGTGGTTCCGGCGGCGACGGCCATCTGGAAAACGCAGTCGCTGGGAGCCAAGTCCACGGACTTCTTCACGGCGACGGCGCCCACGACCGAATGCCGGGATTTCTATTTGGAAGTCCGTTTCGTGCACGATTCCACGCGGTGGTAAGGAGAAAACCATGAAGGCTCGCCTCGTTTTGACCTCGTTGCTTGCGTCCGTTTTTTTCGCCGGCGGCTGCGCCACGCCGCCCACCAGCGAATACGTTTCCAGCGACGAACCCGGCGCTTCCTCGACCAAACCGCGGCCCTACGACGTGCGCAAGGCCGTGACCGACGTGGTCGAGGCGATGTTCACGGAGTGGGATTTCGCCTCCCGGTCGGACGGTGCCATTCCCATCATTGGGTTCACCGGCATTGAAAACGACACGCATTATCCGTGGAACATCGACGAAATCGTCGGCTGGATCGAACAAGACGTGGTGCGGAGCAAAAAGGCCACGTTTTCCACCATCGTGCACGCGGACAAGAAAGGCGGGCGCTCCGGCGGGCATCTGGCGAAGATCGTCGATGCCGGCAGCGATGAAGACAACGAGTACTTCGACGCGAAGACGGCCCCCCGGAAGGGCAATTTCCAGCTGCCCAACTATGAACTGTTCGGTCGGATCTATGCCTACGACGAGGTCCGGGTCGGCAGCAAGACGGAGGTCAATTACGTCATCGAATTGACGCTGGGCGACGTGGAACGCGCCGTCACGGTCTGGTCGAAGATGGCGCCGATCCGCAAGAACGTTCCGCGATGACGACCCGCGTCGGAAACCGGGTCGTGCGCCGCGGGTGACGAACATGCGCTGGGACCGCCGAGTTCGAGGGGCGAATGGCGTGCGGCTGATGGTTTTGCTGTGCGCGGCGGCCACAAGCGCGGCGCCGGCCTGCGCGCCGCCGGATTGGTGGGGCACGGCGGGCCAGGAAGACTCCTACAATTGGTATTTCGAAGGATCCGGCACGAGCCGCGTTTCCGCCGACGAGGCCTTGGCGGAAGCTCGGCTCAATGCCTTGCGACAAGCGGTGGCGCGGATCGCCGCGGGGTGCTCGGAAGAAGTGGGCGAGTATCTGCTCGGCAAAGCCCAAGGCTGGGAAGAGCGCGACAAGTTCTCGTGCAAACAATGGAACGCCTTTCGCGCCTGGTCGCGCATCCGGTATCCCAAGGAAGAACTGACGGCGCTGGGCGAATGGGTGAATGACGGCCCTGCGCAGTACGAAATGGCCCGGGAGTCTTTTGCCGGCAAGCAATACTCGGCGGCGGTGTCGGCGTTGGACCGCTTGTGCGCGGCGTACCCGGTCGGCAAACAGCCCCTGTTTGCCACGGAACGCGCTTGGCTGATGGCGAGCGATTGTCGCGTCGCCCTGGGACAGCCGCGGCGGGCATTGGCCGCGGCCGAAGCGATCCTGAACGCTTCGGCGGATCCCGCGTACCGAAAAGAGGCGGAAGATCGGATCGCGGCCATTCGCGCAGACTACACGAACTTGCTGCATCGCGGCGCGTTCGGAGGCAAGCGGATCGCCGTGCGCTGCGCGCTGGACGTGGACGGGCAGCGCTCGTCGTGGACGAAGATGCAGACGGAAGCGGAGAAATGGATCGCGCGCGTCGGCGGAGAACTCGGCGGTGCTGCCTTGGGGGACGCCGACGTGCCCGCGTTGATCGGCTCCAAGGAACATGGCGCGGCCAAGATGCGGGAGATCGGCGCCGATGGAATCCTGCTGGTGCTGGCGCATGGCGAAATCAAGCAGCGCGCGAACGGCGACAAGACGGAAGTCGGTTTCGCCGGCCGGGTCTCCGTCGGCATCCTGCTGGCGGATCGCGAACCGTTTGTTTGGGAGCAGCAAGGGCCTTGCGGCTGGAATCCGTTGGGAATCGACACGGTTTTGGATTTGCTGGCGTTGAAGATCCTGCCCTTTTGGCAGGCGGAATTCACCGCACAGTTGG
This sequence comes from uncultured Verrucomicrobiota bacterium, assembly GCA_964436715.1. Classification (GTDB taxonomy): domain Bacteria; phylum Verrucomicrobiota; class Kiritimatiellia; order CAIQIC01; family Lenti-01; genus Lenti-01. Next base: position 5,358 of record CAYTEK010000070.1, on the reverse strand, counting down.
AGGCGCAATGAAACGCACGACGAAATCCTGGAACCGTTGGGGTTGGGTGGCCGCCGCGTGGCTGGCGGCGGTGTTGGGGTGCGGGTCCGGCGCCGGCGGGGCCGAACCGTTTTCCGCCGACCAGTTGCAGGGGAAAAAGATCGCCGTGCGAGTGTTTGCCGGAAATGCCGCCGCCGCCGATCGCCTGAAAACGGCCCAGTCGCGGCTGGAAGAAATTTTGGCGGACGCCGGCGCGGCCGTGCTGGACGAGGACAAGGCGAAGGAATTGAGCGACGTCGACAAGATCCTGGAAGACCCCACGGCGTTCGTGACCGCCGAATTCCTGCTGGAAATCGCGGAGAAATTCAAAATCGACGGGATCCTGGTGGCTCATGTTTCCGCCGACGTCGTTCCGGGTCTGGCCGACTACTTTTCTGCCACGGCCCATGCCGACCTCCGTTTTCTCGACAATGCCACCGCCCAAGTGCGGTCGTATTCGGCGCCGCCCATGGGCGCGCGCGGCGCGCCGCCGTCCGACGGACTGACGCCAGACAGCGCCGAGATCAATGCCGTGCAGCGCGCGATCGATTCCGTCTGCGATGCGATGGGCTTGCCGTTGACGGAACGAATCCGATCCAAATCCATCGACGTCACGCTGGCGGCGCCGGTGCCGCTCGCGGGCGGTGCGGCCGATTTCGCCCCGCCGGAAAACGAGCGGGCGCTGGCGGAATTGGCGACGTTGGAAAGCCAGACTTGGCGGAAAGAATCGCCGTCCTGCACGATGCGGGCGCCGGCCGGCGATTTGGCGGCCGTGGGCGGATATATTGCCGACACCGATTGGCATCGGCGTCCGGAGCGCCTGTACGGATCGCGCCTGCACGTCGTGGACGTGGCGACGCGGCAAACCCTCCTGCAATTCGAGTGCAGTCCGGTGGAAATGAAAACGCGCGACGAACCCAACACCAAGAAAATACTCGTTGGCATGTTTGTGGGCGGCTGGCGGTATCTCTGCGCGGCGACGGGCAACCATGTTTTCATGTGGGACGTCGAAACCGGCCGCAACGTCGCCAAGCTGCCGCTGTCGGGAGAGCCTACGGGCATGGCCTACGTGGCCGGCGCCGACGGAAACGGCATTGCGATCCGAACCGCCCGGGGAGATTGGTTGTGTCGAATTGTACGAGAAAATCCATGAAGGAGGTGGTGGATCGGCAATACTGGACGATGAACGGACGACGATGAGTTGTGTTGAAACGTATCAAAGATAGATGGAATCGGAGGATGTCCCATGAAACAAATGAAAATGTTGTCGCTTGTGTTCGCGATCCTGTTCGTGTCTCTGTCCGCATTGGCCGCATCGATGGAGGGCAAGAGCGAACTCCGCCTTGACGGTTCGCTGCAAAACGTATCGACCGACTATGGAGACACAAAATCCATTGCGGCCCAAATAGTCTTCAACAAGTTTCTTACGGACCAATTCTCGCTGGGCGTGGCTTTTCGACCGACCATTCAGGAGGAAGAGCCCGACGAGGGAGACAATTCCACGGTCCAAAATATATTCTTTCTGGGTCGCGGCGACTTCTACATGGCCACCGGAGACAGCCAGTTTGTGCCTTATGGCGGCGTGCATGCGGGCGTGAACAATTATTCATATGAATCCGGCGGATCAGACGAATCGTCTTCGGTGTTGACGTACGGTGTTCAGGGCGGCGGCAAGTTCTTCGTCGATGAAAAAACATCGCTGAACCTCGAACTGGACATTTCCATCTATGAGCTGGATTCGGAGTCGGAATACGAAGATTCCCAAGATGTAAACGTCGTCACTTTCCTCGTCGGCTATTCGTATTATTTCTAATTTTTTTGGCGGACGCACCTCCAGAAGCAAGACTGGAGGTGCGCGCCGCCGACCATTCAGGGCGGCGCGGCCGGGTTGAAGGCGGGATGTGCCGCCGGCAGGCGCGGCTTGCAAGCGCGGGAGGGACGTGCGAGTCTTCCGGGCCAGCACGGGAGAACGAGCATGAGGCGATGGACGGCGGGAGTGTTGGCGATGGGGTTGGCGGTCGGCGCGGCGCGCGGCGAGACGGTGCTGCAGCGGGTGCTGAAGTCGTACGATGCCGTCCAGAGCCTGAGCTGCGAGATCCGGCGCGACACGCCGTTGCCCGACGGCCAGACGATGCGCATGCTCAGTCGCGTCTACTACCAGCGGCCCGACAAACTGCACGTCGAGAACTTCAGTCCCGTCAAGCGGCGCATTGTTTCCGACGGCACGGTGTTCCGCAGCTACACCGAGGGGGCGCCCCAGGGATTTTCCCGGCCGGTGGCCGAATTGAACGAGGAGATGTTGCGCAACTTGCGGATGGTGCCGGGATCGGCGGCCAACATGCTGGAGCCGCTGCAAGGCGGCACGGAAGTTCCGCTGGAGGCCACGGCGGAGTTCCCGGTTCGGGCCGGCTACGACAACGGCAAGTCGTTTGCCGTTTTGAGCTTGGATGAAAAAGGCCGGCTGGCCCGGTTCGAAATTTTTGGTTCCGCCGCCCAGACGGATCTGTTGACCCGCACGGATTTCTCGGCTTTTCAGGAAGCGGCGCCGGGGGTTTGGATCGCCGGCCTGCAACAGTCGAAAATCATGGTGCAGGGCATGGAACGCACCGAGACCACGCGGGTGGACAATCTGGTCGCCAACGGGGAGATTCCGGCGGCGTTGTTCCAGGCGGAGGCCTTTTTCCCGAACGTGGAGTTCGTGGACGCGTTCGAAAAAATCGGACCGTGACGGCATGAAGCCAATTGACGTCGCGCGAACGCTTTGCGAAGATTTCAACAAAGAATGACGAAACAAGGAGACGAACAAGCATGAAGAAATTGGTGGCGAGCATGTTGGTGGGTCTGTTCGTGCTGATGGCGGTGGCGCCGGCGGCGAGCGCGGCCGACAAGGGCAATGGACGGGGCGGATTCATGGGCTTCATCGCGGGTTGCTGCTTCGGCATCCGCGCGGGCAACGCCTACAACGACGGCAAGGA
>CAYTEK010000070.1:0-2265 GCA_964436715.1 uncultured Verrucomicrobiota bacterium | reverse complement strand
TCGCGGGTTGCTGCTTCGGCATCCGCGCGGGCAACGCCTACAACGACGGCAAGGAACTGCACTTCCGCGAATGGTGCACGATCATCCCGTACGTGGGCATCGTGTTCTCGATCTGGAACGGCATCGATTGCGCCGGCGGCACGACGACGGCCGATTTGGCCTCGAAGTACGGCGCGACGTACTACTAAACCGACAACCTTGGAAAACTGGAGAAAATAACGTGAAGAAACTGATTGCGAGCCTCTTGGTCGTGTTGTTCATGTCGATGGCTGTTGCTCCCGCGGCTTCCGCCGCCGGTCAAGGTGGGGCCATGGGCTTCATCGTCGGCTGCTGCTTCGGCATTCGTTCCGGCGCGGCCTACAACGACGGCAAGGACCTGCACTGGCGCGAATGGGCCACGATCATTCCGATCGCCGGCTTGGTCGTCGCCATCCTGAACGGCTTGGACGGCATGAACGGCTTGGCGACGAAGGACATGGCCGCCCAGTACGGCGCCAACTTCTACTAAGCCGATGGTTCAGCCGCGGACAACCGCGCGAAAGATTCCGGGCCTCGTGCCCGGAATCTTTTTTGTGCTGCTGGCGGCGAGCGCCGCGGCGAGTTCCGAATTGGATCTCGCCGCGGACCTGTTCGCCGAGGGGCAGTGGGCGGCGGCGCGGGTCGAGGGGTTGCGCGTCCAGAAGGCGGCCGCCGGGCCCGCGGCCGACCGCGCGGGCTTGCTGGCGGCGGTTTCCGCGTTGCGCCTGGGGACGGACCGCGCCGCGGCCTTGCGGGACCTGGAAGCGCTGTGGCGCGCCGAGTCCGCCGATCTCGAATCCCGCTGCCTGGCGGCCTACGAATTCGGGCTTGCCGATTGGGCCGCCGGGGGCGCGCAGGCGCCCGCCGCCTTGGAATTCGCGTACGTGCGCACCCGGGAGACGCCGCTGTTTTGGCGCGCCGGGTGCTCGCTCTATTTCTACCTGAAGACCCACAAGAAGCTGCGGCGGGAAAAGGCGGCGACGTGGCAATCGCTGCAAAGCTGCCGCGACGCGTGGCCGCTGGAAGTCTGGCGGGAATGCCGGCCGCGTTCGCCGGGACCGGCCCTGACCGCGCTGCCGGGGCGCTGGATCGTGGCGTTCTATCGCGCGCAGATCGGGCCGGCCATCGGCTCGCGTTGCGACCTGCTGCCGAGTTGTTCGGAATATTTCCTGCAGGCCAGCCGCGCGCACGGCCTGCTGGGCGTGCCGATCATGGCCGACCGCTTCGTGCGCGAGCCGTCGGTGGTTTCCGCGCGCGCAAATCCCGTGACGATGCCCGACGGCCGCATCCGCTACGCCGATCCGCTGGCCGACCACGATGATTGGATGAAGGAAGATTCCCGATGAACAAAACGCAGTGGAGTTTCTGGGGCCTGCTTGTCGCGGTCGGTTCCGCTTGGGCGGCGGAGCCGGCGCAGTTGGCGCTGGAGCTGGACGCGGAAGGGCAGCACGAGGCGGCCGCCGTCGAATTCCGGCGCCTGGCGCTGGCGGAGCCCGCGGGGCCGAACGCCGCGGGGTGGTGGTGGCTGGCGGGGCAGGAATACGCGCAGGCGGAAAAGTGGGAACTGGCCGGCCGTCTGCTCGACCGCGCGGAAGACGCCGCGCCGGGCGCGCTGGCCGCGCCCACGGCGTGGCGGCGCGCGGAAAACGCGCTGCAGGAGAAAGATTGGACCTCCGCCACGTTCCATTTCGACAGCCTGCGGCTCAAGGTCGCAAGCGACGATCTGCGCGAATTCGCCGCGCGGGGTTCCGCCGCAGCGCATTTGCGCGACGGCGACGCCGCCGCCGCGCGGCAGGCGCTGGCGGACGCGCCGGGCGATCTGGCGGCGGCGCGCGCGGCCATCGACCGCCATGCGTCCCGCCGGGACAAGAAGCCCTGGGTCGGCGGTCTGCTGGGCCTCGTGCCCGGCCTGGGCTACGCGTATTCGGGCGAATACGCCAACGCGGCGCGCTCCCTCATCCTGAACGGCCTGTTCATGTGGGGCATGGCCGCGACGGCCGACGACGATCTGTGGGGCGCGTTCGCGGTGCTGACCTTCGCGGAATTCACCTGGTATTCCGGCAGCATCTACGGCGGCATCGACGCCGCGCATCGCCACAACGCGCGCCGGCTGGACGGCGCCGTCGCGGAAATCCGCGGCGAACGCCGACTGCAGCCCGATTTCTCCGCGGTGCCCATCGTGGCGCTGAAGTTCGAATTCTGATCCGGGTTTCCCATGCGGTTCGGCGCCGCATGGGCGCATCCTCG
>CAYTEK010000069.1:0-15204 GCA_964436715.1 uncultured Verrucomicrobiota bacterium | reverse complement strand
GGTTTGGGCGCCGCGCCGGTGGCGCCCGCGGGCGCGCCGGCGGTGCCGGCGCGCGCGCCGCCGGGCGGCCCGGCGCCGGGCGCGGCGCCGGCGCCCGCGGCGCAGGAAATCGCCGCGGCCGCCGTGGAGCGGACCGGCCTGCTCCCCGAAGACCTCGTCCTGCTCGACGACGCCCGGCACAAATGGCAACACCTGCAGACCGCGCATTTCGTCCTGCACCACGATCAAAAGATGTTCGCGGCGAAGGTCGCGCGCCTAGGCGAGCAGTTCTACGCCGCCATTTCCGCCGACCTGCCGAACCTGCGGGACCGGATTTCGCCGGCGCGTTCGCACGTGTTCATCTTCCGCGACCCGCAAGAATGGAAGGCCATCGTGGCGGCGACGCCGGGCATGGAGACGTGGGCCGCGTCGTTCGTGCGCAACCAGGCGATGTACCTGCAGGAAACCGGCACGGCGGTCGCCGACAAGATGGACACGCTGGCGCACGAAATGACGCACCTGGTCTTCAACCGCTTCCTGACCGTGCGCCTGCCGCTGTGGCTCAACGAGGGCCTGGCGGAATACTACGGGGAATTCGCGTACCGCGCCGCCAAGGGCATGGGCCAAAGCCGCAGCAACGCATTTCGGCCGCTGCGCCAATGGACGCCGCTGGCGGAACTGCTGGCGGCCGCCGACTATCCGGCCGATCCCGAGGAAGTCAGCCGATTCTACGCCACGAGCAAGTATCTGGTCGGCTATCTGCTGCTCAAGCAGCCGCGGGAAAAATGGGACGCCTTTTTCGGCCGCGTGCTGGCCGGCGAGCCGGCGCTGCCGGCCCTGCTGGAGACCTACGGTTGGGCCGACGTGGCGGCGGCGGAAAAAGCCTTCGCCCAATTCGCGCGCTGAGGCCACGCCTCGCTTGCATCGTCCGGCGACCTGCGGTACATTCGCCGGTCCCATGAAAAAAACCAAGCTCTCCGAACTGTCCACCCTGGACCGCAAGCTGGTCCAAACGGCCATCGCCATCCGCCACAAGGCCTATGCGCCCTTTTCGCATTACAAGTGCGGCGCCGCGCTGGTGGACGTGAAGAACAAGATCCACGCGGGCTGCAACATCGAGACCATCGACTTCACGCTGACGACGCACGCCGAGATGGATGCGATCAACGACATGATCAAGACCGGCACCTTCCAGCTCAAGGCCTTGGCCGTGGCCGTGCAGTCCAGCAGCGGCTACGCCCTGCCCTGCGGCCTGTGCCGCCAGAAGATCCGCGAATTCGCGACCGGTCCCGACGCGCGGATCATCGCCGTCAACCTCACGAAGCAGGGCAAGATCCGACACGTCAGCCTGACCACCATCGGCGAAATCTATCCGATCCCGTTCACGCCCGCCGGCCTGACGTGAGCCGGTGGCCGCGGCGTCCCATCCCGCTTTCCTGTTCGACCTCGACGGCGTCGTGGTCGATTCCAACGCGCTGCACGTCGAATCTTGGAAGGCCGTCGCGCAGGCGCACGGCTTCGCCTGTCCCGATCCGGAGCACATCGGCAAATGCGGGCTGCGCACGCGGGCCGTCATCCGCGAGCTGCTGCGCTGGCCGGTGGCGGACGCGGAAGCCGACCGCATCGGGTTCGAAAAGGAAGAGCTCTACCGCACGTGGATCCGGCGCGACGGCATCCGCCCCATCCCCGGCGTCGTCGCATTCTTGAAGGCAGCCCGGCGGCGGGGCATTCCCTGCGCCGTGGGTTCCTCCGCCCCGCGTGAAAACGTGGACGCCTGCCTTCGGGCGCTGCGGCTGGAATCCGTTTTCGGGGCGACGGTCTCGGGCGCGGACGTGGCGCGCGGCAAACCGGCGCCGGACATTTTCCTGAAGGCCGCCGCCGGCATCGGCGTCGCGCCGCGCGACTGCCTGGTGTTCGAAGACGCGCCGGCGGGCATCGCCGCCGCGCACGCGGCCGGCATGCGCGCCTGGGCGCTGCAAACGAGCCACGCGCGGGCGGAACTGGCGGAAGCGGATTTCCTCTCCGCGGATTTCGCCGGGCTGACGCCGCGCGGCGTGCAAACCGCGTGGACGCCGCGCGCGTCCTGATCCGGCTCAGCGCAGGCGCTGCCGCAGCTCGGCGAGCTGTCGTTTTTGCGCGGCCGTCAGCCGCTCCGGCTGCGCGGCCAAGGCGCCGGCGATCTTTGCGGCGCCGGCCTTGTCCCCCAACCCCTCGCAGGCGCGCGCCAACTGGAGCAACCGGTCGGCGTTCCACCCCAGCTGGCGCAGGCTGGCCGACAAATCTTGCCGGGCTTCCGCATGGCGGCCCAGCTCCAAAAGCAGCGCGCCGCGCGCGCCCAGCAGCGCGGGATCGCCGGGCTGGCGCCGCAGCTCCGCCTCGACCCGGGCCAATTCGGCGGCGGCGGTGCGCGGAGGCGCCGCCGGAGCGACGGTCGGCGGCGGCGCGGCTTCCAACCGCCGAATCACTTCCTTCGCCTTGACCCGCTGCTTGGGTTCCAGTTTGTCCAATTCCGCAGCCAAGGCCTTGGCGGCGGTCAAGGAACGGGTGCGATCGCCCAAGCCTTCGTAGGTCTGGGCCAGCAGCAGCAGCAACGTGCCGGTGCGGCCTTGTTTCCGGAGGGATTCCTGCAGATCCTGCCGCGCTTCCTCGAAGCGCCCGAGCTTGACGTAGATCGCGCCGCGGGTGCTGAGCATCGAGGCCTGGCCGGGCTGGCGCAGCAGCGCTTCGTTGATCAACTTCAAGGCGTCCTGCAGGTTGCCGTCCTGTTCCGTGATGACGTGCGCGAGGTTGTTCAGCAGCACGGCGTCGCGTTGGCGCTGGATGCCTTGCCGGAAGCAGGCTTCGGCCTTGGCCAAGTCGCCTTTGCGATAGGCATCGACGCCGGCGTTCTGGTACTGCAGGAAGTGGTCGGGATTGCGATCGAGCAAGGCCCGCATGCCGGCATCGAGCAACGGCTTGTTGCCGCGCTCCTGCGCCAGCACCACCATCATTTCCCAGGCCTGGACGTTGCGCGGCTCCATTTGGATGGCCTGGTCGAGTTCGGTTTGGGCGGCGGCCCATTGCTGGCGCGCCATGTGCACGGACGCCAAGGCCAACCGCACGCCGATGGGCGGGACGCCTTGGCTCTTCAGCATCTTCACCGCTTCGACGCTGAGCGGATCGTCCTCGGCTGCGAGCAGCAGAATGGCCATCCAGACCCGCAGATCGCCGGGCGTCTGGCGGCTCAGATCGGTCAAGGACTTCAAGGCCGCGGCCTTGTCGCCCCGGACGTAGGCCACCATGGCCCGGTCGAACAGCGTCCGTTCTTCGGCCAGCCCCATCGCCATGGCTTCCGCGACGTAGGCTTCGGCGGCGTCGGGATCGTTGCGCCGCAGCGCCAGCCGGCAGAGTTCCATCAAGGCGCCGGTGTCGCGACCATCCTTGAGCAGCCGGCCGCGGTAGTAGCCGTCGTCGCGGAAAAGGCCGCCCCAGAGCAGATAGGCCTGGTCGAGCACCTGCGCGCGATTGTCGTTGGTGGCCTCGTCCTCGTCGGAAACGGCCGGCTTGCGCCGCGCCGCTTCTTCGGTGGCGGCGACGCCCGAGAGCGCCCAGACGCAGCCGCGCTTGACCCATTCGCGCGCGTTCCAGACGTAGCCGAAACGCACGGCGAGCACCCAGCGTTCGCCGCTCAGTTCGGTCTGGCGGTCTTCCCAATCGGCGAGCCATTCCGCGGCGTCCGGCGCCTCGCGGATGCGGCTCCACTCCACGAGATTCATCAGGACGCTGAGATTGTCCGGATACATGCGGCGGGCGTTGCGCCACGTTTCCACGGCGCCGGCGTCGTCGCCGCTGCGCATCTGGAGCACGCCCAGGTTGTTGGCCACCTTGGAAGCCGTCTGCCGCAGCAGATCCTGATACGGGCGGATGACGTTCCGCTCCGGCGCCGGATGCTCGGCCATCCGCTCCATCCAGTCCCAGAAAGGCTTCTGCGCGGCGACGACCGCCGGCAAATCGATTCGGTCGGGACTGAGTTCGAAGCGATAGTGGAATCCGTCCGGGACCAGATAGCCGAACTCGTTGAGCATGTCGGGCAAGTCGATGATGCCGACGCGTTCGAGGCCGTCTTCGGCCATGAGCAGGTTTTCGATGAAGAGGCCGAACGCGTTCTGGAGCAGAGGCTCCCGCAGCGCGGGCTGCGCGAACGAGCGCGCCAGCCGCTTCAGGTAAAGCTCGGACGCCACCTGCGGCGCGCTGATGATCAGCTCGGGGCGTTGATCTTCCAGCACGGCGTAGCACAGGGACTCGTCGAGCAGGCCGGTGGAAATGAGGATGTCGCGGCCATGCAGGCGGCCCAGGACTTCGGAAACGGCGCGCGCGGTGATCCGGCCATGGCGGCCGTCCACGACGCGCCAGTTGCAGGCGCCGCCCGCCAGCACGACGACCGGGATCGACAGCGCGAACCACGTGGAAGCGCGCCGGATTCCCTTTCGCAAAGGCGAGGCGTCGAGCATCGCCTGGCGCTCGCCCAAAATCAGGAATTCGCCGGCGACGTAGCCGGCGCAGATGGCCAGCATCAGGTACGGCGTGATCATCAGATAGCCCATGCCCGTCAAGTTCCACGGCGAAAAGCTCGCGTCGAACAGGATGGCGCAGAAGCCGCCGAGGAAAACCAGGCGCATGCCGACCTGGCCCCATTCGTAGAACCACGGCGAGCGGCTCGACATCGCGAACAGCGTCAGCCACGGCAACGCGGAAACCGCGACGATGACCAAGAAGCCGGGACTGAAGCGAATCTGGGTGATCTGCTGCAGCTGCATGGCCAGCAACTGCCGGACGGCCGCCAGCGGCGCGACGTACGCGCCCGCCGCCAGGCTTTGCTTGTAGAACGCGAAGGCGTCGAGCGGATAGAACAGCAGGCCCAGCGCCAGGCCGCCGAAGAGCGCGGCATGGCCCCGCCAGGCGCGCAGGCTGCGCCAGCGGAACATCTCGCGCACCACCACGAAAATCGCCAGCGGCGAAAACACGAGGAACGTCGGATATTCCGAGGCGCCGAGGCCGAACAGGAAGCCGGCCAGGAACAAATGGCGCCGCCGGCCCCAATGCTGGTATTGGGAGACGAACCAGGCGAACGCCAGCAGCAGCAGCACGTGGAACGTGTCGGGCAGCGAACGGGTGGACGCCACCCAGAACGGAATGCTGCAGGCCAGGTACAAGCCCGCCACGACGCCCGACAAGCGCCGCGCCTGGGCCTCGCGCACGAACGAATACCGGCCGGGCTCGTTCCGGATCAAATAGCCGACGCGCATCATCAGTTTCGCCAGCAAGGCGACGCCGGCCGCGCCGCAGAGCGCACTGAACAACCCGGCCCACCCCGCGATGGTCCAGATCGGCAGCCGCGCGCAACCGCGCAGCATCCAACCCCAGAGCGAATCCAGGGGGGTCGGCGTGCCGCGCGGATCCAAATGCGCCAGCAGCGCCAAGGTGGGCGGCCCCGGAAACGCCGTCCAGCTCATCGACGCCAGGAACAAGGCCAGCGAAACCAGGAACAGGGCGGCGGCGATCTGGTTGGCCGTGGGAAAATTGCGGGAGACGGAATCCATTTCCAGCGGCACCCGCGGATCGCGCCCCTCGCCCGGGGTATGCGTCATGCCGGGCGGGAAGAAATCGAACGGCGCGGGCGGCGCGGAACGGGGATCGAGATCTGGCGGCGTGGGCTTCATCGTCGATTGCGCCGGGTGGTCCTTGGGGCGTTCGGGTCCGGGGCGGCGGGAAGGCGGCGCGCCGGATGCATCCTAGCGCGCGTCCCGCAACAGCTCCTGCAGTTGTCCTTGTTGCTCCGGCGGCAGTTCGCCTTGGCGCTCGGCCAGGGTCTCCGCCATTTCCCGGGCGGCGTCTTTTTGTCCGCGCGCCGCGTACAACTGGGCGGACAGCAGCAGCACCTGGGCATTGTCCGGCATTTCGGCCAGCACCTGCTGCAAATCGCGCTCGGCCTCGTCGTAGCGGCCCTCCCGCAGGTTGAGTTCGCCGCGGGTGGACAGGAACAGGACGTTGCCGGGCTGCCGCGCCAGCGCTTCTTCGACCAAGGCGCGCGCTTCCGCCAGCGCACCGCTCTTGTTGATCATCAGCAGATAGGCCAGATCGTTCAGCGCCGTCGGATCGCGGCGCGCCGCCAGCGCGGTGCGATAGGAGGATTCGGCCAGGGAATATTGGCCGCGGGAATACTGGAACGACGCCAGCATCAGATTGCCCGTGAAGTTTTCCGGATCGAGCGTCAGCAGGATGCGCACGTGGTCTTCCGCCAATTCCCGCTTGCGCTCGCGGAAATCCACCGTCACCAGCGCCTCCCAGGCGCGCACGAGGCGCGGGTTCATGCGGGTCGCCTGCTCCAGTTCGGCGCGGGCCGCCGGCCACTCCTGGCGCCCCACGTGCAGCTCGGCCAGCATCAAGCGAATGTCGGGCGACGAGCCTTGCAGGTCCTTCAAAACCTTCAGCGCCTTTTCGTAGGTCGCGGCATCGCGGCCGTCGCCGGTCAGCATGGCCAGCAACGCCCAGGCGCGGACGTTTTCCTTGTCCTTCTGAACCAGCGCCTTCAACTGGCCGAGGGCGGCGTCGGTCTGCCCGCGCAGGCAAGCCAAGGCCGCCCGTTCGAAGCCCAGCTTTTCCGGAGGCAGCCCCGCGGCGACGGCGGCGTCGAACAACCGCTCGGCCTCGGCATAATCCTCGGCCTTCATGGACACTTCGGCCAGCATGAGGAGGGATTGCACGTCCTGCGGCTTGTCCCGCAGGGCATCGCGATAGAATTCCGCGCTGCGCTGCAGATCGCCGCCGTGCAGATAGGCGCGCCCGAGGAACGCCTTGACCTCCGCGGTCACCGCCTGCTGGCCCGCGGCCCGGCGCAGCTCCGCCTCGGCGATGCGGGGTTTGCCGGACACCGCCCACATCATGCCCATGCGCACGAGGTAGGCCGTGTTGTGCACGTAGCCGTAGAGCCCGCCCAGCGACCACATCACGCGACTGTCGACGTGGCGGTCCTTGAAATCGTCCCACGCCGCCTCGTATTCCGCCAGTTCGGGCAACTGGTCTTCCTTGGCGATGGTCAGCAGGTTCAGCAGCGCGCTGACGTTGTTCGGATCGAGCCGGCGGGCCTGCGTGAACGTCGCCATGGCGCCGGCCTTGTCGCCGCGTTCCACCTGCATGAATCCCAGATTGTTGGCCACTTTCGAGGCCATGCGCAACAGATACTGGTGATAGGCATAGGCGGGATTCCGCGGATCGGGCGGCCGCGCCGCGAGCGCTTCCAAGCGGCTCCAGAAGGACGCCTGCGCCGCAACGAGCGCCGGCAGGTCGATCCGCGCCTCCGTCGGTTCCGCGCGAAACAGCAGATGGTCGGGCACCAAATAGCCGAATTCCCGCAGGGAATCGGCCAGATCGAGGGCGGCCGTGCGGGCCAGTCCGGCGTCGGCGGCGAGGAAATCCTGCAGAAACGCCGTGAATCCCACCTGCAAGAGCGACTGCTGGCGCGGATCGTCGAAAAAGCGGGCCAGATAGAGGCGATACGGTCCCGACATCGTCTGCGGAATCGTCACCACCTCGATCTTCTGGCCGCGCCGCGCCGCCTGCAACCGCACGGAGTCGTCCAGCACGCCGTTGGAAAGCAGCACGTCGCGACCTTGGAGGTCGTCCAGCACTTGCGCGGCCAGTTCGTCCGCGAGGGCGCCCGGCCGCCCGTCGGCCACCGGTCCATTCCGAAAGCCCGCCGCGAGCAGCACTACCGGCAGCAACAGGCCCACCCCGCCCAGCAAGCTGCGCAGAGGCTGCCCGACGCCGGCCTTCCGGTGTTCGCGCACTTGGCCCATCACCCAGAATTCGCCCGCCACGTAGCCGAGGCAGGCCGCCAAGATCAGGTACGGCGTCGCCAAAGGATAGAACAACCCGAGCGAAGAAACGTTCTGGGCCAGCGCGGGCATCAGCCGCCGGAGCACTTGGTGCAAGTCGAGGTAGAACAGCGCGAACAGCGCCAACGCGAGCACCACCAGCCGCAGGATCACCTGCCACGCCGAGTAGCGCCACGCCGGTTTCTTGGCGCGCATCAGGAACAGCACGCCCCACGGCACCGCCGTGAGCAGCGACACCAGAATGAACGGCCCGCCGACGATCAGGTTCCATTGGTCGCGCCAGACGTACCAGATCACCGCCCCCATCGAACCGAAGCCGCGCAGCTGGACGACAGGATTCCGCCAAAGCAACCAGCCGTTCAGAAGGTAGAGCAGCAAGCCCGGAATCAGGCACAGGGCCGTCTTCACCAGCACCCGCACGCTGAATTCCGCGCGTTGCAGCATGGCGCGCACCACCAGCAGCGCCGCCAGCGGCGCAAACACCCAGAACGTGGCGAACTCGACGATGCCGAAACCGTACAAGAGTCCCAGCCCGTACAGCCAGCCGGGTTTGCCCGTCCGCTGATATTCCGAAAACAGCCACGCCGCCCCCAGCAGGAGCAGCAGGTGGAAAGTGCCCGGCAGGGACCGGGTGGCCGAGATCCAAAACGACACGTTCGTCAGCGCGAACAAACCCGCCACCGTGCCGGCCAGCAGGCGCGCCTGCGTTTCCCGCCGGGCCTCGTCCGGATCGTGCGCGTCGTGAACCGCGTAGCGCACGCGTATCATCAGGGCCGCCAGCAAGGCCACGCACGCCGCGCCGCAGAGCGCGCTCCACAACGCCATCCAGAACGCCGGAGCGGCGCCCGGCAGCGCGGCGGAGACGCGGACGAGTCCTCCCCACGCCGGATCCAGCAGCGTCGGCGCCGAATCGAGGCCCAGATGCCACGCCAAGTTCTTGGCCGGCAATCCCGGGAATGCGCTGCGGCTCAAGGTGCTCCCAAAAACGCCGCCAGCCAGGATCGCCAGGACCAGGGGAACCAGCCAGCGACCGCGCGCCGCCTGCGTCGTGTGTTCGGTTTCGTTCATTCCTTGGGTCTCCCAAAACAACGTTGGCTGAACCTACCGGACGCCCGGCGCAAAATCACGCCCAAAATCAAGCGTTTCGCATTCGGAAATTCGCCACGCGGCCGCTCAGCAGCTGCTGGGTTTCGCGGGCGTTCCGACTTTGGGGGCCGCCGGCGCGGCAGACCCAAACCAAATCGCTGCCGCTGACCGTCGCGGCGGGATCGCACCGGATGCCGGCCGGCCCCTCGCCCCCGGCCGTCACCGCCCCCGCGAATTGCCAATCCACCAAATTGTCCGAAGACCAGAGGCCCAGGCGATGCAAGCCGTCCTCATGCGCCGCCTTCGGCCCCAACGGCAGCCCCGGAGCGCCGCGGCTCCCCACCAGCCAGTGCAAGCGACTCGGTTCATCGTAGAACAGGGCGAATTTTTCGTGGCCGCCGGGCACCGGCAGCCAGATCCAAGGGTCGCCGTTCGGCGCCGCCTGCGGCGCCAGCGTCAAATCCGCCGCGTTCAATCGCAGCACCATGGCCCAATGCTGGCGACCGCTGCTCGTGGCGCCCAACGCATGCAAAACGCCTTCGCCATGCCACGGATGGCCGGGATCGACGACCTTCGCCAGCACCGGATCGCGCCAGGCCAGCGAGCTGCCGGCCTGCGGAACCCCGAATCCGGTGGCGGCGGGCGCCCATTGCGCGGGCGGCGGCGAAACGGGCCCCTGCGTCCACGTCTTGCGGTTCATCAAGCTGGCGCCGCGCGGCGCGCGAAACGTCGTCAACCCCATGCCGCCGCCGGACGGCAGCAGGCAAGGCACGAACCATGCTTCGCCGGTCGCCAGCACCCCGGTGGGCGCCAACCACAAGTCCAAATCGCCCGTCAGTTCCAGCGGCGCGGACCAGCTGCCGCCGCCGTCGGGGGAACGCATCAGGCACAAGCCGCCCGCCGCTTCGCCCAGCAAATAGACGTCCCCGCCGTCGCGAAACAGGCTTGCGCGGCGAAACGGATACGTCGCCGCCAATTGCCACGTCGCGCCGCCGTCGCTCGACGCCATCACCCGGCCCTGCATCCAGCGGTTGCGCTTGGCGTCGTGCCCTTTCTTGCCGGTCAGCCCCTTCACGTCGGGCCCGGTCTGGTCGAACGCCGCCAGCAGCTTGCCGTTGGGCAGCGCGATCAGGCTCGGCGCCCCGATGGAAATCCGTTTGCCCTCGGGCACCGCAAACACGACCGTTGGCGCGCCGGCTTTCTTGGTTTCGGTCCCGGAAACGTCGTCACTCATACATCCACTCGTCCATCTCTTTGCGCACGAGATGCGCGCCGGCGTACACCTTCGGATCCACCAGCATGCCCTTGGCCTGCACCATGTCGAGCCAATCGGAAAGACCGGACAGCGGCACGGCATGGGCCCGCACGCCTTCGCCGACTTCGCCCCCGCCCCGCGCGGTCCGCACCAAGCCCCGCGCCCGGAAAAACGTCACGATTTCGTCCGAGATGCCGGGGCTGGGCGGTCCCCGCAGGATGGGCTCCAGGCGGACGGCTTCGAATCCGGTTTCTTCCCGCAATTCGCGGCGGGCCGCATCGGCCAGCGCCTCGCGTTCCAAGCCGGGCACGTCGCCCGCCAAACCGGCGGGCAATTCCACCACCCACGCGCCCACCGGTTCGCGCCATTGCGTCACCAGCACCAGGCATCCATGGTTCGTCGTGCCGACGATCACCACGATGCCCGACGTGTTGCGCCGTTCGACGAATTCCCAGCCGTTGCGCACCACGAAATTCAGGTGGCGCCCCTCCGCCAGCGTGCGCTTCTCGTTGGATGCTTGTCCAGCCATGGGGACGGATGCTACCCGTTTCGTCCCGCCGACGGAAGCACGAATGTCGGCGGCCGCGCAACCGCGTTCAGCCGTTGCTCAGAATCGCCTCGCGGAAGAAGCGCACCAAGGCCCGATGCCGGGTCCGCGTCCGGACCTGGTAGGGCAGCAACCGGGACGCCGGCCATTGGAGCATCTGCATTTCGAAGTCCAGCGCCGGCACGTAGGCGCTGTCGAGCATCCACGCGAACGTCAGGCCGAAGAGAATGCCGCACGGCAGGAAGCCCGTGTCGTTCGGCACCGGTCGGAAATACCGCCGGGGAGCGTCCGGCCGGGGCATCATCTGCGCCAAGCGCAGATAGGTCTTCAGCTGCGCGTCGTTCAAGAAGCATTCGCGCCGGGCGGGCGGTCGCAGCTCGATTTCGTAGGTCCGGCTCCCGACGCCCGGCCGCTCGTCGTCCCACCCCTTGCGGGCGACGTAGCGCCCCAGCAGCGATTCGCCCAGCGCCACCGCGAAATTCGCCTTCAGCGCCCGGGGCTTTTTCAGCGCCTGCTCGTGCAGCATGATCCGCCGGGTGTCCGGATCGTAGTAGCCCAGCACGTTGTCCCATTCCCGGCTGCGCTGCCACGCGGCGTCGGGCACGACCTGCACGCCGCCGAAATGCGCCAGGTGCTCCGGCTGCAAATCCGGATTTTCCCACAGGAAATCCTCCACGGCCGCGCGCAGGCCGGCCGGCTTCATCGTCTTCCGATCCAACGCGGCGGCGATCGCCTCCATCCGCGCGCAGGCGGAGGTGCCGCGGCAAACGGCGGGCGTGGCCCGGCGCAGGGCGACCGGCCGGCGGGGGCGCCGGGGGCGCCCCGCCCAGCCGACGTAGATCGTGCGGATGGCCGCGGCGAAGCGCGCCGGATCGTGGTGGATCAGCGCGTCCCGCCGTCCGCGATCGCTGGCGAACAAGCTGGCTTCCACCGGCATCACGCCCAGCTCCGCCACGCGCGCCCGATCCAGATGGATGGGATGCTTGTCTTCCAGCGCGTAGTTGCGGATGATGCTGCCCGGCACCGCGTCGAGATTGGTCGCCAGGGCCACGTCGAACAGGCCCGCGATGCCGCCGGGCACGTTGCGGCCGTAGGCTTCGATCAATTCCGACACCCAGAAGCCGCGGCTTTCCTCGCGGAACGACATGTCGGTCTCGCCTTCCTGGATCCACAGGTTCGCGCCCAGGATCTTCACGGCCCGGCGGTTGGCGCGGATGGCTTCCACCACCCCCGGC
Organism: uncultured Verrucomicrobiota bacterium; assembly: GCA_964436715.1. Lineage (GTDB taxonomy): Bacteria > Verrucomicrobiota > Kiritimatiellia > CAIQIC01 > Lenti-01 > Lenti-01. The sequence goes on along the minus strand of CAYTEK010000069.1, from coordinate 3,228 downwards.
GTCAACAGCACCGGCAGCATGCTGCTGTAGAGGCTCCCCGGCGCGTACACGATCAAATCGGCCTGCCGCAAGCGCCGCAGCAGCTCCGGACAGGCGCGCGCCGGTCCGGCGAAGGCGATCCGCACGCGCTGCACGGCGCAGCCGCGCCGCGCGCGCGCCGCGCGCGCCTGCCCCGTGGCCACCACGCCGTGCGCGTATTCATCGATCAACGTCCCCGGCGCCGCGGTGGCCGCATGCACGCGTCCCGGCGGCGCGCCGATCGCGCGCGCGACGGCCGCCAAACCGCGCTCCACCTCCGCCAACGTCGGCGCACGCGGAGCGCGGATGCCGCGGAACATCGCCGCCGTCAACAGCAGGTTGCCGAAGGAATGGCCCGGTACCCGCAACCGCGCGGCCAGCCAAGGCGCCAGGCCGGCCGTCAAGCCGGCCAGCGCCGCCCGCAAGGCCGGCGGACACGCCTTGCGCAGCCCCGGGGGAAGCACTCGCACCGGATCGCGCAGTTCGGCCGCCGTCGGTGCCGCGGCGCCGAACCGATGCAGGAAAACCTGTCGGACGACGTCGCGCACCGGCGCATCCGTGCCGCAGCGCTGCGCCAGCCGCGCGCGATCGACCATGGACAACAGCACCTTGCGGATGTCCCCGATGCCGATCATCGGCAGGCGCCGAACCAATTCGCCGGTCGAGCCGCCGTCGTCCGTGGTGCACACCCCCACGTGGACGTTGGAAAACTCGCGCGCCAGACCGGCAACCGGCTGGTCCACCCAGCCGGGCAGCGCGGAATTGCCCCCCAGCACCGTGGACAGTCCCGTGCCTCCGCCCAGCACCACGACCCGCGCCTTCGCCGGCGGCGCCTCCGGCAGTCGGCTCAGGACGCCTTCGACCCAATGCTCCAAGGAGCTGCGGGCGCTGTTCCACGATGCCCGGTTGGCCTGGCCCATGCGCGCGGCCTCCGCGTCACGACACCCAGAAGACGTCGTTCATGAATTGCTCGAGGAAATGGGTGTTGTATTCCCCGCGCAGGAAGCGCGCGTCGGCCAGCAGCGCCTGCGCCACCGGCACGGTCGTCGCCGGACCCGCCATCTTGAACTCCGCCAGCGCCCGCGCCATGCGCGTCAGCGCTTCCTCGCGGTTCTTGCCGCGGGCGATGATCTTGCCGATCATGCTGTCGTAGAACGGCGGAATGACGTAGCCGGAATAGACGTGCGAATCCACGCGGATGCCCGGGCCGCCCGGGAAATGCACGACCTGGATCGGCCCCGGCGAGGGCGTGAAGTTCTTGTAGGGATTCTCCGCGTTCACGCGCACTTCGATGGCGTGGCCGCGCGGCGCGAATTCGTCGTCGGCGAACTTCAGGACTTCGCCCGCCGCCGCGCGGATCTGCAGCTGCACCAGATCGACGCCCGTCACCTCTTCGGTGATCGGGTGCTCCACCTGGATGCGGGTGTTCATCTCCATGAAATAGAATTCCTGCGCGTCCTCGTTCCAGAGGAACTCGATCGGCGCGACGGTGCGCAGCTTGCACGCCTGCGCGGCCCGCACGGCCGCCTTCAGCAGCTTCTTGCGCCGATCCGGCGTCAGCGCCGGGCTGGGCGTTTCCTCCAGCAGCTTCTGGTGCCGCCGCTGGATCGAGCAGTCGCGCTCGCCGAGCTGGTACACGTGCCCGTGGTTGTCCGCCAGCAGCTGCACTTCGATGTGCCGCGCCCGCTCCACCAGCTTTTCGACGTAGACGTCCGAATTGCCGAAGGCGCGCTCGGCTTCCGCCCGCGCCGTCATGTAGCCCTGCACCAGGCTCACGTCGTTGCGCGCGATGCGCATGCCCTTGCCGCCGCCGCCGGCCACGGCCTTGATCAGCACCGGATAGCCCAGCTTCTTGGCGATGGCCATCGCCGCTTCCTGCGTCGGGACCACCCCGTCGCTGCCCGGCGTCACCGGCACGCCGGCCTTCTTCATCATCTCGCGCGCCCGCGCCTTGTCGCCCATGTCCCGGATGTTGTCCGGCGACGGGCCGATGAAGGTGATGCCGCATTCCTCGCAGATGTCCGCGAAGTGCGCGTTTTCCGACAGGAAGCCGAAGCCCGGGTGGATCGCGTCCACGTCCGTCACTTCGGCCGCGCTGATGATGTTGGCGATCTTCAGGTAGCTTTCCGACGACGGCGCCTTGCCGATGCACACCGCCTCGTCCGCCAGCTGCACGTGCAGGCAGGATTCGTCCGGCTGCGAGTACACCGCCACCGTGCGGATGCCCATTTCCCGGCACGCCCGGATCACGCGGACGGCGATTTCGCCCCGGTTCGCGATCAGGATACGCTTGAACATGCCGGCCTCAGCCCTTTTCGATCAGGAACATCGGCTGCCCGAACTGGACCGCCGTGGCGTTCTCGATCAGGATCTTCTTGACCACGCCGCTCGTCTCGGCCTTGATTTCGTTCATCACCTTCATGGCCTCGATGATGCACACCACCGTGTCCTTGTTCACGCGGCTGCCCACCTGCACGAACGGGTCGGCGTCCGGCGAGCCCGCCCGATAGAACGTGCCCACCAGCGGCGAGGGAATCGGGGTCAAATTCTCGTCCGCCGCCGGGGCGGCCTTGGCCGCCGGCGCCGCGGCCGGCGCCGCCGCCGGGGCCGCCGGCAGCGCGGCCGAAGCCAGCATCTGCGGCGCCATCATCATGGCCGGAGCCGGACTGCCGCGCTTCAGCGACAGCTTGAAATCCTTCTCTTCCACCGCGAATTCGTTCAGATCGTGTTCGCGCATCAGGTCGATCACGGTTTTGATTCGATCAATGTCCATAGCTGGAGGACTCCTTCGTTGGCGGTTCCCAGGCAACCTTATTCCGCCAAGTAAAACATTTTACCTGTTCTCCTGGCAAGAGTTTTTCTTATCTACCCGATTTCCGCCTCCAAGCAAATACTTTTAGGGGCTTTCCCTCCATTTTGTTTCCTTTCCGCCGGGCCCCGGCCTTGCTAGGGTTTCCGGCCGACAGAGGAGTCGCCCATGAACCCGAACGCCACCATCCTCCAGCACCCCCTCATCGAACACAAATTGGCGATCCTGCGCAGCCGCGACACCCCCAACCCCCTCTTCCGCGAAACCCTCGAGGAACTCTCCTACCTCCTCGTCTACGAAATCACCCGCGACCTCGCCCTTCGCCCCGTCCGCATCCAGACCCCCCTCGCCCCCTGCGCCGCCCAGCAACTCGCCGAACAGGTGCTGCTCGTCCCCGTCCT
>CAYTEK010000068.1:0-15219 GCA_964436715.1 uncultured Verrucomicrobiota bacterium | reverse complement strand
CGGCGCGAGTGCACTTCACGCGCGCGGCGTCCTACGTCATCATCCTGCTTTCGCTGGGGCTGAGCCTCGCGTTGGGGCGCTGGGAGTGGGTGCGCTACGTCGATCCGGCGGCTTCGCTGGTGATCGCCGGTTCGATCCTGCTGGCCGCGCTGGGCATTTTCTCCACTTCGGTGGGCGATCTGCTCGACCGGACGCTCGAGGAATCGGACCAGCTCCTGATCCTGCGGGAACTGGCGCGGCATTTCCACGACTTCGAAAACCTGCACGGCATCCGGTCGCGCCGGGCCGGCGCCGAGGCCTACGTCGACATCTTCCTCGAATTCGATCCGGAGAAGAAAGCCGGGGAAATCCAGGCCGTGGCCGCCAGCCTGCGCCATCGGATCGAAAGCCAGATTCCCAACAGCCACGTCACGATCGGACTGTCGACCGAACCGCCCGGTTCCCCGATGGATCGCTGAGGCTTTCCGGACCAGAGGGTCCGAGCCTGTTTATTCAATATCCAGGCTGTTCACTTGAACATTGGATATTGGACATTGGTTATTGGATATTGAGATCCCGTTCCGCGCGTCCACGCGGAACCGCCGAAAAAAACGGAACGCCCCCCCCGGGGCGCGCGACGTCTACAGCCCCTGCATCTTGGCCAGATAGGCGTCCATTTCCGCGATGCTGGCGAAGACCTGCATGGAGGGCAGGGCTTCGACGATCTCGAGGGCTTTCTGGATCGGCGGCGGGATGCGCGCCAGGCAGAGGGAGCCGCCGACGCGGGCGAGTTCCTTCCGGGCCTTGAAGAGGACGCGGATGCCCATGCTGCTGATGAACTCCAGCGCCGCCAGGTCGAGCGTGAGCACCTTGGCCGCGCCTTCGGCGATCAGGGAGGCGAGTTTCGTCTCCAGCGCGGGATAGGTCGTGCTGTCGAGCGATCCGGCCAGCGTCACCACGAACACGCGCGGCTTGTTTTCCACCACTTTCATCGTCAGCGCCATGTTGCCCGCCTTTCTGAATGGAGATTTTGTAGCACGCCGGCCGCGGCGAGGCAAGAACCGGCCGCGCGGCGGCCCTTCAGCGCGCCGGGGCGGCGGGGCCGCCGTGGACCAAGCGGAAGCGCCGCGGTTCGACGGTCCATTCGAACCCGGCCAGCGCGAACCGGCGCGCGAACGAGCGCAGCTTGGCGGTCGTGCGCGGCGAATCGTCAGGCGTCCAGCCTGCGCAGGCGATTTCGACGACCGGCCGCGACCCCGCGGCGCCGCTCGCCACCTCGGCCGACCGGGCGCCGCCCAAGGCGAGCCACTCGAGGAATTGGATCAGCACGTCGCCGAAACGGGCCGCGGCCACCGGCGCCAGCGGCGCGGAGGCGGCGGCGAAGCGCACCGGCATGCGCCGGGCCGGCGGCGGATGACCGATGCGCCGGGCCAATTCCGCCGCGAAGCCTTCGGAATCGTCCGCGCGGTCCATGATCGCATCGTCCAGGTGCGGACTGGCCTGCCAGGCCGCTTCGATTTCGGCCAGCAGCGCGCCGGCGTCGGTCGGCACGAATTCCTCGAGGTTGCGCGCGCCTTGGGCGAGGCCCATGAAGTCGAGCAGCAACCGCTGCGCCCGGTTGACCAGGGCGGCCGGCAGAAAGGCGCGGAGCGCTTCGGGCGCGAGGCGCGCGCGCAGCTTTTCCACCAGCGGCACCGCGGCGAGCGCGAACGCCACTTGGGGCACGTCGCCCGCGGCATAGGTGCGGCACAGGTCGCGGAAGGACTGGAGCAGGGCGTCCGTCGCGTCCATGTCCAAGGCGGACCGGCAGCGCCGCGCCATTTCCGGTTCGTCCAGCAGGTCCAGGCGATCGGCCACGTACAGCAGGCGGCCGGCGACGGCGGCGAAGGTTTCTTCGGCTTCGTCGATCAATTCCAGCGCGCCGGCGATCGTGCGGAACAGGCGCTGGGCGTTCATTTCCTCGACGTCGCCGGCCGCGTCCGCCTGGTCGCGCTGGCGCCGCAGCAGGTCCAGGGTTTTTTCCGCCGGCAGCGGATTTCCGTGGCCGGGACAGCACCAGCGGACGGCGCTTTCCTCCAGCAGCCGGATGACGTCCGCGCGCGACCGCGCGAGCTGCCGGGGATCCCAGCCGGGCAAGCCGGCGACCAGCGGCCGGCCCGCGCTCAGCAGGTCGCCGATGAACAGCCATTCGCCGAGACGGAAGCAGACGCTGTCCGGGCTGTGGCCGGCGCAGGGGAGGATTTCCAGGACGGGTCCGGCGCCCCAGGCCAGCGTTTGCCGGAGGGCGTCGCCGCGCGCTTCCGTGGCGAGACGCGCTTCGAGGCCGTCGGCCAGCCGCACGCGGCGGGGCTGCCGCGCGTGCGCGTCTGCCGCGGTCAGCAGCGGCACGTGGGTGTGCGCGCGCGGCGCCGCCACGCCGTACAAGTCCGCGGCCGTGCTCCGGCGGTCGCCGGCGGCCAGCGCCTGGGCGCCGTGCTCCTGCGCCGCGAACCACGTCGAACCGTCGAGCCACGCGGCCGCCTCGCGGCTGTGGTCGAGGTGGCAGTGCGTGACGCAGACCAGCAGCGGCGCCGCGCGGCTGCCCGCGCGGGCGCGGAAAATCCGGCGCAATTCCGCCGTTTGCGCCGGCAGCGCGCCGGGATCGATCAGCAGCCGGCCGCCCGGAAGTTCGATCAAATAGGAATTGGCGGACAACACGTCCGGCGGGCGCACGAAGGGATGCGCGAATGCGCCCGGCGCTCCCGGAATCGGCTGCCACGTTCGGTTTTCCATGCGAATTCCTGGGGTCGGACGTCTGCCCGCGCCGGCGCCGGGATCCCAACCTGTCCGCATCGTAGCCGAAGGCGCCGGCAAACGAAAGAAAACGCGAAACCGATTGACGCGATTTCGCGAAAGGTTCAGCATTTGGCCCGTGGTGGGGCCCGCAACTGGGTTCCTGCCGCCGGGAGAAGAGGCCATGCAGATGAAAACGTTGGGAATGGCGCTGGGGTGTTGGTTGGCGGTCGCGGTCGCCGGCGCTTCGGCCACCGAGATTTCCGCGGAATTGCGCCAGGCGCTCCAGGACGATCTCGCGGCCATCGAAAAGGAAACGCCGGCGATGGGCGAAGTGATGGCGGCCCTGCGCGAAGTCGGCGCCGCCTACGTGTCCGAACTCGTCGCGCCCGTCGACGTCGATCGCTTCCAAGGCGTCGTGATGCGCCGCATCATGGTCGGGACGTATTTGATGGACCTGACGTACGCCTCGACGTTCGGCCGGCAGGCGGAGGCCGCGCGGTGCGGGGAGGCCGTGTGCCAACTGCTCGAACAGGTCGGCTATCCGCAGCCCGAATTGGCGCGCCGCTATCGCGAGGCGCTGGAACAGATCGACCAGCCCGGCGGCGACGACCGGCTGCGGCAACTGGTGCAGGAGCAGGAGCGGAGCAAGCCCTGGCAGGACAAGCTGGAAACCAGCGAAGGCGCGGAATTCGCCGCGGACAGTCTCTACGGGTTCCTGCTCGAAGGCCTGTACCTCACCGCGGAACTGTGCCGCCTGTCGAACTACGATCCGTCCGCCATGGCGTACGTCGCGTACCTGCGCGATTCCTTCCAGGCCTACGACCGCTTGCTCCAGCGCATGGGCGCAAGTCCGGAGTTCGCCGCCTGGGTGGGCGGCCACGACCGGATGAATTTCCTGGCGTCCATCTTCGTCATTCTGGGCGACAAGCCCGAAATCGCGCCGACGCAGCTGGACGCGCTGCGGCCGGCCATCGAGAAGGCCCGGAACAAGATCGTCCAATAGCGCCGGGTTCGGCCGCGCCCCATGCATGAACACGCGCTGAACGGAATCGTCCACGTCTTCGCCGTCTTGACCGCGCTGGCGGGCGAGCGGCGGGACGAAGCCGCCCGTTTGGCGGAGGACTATCTCGTCGGCGCGCTGGGCCTGCGCCGCACGGATCCCAGCTTCGGCATCTTCGCGGACCTGCGGGAACTCTACGCCGGGTCCACCGCGTCCGCCGCGCCCGAAGACGCGCTCGACCGCGTCTGCGAGCGGCTGGCCGCGGTGCTGTCGCCCGCCGAAAAGCAGTCGTTCCTGCTGCATTCGCTGCAGCTGCGCCGGGCGCTGCCGGCGGCCGGCGAACGCGCCGACCGCCTGCTGGCGCGCATCGCCGCCGCGTTCCGCGTGCCGGAACCCGAGCTGGCGGCGTGGCGGCAGTTCGTCGCCGCCGCACCGGACGAGACCGCCGGCCTCTGCCGGCGCTTTCGCCGCGCCGGCTGGCGCGCGGAAATCGCCGTGCTGCACAGCCCCTGGACGGGCGGGCTCTTCGTCCGCGCGTTGCATGGCGAAATCTCCCTCGACGACAATCCGGTGGCGCCCGGCCGGTTCCATCCGCTCGCGCCCGGCGCGATTCTCCGCGACGCCGGCGGACAGCCGGTCCATCGGTGCGAACTCGAGCGGCTGTTCGGCGCCGCGTCCGCCTTTCCGCCGATCCGGTTCGAGGCCGAGGGCCTCGTCTATCGCTTTCCGGGCGGCGAGGGGGGCATCCGGGATTTCTCGTTTTGCGAGACCGGCGGGCGCCTCATCGCCGTGATGGGCGGCAGCGGCGTGGGCAAATCCACGCTGGTCCAGCTGCTCAACGGCAGCCTGCGGCCCCAGGCGGGCCGCGTGCTCCTCAACGGCATCGATCTCCACCGCGAGCCCGCCGCGCTGGAGGGCGTCGTGGGCACCGTGCCGCAGGACGATCTGCTGTTCGAGGACCTGACCGTCCGCGAAAACCTCGACTACAACGCGCGGCTGTGCCTGGCCGGGCTGTCGGCCGCCGATCGCTGCGAGCGCGTCCGCCGGATGCTCGCCGAATTGAATCAGGAGGAAATCGCCGACCTGAAGGTGGGCGATCCGCTTTCGAAAACCATCAGCGGCGGCCAGCGCAAGCGGCTGAACGTCGCGCTGGAACTGATCCGCGAGCCGTCGGTCCTGTTCGTGGACGAGCCCACCTCGGGCCTGTCCTCCGCGGATTCCGACGTCGTGATGGGGCTGCTCAAGGCGCAGGCCGCGCGCGGGCGGCTGGTGATCGCGATCGTCCACCAGCCGTCGTCCAACCTGTTCCGGCAATTCGACGCGCTGTGGATCCTGGACAAGGGCGGCGTGCCCATCTACATGGGCCATCCCCTCGAGGCCGCGCGGCATTTTCGCGAGGCCGCGCATTTGGCCGGCGCCGAGTGCGGCGTTTGTCCCGCCTGCGGCAACGTCCATCCCGAGCAGATCTTCGCGCTCGTCGAATCCAAGGCGACCGACGCCGACGGCCGGTTCACCCGCGAACGCCAGTTTCCGCCGGAATTCTGGCACGACGCCTGGCGCAAGACTGCGCCGCCGCCGGCCGCGGCCGGCAAACCCGCCGCCGAACCGCCGCCGCGCCATCTGAACCGCCCCGGTTGGCTGGGGCAACTGCGCGTTTTCCTGGCGCGCACCCTGCGCGCGCGCGCCGCCAATCGCGCCTATGTCTGGCTGAACCTGCTGGAACCGCCGGCGCTCGCTTGGATCGCCGCGGAGCTGTGCCGCGCCGCGCCTGCCGGCGCGTACACGTTCGGCGCCAATCCCTATCTGCCGGTCTATTTCTTCATGACCGCGATCGTGGCGATCTTCTTGGGCCTGAGCGTCAGCGCGGAGGAAATCGTGCGCGACCGCCGCGTGCTGCGGCGCGAGCAGTTCCTGCACCTGAGCTGGAGCGCCTACGCCGGCGCGAAGATCCTGCACGTCGCGGGCTTGGTCCTGCTGCAGACCGCCGTTTGCGCGGCGTTCGGCGCGGCTTGGCTGCGCATCCCGGACTTTTTCGCGAAACTGTGGCTGGCGCTGTTTTCGGCGGCCGCGTTCGGCGCCATCCTGGGCCTGAACGTGTCGGCCCGGGTGCGGTCCGCCGTCGCGACCTACGTCCTGCTGCCGCTGTTGCTGCTGCCGCAGATGCTGCTGGGCGGACTCATCGTCGATTTCGACGATTTGCGCTCGCGCGCCGCGCCGCACGCCTATCCGCCGTGGATCGGCGAGCTGACGGCCTCGCGTTGGGCCTTCGAGGCGCTGGTCGTGGAGCAGTTCCAGTCCAACGCCTACCAGCGGCATTTCCTGGAGATCGACCAGGAACTTTCCAACCTGGACTATCTCGCGAACGACTGGATCCCCGCGCTGCAAGGCCGGCTCGACGCGTTCTACCTCGCGGCGCCGGACCGGCGCGAAGCGTTCCGCGCGCAACTCGTCCGCGAATTCGGCGCGCTGGAGGGCGAATCGGATCGTTTGTCCGGCGCCCGGATCTCCGTCGCCGCTCTCCGGCCGCCGGAGCGCGCCGGGTTCGATGCGCTCAAGGCCGACTTGCGCGCGCTCGCCCGCGCGGAACTGGCCGCGCGGCCCGCCCTCCAAAGCCGGCGCGACGCGATCCAGGAAGCCTTGCTCGCCGAGCACGGCGAAGCGGGTCTGGCGGCTCTCGTCAAGGCGCAGACCAATCGGCGGATCGTCGAATTGGTGCGCCGCAAGGGCGTGCGGGATCCGTTGCGCGAGCAAGGCGGCCGCCTCGTTCGCTTGGTGGATCCCATCTATCAGGCGCCCGAATCGCCTTGGGGCCGCGCGCCATTCATGGCCGGAGAAAAACGGCTGGGGGAAAGAACGTTCCGCACCTTCGGATTCGATCTGGGAGCCCTCTGGCTCATGAACGCCGTCTTGGCGTTCGCCCTCGCCGCCAAAAGGCCGAAGACTTAACAGCCGACCCCCGACGGGGTCGTCGGGGGCTCCAAAGACGGAACCGCCTATTTCTCCGCCTTTTCGAGATCCTTTTTCGCGTCGCGCGCGAAGGAAGCGGTCAGGTAGTCGAGGGTCTTGGGCAGCGTGAGTTCCATGCTGAAGAACACCTGCAGCCGGATGGCCAAATGCGCCGGTTCGCACTTCAACAGATGCCCGCCGGCGGAAAAATCCTCGTCGATGAAATGGAAATGGAAGCCGGGCACGTTGATCGACGGCACGAAGCCCGGCGTGTAGAAGCCCACCAGATGGCCTTCGACGTCCGCGAAGGTGCGCAGCTTCTGGTGGTCCGTCGCTTCGGACAGCGGCCGGTAGTTTTCGGTGCGGGGCACGGAGCGGGTGACGACCGAGCGGAAGCGTCCTTGCAGATGGAGGGCGGTGAACATGTTGTCCGACGGCAGCGCGTTTTTGAGCTGCGCGCCGAAGGCTTCCCAGGTCAGCGGTGCGGCGATTTCCTCCGTCAGCGTCGGCTGAAACCGGCACACGGTGGAAAAAGGCGTCTTCAGGTCGTCGCCGACGGGGCGGGCGTTGCCGTCGAGGTCGAGCTGGAAGAAGCGCCCGTCCAGCGCGATCATTTCGCCGTCGAGTTGGTTGAACGTGCCGATGCCGAAATCGCCTTTTTCCCGCAGCGTGGCGACGGTGACGTCGTCGCGGTAGAAGCCCTCCAGCAGGGCGTTGATGGGGCTGCTCATGTAGAGCATGGACATCATGGCGGCGGCTCTTCCGGAAATTCGACGCGCAAGACGTTGCGCCGGCCGTCGCGGCGATAGGCAAGCTTCAGGCCCATCTGCTTGAGAATGTGCAGCCCCAAGCCGCCGATGGGGCGGTCTTCCACGGGGCCGGCGAGCACGGGCGGCGGCGCGTCGGCGGTGGGGTCGAAGGGTTTGCCGTCGTCCGCGATCGTCAGGGCGAACGGCGTGCCCGGATCGAGCCGGAGCTCGATGCGGTGTGCGGCGGCATCGTCGTAGGCGTAGCGGATGACGTTGGACAGCAACTCGTCCAGGGCCAGGCGGACCGCGTACTTCCGTTTGGGGGAAACCGGCCGCTCCGCCAGGCGCGCGTCGATCTCGTCCAGCACCCGCGCCAAATCGGCGGAGTCGTTGGCCATGGACAGTTCGATCATGGTCGCCGCCGCCGGAGAAATCTATTTCAGCAGGTCCAGCGCGGCGGCCCGATCCGCGGCCAGCGGCAGGATGTTGTCGAAGCCGGAAATCGTCATGACGTCGCGCACGGCGGGCGCCAGGCTGCACAGCGCCAGGGCGCCGCCGGCGGATTTCACCGCCTTGGCGAGGACGAGCAGGCTGCGCAGGCCGGCGCTGCTGACGTAGTCCACCTTGGCCAAGTCCAGCAGCAGCCGCTTCGCGCCTTCCTGCAGCAACGCCTTGCAGCGCGCCTCGAATTCCGGCGCCCCGCCGGCGTCCAGCCGGCCGCCGGCCGCCACGATGGCCACGTCGTTTCGCTTTTCAACGGAGAGTTCCATGTTCAGCCGCCTTTCTCGAGGATCGTTTGCGTCCGTCATCCTGTCGCATCGTGCCGCATGCCATCAAGAAATTTTCGATCCGGCGGGCGCGCGGCGCAGCACCAGCATCGTGATGTCGTCGGACTGCTCCCGCGTTCCGGCGAAGGCGGCCACGTCGGCGACGACGGCGCAGACGATTTCCGCGGCGGAGGCCGTCGCCGGCAGCGCGCCCAGGCAGCGGTCCAGGCGCTCTTCGCCGTAAAGCCGGTCGCCGGCGTCGAACGCCTCGGTGATCCCGTCGGTGTAGAGCACCAGCGCTTCGCCGGGTTGCAGCGCCAGCGTTTCGCGGGCGAACGTCCGGCCGCCGAGCGCGCCCACGACCATGTTCGTTTTCGCGGGCAGGGTCGTCGTCGCGCCGTCGGCGGCGATTCGGCGCGGCAGGTTGTGGCCGCCGTTGGCGAAGACCACTTCGCCCGTGCGGACGTCGAGGCAGCCGACGAAGAGCGTCACGAAGGTGCAGCTTTCGTTGCGGATGGCCAGGTCGTCGTTCACCCGGCGCAGGATTTCGGCCGGATCGCGCCACTGCTTGGCCGCGGAGCGCAGCAGCACCACCGCGGCCGACATGAACATGGCCGCCGGCATGCCTTTGCCCGACACGTCGCCGATGGCGAAGAACAGGTGCGCGTCGTCGAGCGCGAAATAGTCGAACAGGTCGCCGCCGGCCTGCTTGGCGGTCTTCATGATCGCCTGCAGCTGCACGCCGCCGCCGAATTCCGCCGGGTCGAACGGCCCGGGCAGGAAGGTTTCCTGGATCTGGCCGGCGATGCGCAGTTCGCTCTCCGCGCGTTCCCGGGCGGACTGCGTGAACTTGAGCTGCTCGATGTGTTCGGCCAGATTGGCCTGCATGCGGTCGAAATCGAAGGCGAGGATGGCGGTTTCGGCCTTGGTTTGGTTGCCGTCGGGGAAGAGGCCGGGATCCAGGCGGATGGCGTCGGAGAATTCGCCCTCGACGAGGCGGCGGGTGAAGTTCGACAGGCGGATCAGCGGCTGCGTGATGGTGCAGCTGGCGACGTAGCTGAACACGACCGCCAGCAGGAAGCTGGCGAAGCCCATCAGGAAGAAGTTCAAGAACGCGCGCCGCTTGAGCGCGGCGACTTCTGAGGCGTGGATGTCGGCGCCGAGGATGAAGCGCCGGCCGGCGGAATCCTTGTAGCCGACGACCACGGACCGCAGCAGGCCGTAGTCCGGATCGGGCGTGGTCGAAACGTTCGGCGCCCATGTCTTCTGGACCTCGTAGATGTTGGGCGCCGGATTCGTGTATTCCACCCAATACGCCGTGTCCGTGGCGGCGGAGGCGACGAAGTAGTAGCGGTTGCTTTCCATGTGCAGCGCGTAGAGATACGTGCCGCCGACGTGCTCCAGGAAGGTGCACAGCCGCCGCGTGTGGGCCCAATGCTCGTCGGCGGAAATGCTGCGCGGATCCCGGACCCGGTCGAAGTAGTCCGGCGGCAGCAGCTGCGGCATCGTCAAGACGGCGATGAACAGGCGCTTGTCGATGCCGTCCTCGATGGCTTTCACGTTCTGCCGGAATCCGTAGACGGTGAAGAGCGTGGACGACAGCAGCGTGATGGCGAAGAAGGGGATGAAGATCTTGCGCCGGACCGTTTGCCGCCGATACCAGTTCGCCAGCTTCATGGGCGGGGCTCCCCGGCGCGCGGGCCCAGCATCCAGAACAGCGCGGCGCCGGCGCCGAGCGCGGCGGCGATGGCGGCCACGCCGAGCCCCAGGCTCAGGCTGGCGGCCAAACCGAAGGCCATCGGCCCCAGCGCTTCGCCGCCGGATTCGAACACGTTGTAGACGCCCATCGCCTTGTCCTCGCCGAACCGGCGCACGCTCGGCAGCGAGGAATAGTAGGACAGACCTTGGTTGAAGATCAGGCTTTCCGTGAGGCCGAACAGGACGATGGTTGCGTAGGCCGCCGCCAAGGTCTGGAACGCGGCGAACACCAGCAGGGCGCCCGTCATGATCAGCGCCCCGATGGGCATGGATCGGCGCGCGCCGAACAGCGCCGTCGTCAGGCGGGTCAGCGTCGGGCCCAGATAGACGCTCGCCGCGCCGAACAGCATGAAGGCCAGGCCGATTTCGTTGATCGTGCGGCCCTGCGCCTCGGCGAACAGCGGGAACAGGAAGCCCAGGAACAGCCCCGCCGCGGTCACCGGCAGGAAGACGAAGACGAAGAAGCTCCACACCGCCCGGTCGCGCAGGAACGCCCACGGCGACGGCGCGCCCGCGGCCCGGCCGTTCGCCGGCGGCCGGCGCCGGGTGCGGACGAGCGCCAGCGCGGCGCCCGCCGCCAGCACCAGCAGCGCCGCCTGGATCCAGAACGTCGGCGCCATCCCGATCCGCGCCGCCAGCATGCCGCCGGACACCGACCCCACGTTGATCCCCGCGATCACGCCCGCCGTCAGCGCGATGATGCCGGATTCCTTGCGCGCGGCGTCCGTTTCGATCAGGAAATACGTGCGGAACGCGATCATCAGCAGGCCCATGCCCATGCCCACCAGCACGCGGCCCGCGATCAGCCGGGCGAACGTGCCCGCCAGCGCCGTGGCCGCCATGCCGGCCGCGATGACCAGGCAGCCGAGCACAACGTCCGTCTTGAGGCCCGCCCGCCGGCGCACGTGGCCGTAGAGCACCGCCACCACGGCCCCGCACAGCGTCTCGATCACCATCGGCAGGCCCACGATCACGTCGAACGGCACGCGCCCCAGGGTCGGCGCCAGCGACTTGCTGAACAGCGGCAGGAAGGAGGCGGACAGGAACACGCCCGCGATCGCCAGGAACGACGTGAACCGCAGCGCCCCTTCGTCGTAGCGCTGCCCCGCGGCCGCGTCCGCGCGGTCGCGGCGGTCCATCACGTGGGAGCTGAAGAAGCCGATTTCGAAGAACACGAACAGCAGCACGAACAGGACCATCGCCAGGTCCATGAGCGTGCTCTTGAACAAGGCGCGGTTGGCTTCGCGCTGGGCGGACTGGTCCACGCCCACCTCGAGCAGGCCCACGGTTTCGCCGGCGGAATTCTTCAGCGGCACCACGCCGTTGAGCCAGACGCCGTAGATGTCCACGATCTCCCCGACGTACGGCTGGCCGGTCCGGGCCACCTGCGCGTAGATGGATTCGGCGTACTGGTAGTCGTAGGGATAGAAGATGCCCCGCAACCCGTCGTGGTACGCCAGCGCCGACAGCTTGTCGCCGAACGCCTTGTACACGCCCGAGTAGGTGCCCGACGCGATGGCGCCTTCGCGGGTGATCGTCTGGCCCAGCTGCTTCAGCACGGCCTGGTAGTCCGCGTTCATGTAGTGCTTCACGTGCCGGATGCGGTCCACGGCGTCGCCGTCCACCACCAGCTGGCCCACGGCCAGATAGCCCCGCAGGTTGTTGCGGGCTTCCTCGTCCAGCCGGCGGCTCATGTTGTTGAAGATCATGTAGGTCGTGATGCCCACGGCCGTGCCGATCATCAGCGCCACCAGCGCCACCTGCTTCGCCAGGCGCCGGCCTTCGGGCGAGGCGTGCCGGATGGCCAGAACGATCAGCGCAAGCATCGCGCCGGCGAATGCCGCCAACTGCAGCCAGATCGCTGCCCGCTTGGCCCAGAGCGTCGTGTTGCCCTGCGCGCGGTCGCAGGTGCGGATTGCGCCGCCGCCGGCGAGCGGGCAGAACACCGCTTTGCCGTGGTTGGCCAGCGTCAGGTGGCCAGGCTCGATCTGGAACGCCTTGCACTCGAAAAAGTCGTCCGCGTAGCCCCCGGCCGCGGCGATGGCGCGGTCGAACGTCGCCGTTGCGGCGTTCGCGCCCGTCAGCCGCAGGATGGCGTCGCGGCCCAGATCGGAGAAATGCAGCTCGGCGCCCAGATAGTGCAGGTCCGCCGGAATCGACTGCACGTCGTCGGGCAGTTCGCGGCCGTCGTAGCGCTTGGTCGGGATCGCGCCCGGCGCCCCGGCGTAGATTTCCGTCGCCGCCGTGGAATACGCCAGTTCGCGGCCGTCGGCGGAAATCGTCGCGTAGATCACGCTCGGCGCCTCGCCGGGATACGGCGTGACGAGCTCTTCGAGCGTCCGGCCGTCGCCGGGATCGATCCGCAGGCTGTGGATGCCGTCCGCCTCCGCCCGGCAGAACCGCAGACCGTCCGGCGTCCATTGCAGCGACCGGATCGTGCCGATGTTGTCGACGTACTGCGCCGGATCGTGGACGATCGCGTGCAGCACCGCCTCCGGCCGGCCTTCCGGCGAAAACCGCACGACGGCCTCGCGATTCACGGCCAGCGTCGCCGTGTCCAGGTAGGTGCTCGCCACGTACAGCCGCCCGGCGGGGTCGAAGGCGATTTCGTTGGCGAAATAGAATCCTTTTTCGGGATCGTTGCGGGCCGGAATCAGGTGGATCAAGGCGCCGTCGGCGTCCACCCGCGCGATGCGCTTGTTGGAGTCGAACACCGCCGCAAAGGACCCGTCCGCGCACCGCGCGGCCTTGGAAAGCTGCTCGAACGGCACGACGTCGGAAAGCGAGAAGGATTCGGGGATGCGGTCGCGCTGGACGAACAGCGCGCCGCCCAGCAGGAGGGTGGCGGCCAACAGGATGGGCAGGCTGGGGCTGGGGCGGACCATGCGGTTCCGGGGTGATTCAACGTTCGATGGCTCGATAGTACCAGAGCGTGTCTTCCCCCGGAAAGTAGAAATCCGGGAAGCGGCCCACCTGCTTGAATCCCAAATCCGCCAGCAGCTTGTGCATCGGCGCGTAGGAAGCGTCCGACGATGTCTCGAAGAGCAGGCCCCGGCCGTTGGCGTCGGCCACGAACGCCAAGGCCAGTTCCAGCAGGCGACGGCCCAGCCCGCGCCGGCGCTGGGCGGCTTGGATCGCCAGAACGCTGACTTCGAAAATGCCCGTCCGCTCGGCGTTCATGCGGACGCCGAGCGCGGCGCAGATCGCGCCGTTGGCGTCGCGCACGCACCAATAGGCATCGTCCGCGCAGCCGAGCACCGCCGCCGGGTGGGTGCGGAATTCGTCCTGTTCTCCCGGCGTCAGCGGCGTGCCGAACAAACCAGGCTGGAGCAGGAAAGCCGACAGGTCCGCCGCGTCTTGGGGCGCGGCGACGCGCCGCGCGTCGCAGGCCTTTGCCGCCGAAATGGTTTTGGGCAAATCCACGGCGGAAGTCTCCCACGAACCCCGCCCGAACTCAAGCCCAAGGCGCGCCATAAAGGGGAGGCGGAACGGATGCGAGCCGCGCTTGGCCGCATCGAAGAGGAGTGCTGGTGGGCGAGGCCGGTCGGATGACAGGAACTGGTCGTTGCACCTCATTTGGCGGAAAGAAAATGTGCACCCAACGGCGCGTTTTCGTCGTGGTTGGCCGCATCCCAGATCTTTCCCGAGCTTGAAAATCGTATGATTATTAACTAACCATCATATGAAATATCTCATGAGACATCTTGCTTTAAATTGCCATGCAATGTGATGCAACGATAAATAGCGCTCGTAACATCGTATCATCATTAATTAACCATCATATTAAATAGGCTATCGGAACATGGTCATGTCTGCGCTGCTTGGCGCCGGATGGCTCCGCCGGGGCGCATTAACGCCATCGGCTGTCTGCGGCGGGCGCGGCTTTTTCAACTCCGTCTTGCATGTCGGCCAATGGCGCGGTGGAAAATGGGCGACTCCGGCGTTGCCGGCAGGCGATCCCGTGGATCCGCGCCGCGCCGGATCGCGGCGGATTCCTTCGCCGGCGCGGGGCGTCGCCTCGCTTGACATTTGGCGGCGCGCCCGTATTCTTTCCCCGCTTCATCGACGAAGGGCGTTTAGCTCAGTTGGTTAGAGCGCGTGCCTCACATGCACGAGGTCACTGGTTCGAGTCCAGTAACGCCCACCACCCTTCGATTCCCCGGATCTCGGCGGCGCTCCGCGCATGCGGGATCGTCCGCGCCTGCAAAGGCCGGGTTTGCGCGGTCCGTGCGGCTTGCGCTTGGGCGGGGCTTGTGCCATCTTTCGCGCAGGAGGTCAGCTTATGGAAGACAAAGGCTTTTTCGGGCGGTTGTTCGATCTGTCGTTCAACGAATTCATCACCACCAAGATCATCACGGTGCTCTACGTCTGCGCCATGATCGGCGCGGGCGTGTGGGGTCTCGCGATCCTGTTCGGCGGCTTCGCGACGAAGTCGTTCGGCGGCATTCTGACCGGACTGGTGCTGGCGCCGATCGCGTTCCTGGTCGCGACGATTCTTTCGCGCGTGTGGCTGGAGACGCTGATCGTCCTGTTCCGCATCGCCGAAAACACGGCGAAGATCGCGGGGAAGGAAAATCCGTAAAGCCCGAGAAATTTTTAGACAGGATTAACAGGATTTACAGGATTTTTTTGGGGGCGAGGGAACCGTCTCTCGCAAAGCACGCCAAGATCGCAAAGGCAACGGCGGGGAAGGGGAGCGGTTCGGCAGAAAACCATCGCCTGCCGGTGCAATTTGCGTAGCGGCGCCCTTGCCGGTCTCATCCCGTGAATCCTGTCGAAACCAGCAGGAGCCAGGGACGATTCCGCTGGATCTCGTCTAGGCGTCTTTGGCCGGCGGGGTTTTTCCGAGGCGGGCGAGCACGGCCTTGAGATCGGCCCAGCAGGGGGCCTTCTGGCGCGGATCGCGCAAGAGATAGGCCGGGTGGAAGGTGAGCATGACGGGGATGCCTTCGAATTCGCGCCAGCTGCCGCGGGCCTTGCCGATGGGCATGGTTTCGTTGCCCAGTCCGCGCGCGGCCGTGGCGCCGAGGCAGACGATCAGCTTGGGCTGGATGACGGCGATCTGCCGCTTGAGGTAGGGGATGCAACCTTCCATTTCTTCGGGCGTGGGCACGCGATTGCCGGGCGGGCGGCACTTGACGATGTTGCCGATGATCACCTGCTCGCGGGTGTAGCCCATGGCGTTGATCATGGCCATAATGGGGCTCGTCTCTCCATTTTTAGGAGGATTCTTCATCAGGTACTC